>JBLNBX010000092.1:0-5502 GCA_050260275.1 bacterium
TGCTCGAAACGTAGCGTGTGAGAACGCTCTCGAGGCTCACAGAACGTCCTCTGACCAGTCTTCGAGCACCGCCTTGAGCTTCTGCATGAACTGGTCGGCGTATGCGCCGTCGATGAGCCGATGGTCGAACGTGAGGCCTGTAAGTGTGATCGACCGTATGGCGATTGCATCTCCCTCCACCACCACGGGCGTTTTCTCGATGGCGCCGACGCCGAGTATGGCCACCTGCGGCTGGTTGATTATGGGCGTCGCGAAGAGGCTGCCGAAGCCGCCGAAGTTCGTAATGGAGAACGTGCCGCCATGGACCTCGTCGGGCTTGAGCTGCCGCGAGCGCGCGCGCGTGGCAAGGTCCACTATTGCGCGCTGCAGCCCCAGCACGTTCTTCTCGTCGGCGTTGCGGATAACGGGCACGATCAGCCCGTTATCGAGCGCCACGGCAATTCCGATGTTGATCTCGTTGTGATAGACGACGTTCTGTCCATCGATGGAAGCATTGCAGAGCGGGAACTGGCGCAGCGCTTCGCATGCCGCGCGCGCGATGAACGGAAGGTACGTGAGCGAAAAACCGTAACGCTCCTTGATGGCGTCCTTGTGGCGCGCGCGCACCTTCGCCACGTTCGTCATGTCGATCTTGTGGACCGTAGTGACGTGCGCGGAGGTCCGCTTCGACATCGTCATGTGCTCGGCGATCTTCTGCCGCATGTTGCTCAACGGCTCCACGCGGATCTTGGCCGCGCCGGGAACGGGCAGCGGCGGCAGTTCCGCGCCGGGTGTTGGCGGTGCGGGTGCGGCAGGCGCTGCTGAGGGAGGCGCAGGAGCTGCAGGTGCGGCCTGCCGCGCTTCGATATAGGCCTCCACGTCCGCCTTAGTGATGCGGCCGCCGGCGCCGGTCCCCTTGACCTTCGAGAGATCGATGCCATGCTCGCGGGCCATTTTGCGGACAAGCGGAGACAGCGGCCCCACGGGCTCCGCCGCCTGCATCGGCTCCGGCTCGGGGCCGGGCGTTGGAGGCACGGGCGCGGGAGGAGGCGGCTGCGGCGCGGGCGGAGGCTCAGGAGTGGGAGCAGGCGGCTTCGGACCCGGAGCGGGCGGCTCGGGAGTTACCGGGCCCGTAGCCTCTTCGGCCGGCGCAGCCGCGGCCTCTCCTTCCTCGGCGATGCGCGCCACCACCGAGTTGACCGCTATCGTGCTGTTCTCCTCTGCCAGGATCTCCTTCAGCACGCCCGCAACGGGCGACGGGATCTCGGTATCCACCTTGTCCGTCGAGATCTCGAACAGCGGCTCGTCGCGCTCGACTCGGTCGCCGGGCTTTTTCAGCCACTTTGTAAGCGTACCCTCGACAATGCTCTCGCCCATCTGGGGCATCACGACGTCTGTCATATGGCGTGCTCCGAATGAAGAACCGGTTCAACCGCTTCGAACTCGAAAATGCGCGAGAAGTGCCTCGTGAGCGCTGCGATGACTTCCGCTCGCGGCGCTGCCACGCCCAGCTCGCGCATGGATGTCACGGGCCGCGTGAGCCCGCACGGAACGATGTACTTGAAGTAGTTCAGATCCGTCGTATGGTTCAGCGCGAAGCCGTGCGAAGTGACCCAACGGCTTATGTGGACGCCGATGGCGGCCACCTTCGCGCCGTTCACCCACACGCCGGTCGCGCCCTCGCTGCGGCCGGCCTCGATGCCGAACTCCGCGAGCGCATCGATGATGGCCTGCTCCATCGCGCGCACGTAGGCCACCACGTCGCGCCGCCACTCGCGGAGGTCGAAGATTGGGTACCCGACGATCTGCCCCGGCCCATGGTAGGTGATGTCGCCGCCGCGGTCTATCTCGAAAAATGAGATGCCCGCCGCCTTCAGCGCCGCCTCGCTGGCCAGCAGATTCCGCATGGAGCCGTTGCGTCCTAGAGTGAGAACGTGCGGGTGCTCGACGAACAGAAGCTGGTCCGGTACGCGCCCCTGCTTGCGCTCCGCGACGAGCCGCCGCTGCAGGTCCCAGGCCGCGCCGTACTCCATGCGGCCGAGATCGCGAATTTCGCACACCTTACGCATTAATGGCCAGGCCGTACACGTTGTTGAACGCCTCGCCCATGGCTTCGTAGAGCGTCGGGTGGGCGTGCACCATGTTCATCATCGTCTCGATGGTAGCCTCTGCAGCCATCGCCGCGGTGGCCTCGCCGATGAGTTCCCAGGCCATCGGCCCGATGATGTGTACCCCGAGTATCTCGCCGTACTTCTCGTCCGCCACCACCTTCACGAAACCCGAGTGACGGCCGAGTATGGTGGCCATGCTGTTGGGCATGAAGCTGAACTTGCCCACCTTCACCTGCCGTCCCTCGGCGCGCGCGGCGGCTTCGGTGAGGCCCACGCTGGCGATGCCCGGCTCCGTGTAGGTGGCTGCGGGGATGCGCATCTTGTTGATGGGCTCCACAGGCTTGCCCGCGATGTGCGCCACTGCGACGAGGCCCTCTTTCACCGCCACGTGCGCAAGCTGGGGGGTGCCGGCGGCAATGTCGCCGATGGCGTAGACGCCGTCTTCGCCCGTTCGCTGCCACTGGTCAACCTTGACGAAGCCGCGGTCGATATCCACGCTGATCGTCTCGAGGCCGATGTTGTCTGTAACGGGGCGGCGGCCGACAGCGATGAGAATCTTTTCGGCCTCGAGCGTCTCGGTCTTGCCGTTGGACGTGGTCAGCTTCATGCTGACGCCCGTATCCGTCCGCGTGATGTCCTCGGCGCGCGCGCCGGTCTCAACGCGCATGCCTGCTTTCTTGAACGAGCGTTCGAGTTCTTTCGATACCTCCTCGTCCTCGACCGGCACGATGCGCGGCAGCATCTCCACCAGCGTCACCTTCGTGCCGAAGCGGTTGAACATGGAGGCGAACTCCGCGCCAACCGCGCCCGAGCCGATGACGATCATGCTCTTGGGCACCTGGCGCAGCTCGAGGATCTCGACGTTGGTCAGGATGCGCTCGGGGTCCGGTTCGAGCCCCGGCAGCATGCGCGCTTCCGAACCGGTGGCGAGGATGACGTTCTTGGTCTCGAGCACCTGCGAGCCCTGATCACCCCGCACCTCGACGCGGTGCGCGCCCTGAAGCCGCGCCGTGCCGCGCACCACATCGACCTTGTTCTTCTTCATCAGGAAGTCGACGCCCTTGGCGTGCTTGGCAACCACCTGATTCTTGTGATCGATGGCTTTCGAGAGGTCGAGCCGCGGGTTGTCGGCCGCGATGCCATCTACTCCGTTCTTGAACTGCTGCCAGACCTCCGCTGTGTGCAGCAGGGCCTTGGTCGGCACGCAGCCGACCAACAGGCAGGTGCCTCCGAGGCGCGGCTGTTTCTCGACGATGGCGGTCTTGAGCCCGTACTGTCCTGCACGAACAGCGGCAGAGTATCCGCCCGGGCCGCTGCCAATGATTACAAGATCGTAATGAGGCATCGTTACTGATTGTAGAGAAGTCGGCTGCTCCGTGTCGCCGCCGTTGTGGTGCATTCGGACCTGATGATCGCCGTAGGGATGGGCTCCGCCGAGATTTAACATTTTCGGCGGTTCCTGTTGCGGTCGAGCGCGCGCCGCGCGCGGCTGGCGGGGTGCGGCGCTTCTCCGAAACCTATTTCCCCGCCGCCGCATAATGAAAGCATGCGCTTGCGCGTGATCCTTCTGTTGCTGGCCGTGTGCGTGACAGCGGGCGCTCAACAGCGGCCGGCGCGCAAAGCCGCCCCCGCTCCCAAGCCGGCCGAAGCCCCCAAAGCATGGCCGATCGAGACCATCACCATCACCGGCAACGAGGTGTACTCCCGGGAACAGATACTGGCCGTCGCGGGTATCCATCCCGGCGACAAGGTAACGCGCGCCGACATCGAGGCCGCCCGCGACCGCCTTGCCGCCAGCGGCGCCTTCGACCGCATTGAGTTCCGTTTTGGGCCCGCGCCCGGCGCGCGCGGCTACGCCATCGATTTCACGGTTTCCGAGGCCGGCCCGTTCTATCCGGTGCGCTTCGAAGACCTCGGCATACCCCCTTCAGAGGCCCAGGAAGTCCTCAAGCGCGCCGACCCGCTTTTCGGCGACCGCATACCGCCCACGCGTGCCCGCATCGACCGCTGCGCGGAAGCGTTGAGCGCCGCAACGAACCGGAAGGTGGTGGGCTCGGTCACGCCCGACGACGCGGGTGAACTCGCGATCATCTTCCGCCCCGAAGGCTCGCAGCCCATCATTGCGCGCGTGGTATTCAAGGGCAGCCAGGCGCTTCACGAGAGCATGCTTCAAAACGCGATCAACTCCGTAGCCGTGGGGCGCGCGTTTCGCGAGAGCCGCTTCCGGATGATGCTCGACGGCACGGTGCGCCCCCTGTACGAAGCCAGAGGCCGCGCGGGCGTCACCTTTCCAAAGATCGAGACCTCGCCGGAAGAGGGCGTCGACGGCGTGCTGGTCACAGTGACGGTGGAGGAAGGCGAGTTGTTCACGCTCGGGGAGGTGAGCCTGGAAGGCATCGAGGACACTGCTCCGCTCATCAAGGCCGCGGCGCTCAGGACCGGTGACCTGTTCAACATGGACGAAGTTCGCTCGGCTGCGGGGCGCATCGAAAAGGCCCTCCGCCGCGACGGTTACATGGGCGTCACCAGCGACGTTTCGAAGCGCATCGACCTCGAGGCCAGGCGCGTGGACGTGACGATCCGTGTGACTCCGGGCCCACAGTACCGGTTCGGCAGACTGCGCATCGAGGGGCTGGACGTCACGACCGAGCCGGCAATCCGCAAGCTGTGGGGCATGAAGCCCGGGCAGACGTTCAACGCCGATTACCCCACATTTTTCCTGGAGCGCATCCGCGAAGAGGAGTACTTCGACAACCTCGGCAAGACTGATTCGAAACTCGACGTGGACGAAACCGGCCGCACCGTCGATGTCACCCTGATCTTCGGGGCGGCGGCGCCCGAAGAAACCCGATGACCGGTGAGGGCGGGCGAGAGAGCGCGCGGTTTAGCGTGCTATCGTGATTGAGTCGTGTCGTCGTCTCCCCTGAACGTCCGCCTGGATCAGTACGAGGGTCCACTCGATCTGCTGCTGGACCTTATCCGTAAGCAGCAGATAGACATATACAATATTCCGATCGCGCGGATCACGGCCCAGTACCTCGAGTATCTGGACCAGGCCGCCGCGCTCGACATAGAGCTTGGCGCCGAATTCATCTTCATGGCTGCCACGCTCATACACATCAAGTCCCGGATGCTGCTGCCGCGCGACCCGGAACTCGAGAAGATTTCTCCCGAGGAAGACCCGCGGCAGGAGCTGGTGCGGAAGCTGATCGAGCACGAGCGTTTCAAGAACGCCGCCGAGATGCTCCAGCAGAAGAGGCTTATCGAGGAGAACGTCTGGTCGAACCCGCAGCTCCATCAGTTCATAGCCGAGGAGAGCGAGCCGGAACTCGCCGTCAGCCTCATCGACCTGGTGAAGACGTTCGAGCAGGTGCTCAACCGGCTGAAAGCGCGGCCCACCTACCAGGTGAAC
>JBLNBX010000093.1:0-3041 GCA_050260275.1 bacterium
TGTGGTCGGCCATCGGGAACTCCTTCAAGACCGCGATGCTCACCGCGATCAAGGAAGTCGTCACGTCGAACGTCGCGCGCTTGTTCATGCAGTTGTTCGGGTATCGTGGCGGCGCTCCGGCCGCTGCCCCGGCTGGCGGCGGGTGGGCATCGGTTCTCGGCGGCTTCGGCGGCATCTTCGCTGGCGGCGGCGGGCCGATTCCTGGCGGGTCCGCGGGCGGCTGGGGCACGCCTCCATTCTTCCCGTCCGGAGCCGGCGCCGCGGGAGGCTCCGGCGGCGGCTGGTTCGGCGGTTGGAAGTCGAGTCTTTCCGGGTGGAAGGACTCGCTCGCCAGCCTCGGGAACATCGGTTTCCGTCCGGAACGCTGGGCGGGCAACATGGCTCAGCTCTCCGGCGCTCGTGGCGTCGGCGGCTGGCAGGGCGGCGCGATGCTGCTTGGCGGCGGCATCCTCGCGATGGAGGGCCTCAGGCGCGGTGGTTGGTCCGGGGTCGGGATGACTACGGCGGGCGGCGCGCTGATTGGCGCGAAACTTGGCGGTCCCATCGGCGCGGTCGTCGGTGGCCTCTTCGGCTTCGCTGCCGGTGTTGGGCGGCTGTTCGTGAAGAGCGCCGAAGAGAAGGCGCGCGAAAAGATCAAGGCGACCTACGGTGTCGATCTCAAGGACAATGCGGTTCTGAGACAGATCGTGGAGATCGCGAAGCAGGGCTTCGGCGGCAACCTCGACATGGCCATCAGGAGCCAGCAGATCCGCGACATCGTGGAGCTGTACGCGATGAGCACGGGCCAGAGCACGGCGGGCTTGCCTGGTACGGTGCGCCCGGCGAGCCTAGTTCAGTCCGGAGGGTCGCTGTTCCAAGCGACCGCGTACTCGAATGGAACGCCGCTTCCGGCCTTCGGGGGTCTGCCGACGCTCGACAAGATCGGCGGAGGCACGCCGTCGAGCGCGCAGCCTATAGTGGTGCCGCTCCAGATCGATTCCAAGGCGGTCGGGACGGTTATCATTCAGAACGGCCGCGTGGTGGCGCAGGGCGCGATCTCCGCGATGAAGGCCAACGCCGGCAGGCGGGAACTGATGGCCCTCCAAGTCAGCCCCGGATTGCTTACTTCGTAACTTGCGGCCGTCAACTGCTACTTGCAAGGAAGTCGCCGTTATCGTCGAAGAGAAACGTGAATCGACCCTTTCTGACGTGATTCAGGACACTGGGATCAACCCGTTCTGGGAGTGCTTCCAGGATTGGCCCCACTGCATGGTAAAAGAGTTGGCCCAACAAGGCTGGATCGGAGTCCTGCACTAGCGTGAAAGTCTCCGGGACCTCCGCATCGATAATGTATTCTTCTGTTCCTGCGTTGATGTCGGAGTAGTATCGCGGCCTGGGCTCCAGCAGCATGTTGCAGTAAGCCATGCGAACCATCAACTCCCGCAATTGCAGCCGCGTCAGTGGTCCCCTGATTTTGTCGAACACCTCCTTCATGGCGCCGAGCACCGCACCAGAATCGTTCAACACCGCCACGAGCGCGGTATCGCCCGACCGGAGGAGAACCGCCCTGCCCGGAAAAAGATCGCCATAGTCGAAGTGCTCAGGCCCTTCGTCCATATTTGCCGGCAGAAGTGCAAGCGAGCCATAGACGCGCGGTGTCAGTCTGGCTCCGGAGTAAAACGAGCGAACGATGCAGTGAATGTGATGAAGCTCCTTCCAATCATATAGGTCTGCAATCTTCTCGTCGCCGAGCCGAGAATCCAGGTGCCAGCGCAACTCCCGATGTTTCAGATGTGTCTTCAGAAACAGTGACGCCAGCCAGATGAACAGGAGTGATCCGCCCCCATCCCTGATGAACCGGCCTACCGCATCGTAGCCTTGTCCGAAGGCCGTGCTGATTGGCACCTCGAAAACCTCAGCCATGCGTGCGTTACACGGGGAGCAACACGGTACGACATAGCGCCCGTACATGAACTCGGCACTGTTGGGCAACACGACTCGACCGGAGTGCAGTCCGTGCCTTTTCAGTAACCAGTCGGGCAGTACGTGTTCACCGCTGAACTGCTTTTCGCTGACGCTGCATCCGCAGATGAAACACGCGGCTCCTTGGGCGATCTCCGAGACGAAGCGATCCACGCTGAAGTAAACGATTCGACGGTCCGACGCCTCAATCAAGCCGTTTCGTGTACGGGTGTACATCGGTAAACCGAACCAACTCTATTAACCTATCACGGCACGTGTTCACAGATGCCTGGAAGCGTTGCGAATGCTGCACCGGCCACGGTGCTGCCGCCCACCTTGTGCGTCGCCTTCGCGCGGGCACAGGAGTATCCGGCCATCGAGAACGAGTACCGCAACGGCGAGTCTCAGCGGTCGGTGCAGGCAAACAACAGCAGGAAGCGGTGGCGTCTGGCGAAGCGCCTTACCCCGGCGCAACTCCAGGCGCTCCGCAGTTTCTACGAGGCCCGGAAAGGTCCCGTCGAGCCGTTCTATTTCTACGACCCCTACGAAACTAATCCGAAGTTCTCGTGGGACCCGACCGGCGCCAATCCGACCGGGCGGTACATCGTCCGGTTCGATTCCGAGTGGAGCCAGTCCTCGATGCCGGGCCGGTCGGACGTGAGCGTCGAACTCGTCGAACTGGCCTGAACCAAAAGAGAATTCGCCATGCTGTTGCTCAAGCCCGGAGTACGAATTGCCGGCCTGCGGCCGGAAACGGTGCTTGCTGTCGTCGCCGCCGAGCGCATTCTCGAAGAAATGGGCGTGGACTGCGTAATCACCGCCGCCGTCGACGGGAAGCACACGGCTGGCTCCCTGCACTACTCCGGCGCAGCGGTGGACATCCGTTCGCGCGGACTGGCGCCCGACGATCTGAAGAAGCTCGTCGCACGGCTCCGCGAGTGCTTGGGTGAGGACTTCGACGTGGTCCTCGAAATCGATCACGTCCATTCTGTGAAGTTGCGAGTTATGTGAAGCGGCGCGGCCGGGATGGCCGCGCACAGCCTCATGCTTGTCCGGAACTCAACATAACGCTACAGTCCATCGAGCCATGTCAGGAGATC
>JBLNBX010000094.1:0-8208 GCA_050260275.1 bacterium
TGCGAATATCGTCGCGAGAGACTCTCTTAATCATTTGCCACCCGCCCCGGTCTTGCCGACCTTCTTGCGCAGCTCCTCGCCCGTGTAGCGGATGCCCTTGTTCTTATAGGGATCCGGCGGACGCAGCGCCCTGATATTCGCGGCCACCTGGCCGAGGGCCTCGCGGTCGCGCCCGCTCAGGACGATGTGAGTCTGCTTGTCGATCTTCATATCAATGCCGTCCGGAAGGAGGTACTCGATGGGGTGCGAGTAGCCCAGCGTGAACACGGCCACACGCCCCTTCATCTCGGCGCGGTACCCGATGCCCACGATGTCCAGCTCTCTTGTGAAACCCGTCGAGACGCCCTGGACGGCGTTCGCCGCGAGCGCCCGGGTAAGCCCGTGCAGAGCGGCCTTGTCGTCCGAGTCGCGCGTGATCTGGAGCACGCCGTTTTCTTCGCGCACGCCTATGCCGCGCGGGATCGGCACGGTCAGCTTGCCGTTCGGCCCTTCCACCTGCAACTGGTCGCCCGCCGGCGTCACCTTGACACCCTTCGGCAGCGGAATCGGTTTCTTGCCTACTCTCGACATTCCACTGGCTCCCTTAGCAAACCTGGCACAACAGCTCGCCGCCCACGCGCTGTTTGCGGGCGTCGCGGCCGGTCATGACGCCGCGCGGCGTCGTCAGAATATTGATGCCGAGGCCGCCGAGCACCGACGGGATCTCCTTGTGCGCGACGTATACGCGGCAGCCGGGCCGCGAGATGCGCGTCAGCTCGGAGATGACC
The DNA here is from genome assembly GCA_050260275.1 of bacterium. Lineage (GTDB taxonomy): Bacteria > Acidobacteriota > Terriglobia > Bryobacterales > Bryobacteraceae > DATMXS01. The sequence continues at coordinate 768 of JBLNBX010000094.1, forward strand.
GGCTTGTTGTTCGGCTGGTACTTCAGGTAGATCTTGATGACCCTCTTGGGGCCTTCCTCGGCCACCTTGTAATTGAGGATGTAGCCCTCTTCCTTCAATATGCGCGCGATCTCGATCTTCAACTTCGAGGCCGGCACGTCCACCTTGGGGTGGCGCGCCGTCATCGCGTTGCGGATTCGCGTCAGCATGTCGGCAATCGGATCCGTCGTCATTCTCTGTTCGTCACCTTCCGGCCAGGTCTGCCGGTTTCATCCGGCACTCAGGCCGCATCGTCCGCCGCGCGTCCGCGCCCGGCGGCAGCACTTCTTACCAGCTCGCCTTGATCACGCCCGGGATCTCGCCAGCCAGCGCCAGTTCCCGGAAGCAGATGCGGCAGAGCATGAACTTGCGCAGGTACCCGCGCGGGCGCCCGCAGCGCCAGCAGCGGTTGCGGTGCCGGACGCCGAGCTTCGGCGTCGAGGCCTTCTTATGCTTCAGCAGCTTCACGTCCCTGGCGATTTTCGCAGTGGTCGCCATCGTTTCTCCTGATCCGCGCGCCTACTGGCGGAACGGCATTCCGAGGTGGCGCAGCAGGGCCAGCCCCTCGGGGTCGCTCGTGGCCGTGGTGGTCACGCAGATGTTCATTCCCTTCACTTTTTCGACCTTGTTGTAGTCGATCTCCGGGAAGATGAGCTGGTCCCGGATACCCAGCGTATAGTTGCCCCGGCCGTCGAACGATTTCGTCGAGACGCCGCGGAAGTCGCGCACGCGCGGCAGGGCGACGTTCACTAGCCGGTCCAGGAACTCGTACATGCGGTCGCCGCGCAGCGTGACCATGCAGCCGATGGTCATGCCGGTGCGCAGCTTGAAGGCGGCGATCGACTTGCGGGCCTTGGTCACCACCGGCTTCTGGCCGGATATTGCCGTCAGCTCCGCGAGCGCGCCGTCCATCAGCTTCGGGTTGGCAGATGCCTCGCCCAGGCCGATGTTGATGGTGATCTTCTCGAGCTTCGGAACGGCGTTGACGTTCTTGTAGCCGAACTCCTTCATCAGCGCCGGTATGACGTTCTTCGCGTAATGCTCTCTCAGCCTGGCTGCCATGTCACTTCTTCTCCAGCGGCGCGCCGCACTTCTTGCACACGCGCGTGCGCCGGCTCTTGCCGCCAACCGTGTCCACCTTGTAGCCCACGCGCGTAGGTCCGCACTCTGCGCAGACGAGCATGAGGTTCGAGACCGCTATGGGGCTCTCGCGCTCGGCGATGCCGCCCTTAATCTGCCGCTGGGGGTTCGGGCGCGTGTGGCGCTTAACCAATTGCACGCCCTCGACAAGCGCCTTGCCCGTCCTAGGGTCCACCTTCAGCACGCGTCCCCGCTTGCCCTTGTCGCGGCCGGCAATGACCGCCACCATGTCGTTCCGCCTCAGGGCGATTTTCGCCGGCGGAGCGGCCTTCTTCTTGGCGTTTCGTCCGAACATCGCCATGTCAGATCACCTCCGGCGCGAGCGAAACGATCTTCATGAACCTCTTGTCGCGCAGCTCGCGTGCGACGGGCCCGAACACGCGCGTGCCCACCGGCTCGCCCTCGTTGTTGATCAGCACCGCGGCGTTGGAGTCGAACCGGATATAGGTGCCATCCTTGCGCCGGGTTTCCTTGCGCATGCGCACGATCACGGCCCGCACCACCTTCCCTTTCTTGATCGCCGAATCCGGAGTCGCCTCCTTCACACTGGCCGTCACCACGTCGCCGAGTCCGGCGCGCAGGCCCTTATCACCGCCGCGCGGAAGGATGGCGCTCAGCTTGCGTGCGCCGCTGTTATCGGCGACGTCCAGGATGGTTCGCATTCCGATCATGACGTTATCTCCCTGGCGCGGCCGGCGCTTTCGCGCCCGCTCCCGCGCCCGTACCTGCTATTTCGTTGTCCGCCCCGGGCCGCTGCCGGCAGCCGATGTCTCCGTATCCGTGATTCCCACCAGCGCCGCGCGGCGGATCACCTCCGCCAGCTCCCACCGCTTCAGGCGGCTGAGCGGGCGCGACTCCACTATGCGCACCACGTCGCCGACGCGGGCGGTTTCCTGCTCGTCGTGGGCGTAGAACTTCTTGCGGCGCCCGACGATCTTCTTGTACACCGGGTGCGGCACGCGCCGCGTCACCTCAACCACCACGGTCTTCCGCATTTTGGTCGAGACGACCTGGCCGACCTTCTCGTTCTTCCGTTTCACCTGCGAATTCTGTTCTGCTGCCATGGCCGGTTACGCTCCTGGGACCGCTTCGCGGCGCTCGCGCTCGCTGAGAATCGTCAAAATGCGCGCGCGGTCCTTGCGCAGCACGCGGTACTTCTTCAGGCCGTCCATCTGGCCCATGCCCATCTGAAACCGGAGGTGGAAGAGCTGGTCCTCCATTTCCTGGAGCTGCCGCTTAAGCTCCCCGGTGTCCAGATCGCGAATCTTTTCTGGCTTCATCGAGCTACTCCACATTCGGCCGAGCGACTACTTTGGTCGGGATCGGCAGCTTATGGGCGGCAAGCGCCATCGCCTGCCGGGCGATGTCCTGCGTGACGCCTTCCATCTCGAACAGCACGCGGCCGGGCTTGACTACTGCCACCCAACCCTCGGGCGCGCCCTTGCCTTTTCCCATGCGCGTCTCGGCCGGCTTCTTCGTGATCGGCTTATCCGGAAATATGCGGATCCACACCTTGCCGCCGCGCTTGATGAAGCGCGTCATGGCGATACGGGCAGCCTCAATCTGCCGGTCCGTAATCCACGCCGCCTCCATGGCCTTCAGGCCGTAGTCGCCGAAAGCCAACGAGGAGCCGCGCCAGGACTTGCCGGTCCGGCGTCCGCGCTGCTGCTTTCTGTATCTGACCTTCTTCGGCATCAACATGGCCGTCGGACTCCTTTATTCCTTGTTCTCTTCCTCGGGCTTGGGGCCCTCGGGCGCCGCGGGCGGCTCCGGACGCACTTCCTGCTTCCAGGAAGGCGCCTGCGGAGGCGTTAGCGGCGGCAGTATCGCAGTCGTGCGCGCGGGCGACGGCAGATCCGGCGGAGCCGCCTGGATCACCGGGCCGGCGGGCTCGAGAATCGGCGGCGGAGGCGGGGTGTGCTGCACGCGTTCCTCGCCGCGCGGAGGCCGCTCGCCGCGTTCGCGCCGGTCGCGCCGTTCGCGGCGCCGGGGCTCGGGCTCGGCCTGGTACATTCCCTTACGGATCTGCTGATCGAGCAGGTCGCCCTTGTAGATCCAGCACTTGATCCCGATCACACCGTAGGTGGTGTAGGCCTCAGCGAAGCCGTAGTCGATGTCCGCCCTGAGCGTGTGCAGCGGCAACTGCCCCTGCAGGTACCACTCGCTGCGCGCGATCTCGGCACCGTTCAGGCGGCCGGACACGCGCACCTTGATTCCCTTGCAGCCGAACCGCAACGCCGAATCCACGGCCTTGCGCATCGCGCGGCGAAAGGCCACGCGCTTCTCAAGCTGCAGAGCGATGGACTCGGCGACCAGTTGCGCGTCCAGTTCAGGCTTGTGCACTTCCTGGATGTCGATGAAGACGTCCCGCTTGGTGCGCTTGGCGAGGTCCTGCTTGAGCTTCTCGATCTCGGCGCCCTTGCGGCCGATGATGATGCCCGGGCGCGACGTCCGGATGGTGATCCGCAGCTTGTTGCCGGGACGGTCCACCTCGACCGAGCTCACGCCGGCGGCCTTCAGGCGCTTTCGCAGAGCCGACTTCAGCTCCAGGTCCTCGCACAGCAGTTTGCCGTAGTCCTGCTTTGCGAACCAGCGCGAACGCCAGGTCTTGCTGACGCCCAGCCGGAATCCGTAGGGATGTACTTTCTGGCCCATTGCTTATTCCTCTTTGCCGTCCCCGACCGCTACCGCGATGTGCGCCAGCCGGCGCTGGTAACGGTAGGCGCGCCCCATCGGCGCGGGCCGGATGCGCTTCATTCGCGGCCCTTCGTTCACATACGCCTCCACCACCGTCAGCGTGTCGACGTCCACGTCGCTGAAGCGGTTCTCGGCGTTGGCGATGGCCGAGCGCAGCACTTTTTCAACGGTCGGCGCAACCCGCTTGTTGGTCGCGCGCAGGATGCTAATCGCCTCGCCGGCGTTGCGCCCGCGGATCAGGTCCACTACAAGGCGCGCCTTCTGCGGCGAGACCCGCACGTTCCTGGCTTCTGCTCTTGCTTCCATCTTCAATCCCTTTTCCGCCGCGGCCTATGCCGGCTTGGAGGATTTCTCCGAGGCAGACTTGGCCGCGTGACCCCGGAAGCTCCGAGTCGGCGAGAACTCTCCGAGCTTGTGACCCACCATGTTCTCGGTAACGTACACCGGGATGAACTTCTTGCCGTTGTGCACGGCCACCGTATGCCCCACAAACTCCGGCAGGATGGTGGAACGCCGCGACCAGGTCCGGATCACCTTGCGCTCGTTCTTCGCATTCATGCTGGCGATCTTCTCGATCAGGTGCTGGTCCGTGAACGGCCCCTTGCGAATCGATCGGCCCATGTCTTACTTCTTCCCCCTCCTGCTTACAATCCACTTGTCCGTGCTCTTGTTTCTGCGCGTCTTGAAACCGCGTGTGGGCTGTCCCCACGGCGTGACAGGATTCCGTCCGCCGGAGGTCTTGCCCTCGCCGCCACCGTGCGGGTGATCGATGGGGTTCATCGAAACGCCGCGGTTGTGCGGCCTCCGGCCCAGGTAGCGCGTGCGGCCGGCCTTGCCGAGCGAAATATTCTCGTGATCGACGTTGCCGACCTGGCCTACGGTAGCCATGCAGTCCACGGATACGCGCCGGACCTCGCCCGAAGGCAGCTTGAGCAGCGCCAGCCCGCCTTCCTTCGACACCAGTTGCGCGGATGCGCCGGCCGAGCGCGCAATCTGCGCACCCTTGCCGGGCTTCAGCTCGATGGCGTGAATCACGGTGCCGGCCGGGATGTTTTTCAGCGGAAGCGCGTTGCCCGGCAGGATGTCGGCATCGGGACCCGAAACAACCTTGCGCCCAACCTCCAGGCCGATGCAGTGCAGGATGTAGCGCTTCTCGCCATCCGCATAGTTGAGCAGAGCGATGCGCGCCGAGCGGTTCGGATCGTACTCGATGGCCGCCACACGCGCCGGAACGCCCGTCTTGTCGCGCTTGAAATCGATGATGCGGTAGGCCCTCTTGGCCCCGCCGCCACGGAAACGAATGCTGATCTTGCCGGTGCTGGCGCGCCCGCCGGTCCGCTTCTTCCCGACGGTTAGAGATTTTTCCGGCCGCTGCTTGGTGACCTCCTCGCGCGCTTCGACGGTCTGAAAGCGGCGAGTTGGCGTATACGGCCGATAGGTCTTGATCGCCATCTACATCATCTCCTCGTACTCGGGCACCTTCTGGCCTTCGCGAAGCTTCACGTAGGCCTTCTTGATGTCCGGGGTGTATCCGGCGTAAGCGCCCCGCCCCCGGCTCTTGCCGGCGATGTTGGCCGTGCGGACGCTCTCCACCTTCACCTTGAAGAGCTTCTCGACGGCGGCCCGGATCTGGACCTTGTTCGCCTGGGGGGCAACCTCAAAGCAGAGCGTGCGCTCGGCTTCCTTCTTCACGCTGCCCTTCTCGGTCACCAGAGGCCGGCGGATTACTTCGTAGTGGTTCATTTCGACAAAGCCTCCGACAGCTTCCGCGCCGCCGCTTCGCTCAGCACGACGCGCTGATGCGCGAGCAGGTCATAGGTGGTCACCGCGCGGGTGGGAACGAGCGTCACGCCGTCGATGTTGCGCGCGCCCAGTTCGAGATTCCGGTTGTCGCCGTACTCCACCAGCAGCGCCTTCCTGTCCACGCCGAGCGACTTGAGCGCCGCCGCTACTGTCCTGGTCTTGTGGTCGGCGAAAGTGAACGCCTGCACGACGGTCAGCTCGCCGTCGCGCAGCTTCGCCGACAGGGCCGAGCGCAGCGCTCCCAGCATCATCTTGCGCGGCAAGCGGTAGCTGTAATCGCGCGGCTGCGGGCCGTGCACGGTGCCGCCGTGCCGCCACAGCGGAGAGCGCACCGAACCCACGCGGGCGCGGCCGGTCCCCTTCTGGCGCCACAGCTTCTTACCCGAGCCCGACACCTCGTGCCTGGTCTTGGTCTTGGCCGTGCCGCTGCGCAGCGACGCCAGGTGGTGCCGCACAGACTCGTAAATCAGCGCGTCATTGACCTCGGCGCCGAAGACCTGGTCGGCCAGTTCGAGCTCCCCGACCTTGTTGTTGTTAAGATCGACAACGTCTACCTTCGGCATAGTTCACCTCTTGGCGCGGCGTACCACAACGTAACCGCCGTTGGGGCCCGGCACCGCGCCTTTGACGACGAGAACGTTGTCCTCTTCGTTGACGTCGATGATCTCGAGGTTGCGCACCGTCACCCGCTGCGTTCCCATGTGCCCGGCCATCCTCGAACCCGGCCAGACGCGCGAGGGGTAGCTCGACGCGCCGATGGAACCCGGAGCCCGGTGGAACATCGAACCGTGCGTTTTCTCGCCGCCGCCGAAATGGTGCCGCTTCACGAAACCGGCAAATCCACGGCCCTTGCTCTCGCCGATGACGTCCACTTTCTCCGCCGGCTGGAACTGGTTGACCAGCACCTGGTCGCCCGGTTTCAGATCGTCATCGCCAGGACGCAGTCTCAGCTCGCGGAGGAATTTGACGCCGCTGACGTTGGCCTTCTTCAGATGACCGGTAAGCGGCTTGTTGATGCGCTGCGCCTTGACGAACTCCATCAGGCCGAGCTGCACGGCATCATAGCCGTCCGTCATCGGCGTCTTCCTCTGCACCACGACGCAGGGCCCCGCCTTGAGCAGGGTGACTGGCACGACCTGCCCGTCCGGCCGGAAGATCTGCGTCATGCCGATCTTTCTGCCTAGAATTCCTGGGGTCATAACACTCTAGAAGTCAGGAGCCGTCGCCCGGCCGCGGCCGGCGCCTCCGCCCGTTCCGCTGCCCGGGGGCCTCCAACTCCTGTCTTCCTCCTATCTCTTGTCCTTCCCGAACGCCTTGATCTCAACGTCCACGCCCGCCGGAAGGTCCAGCTTCATGAGCGCATCCACCGTGTCCTGGGTTGGCTCCAGGATGTCCAGCAGGCGCTTGTGAGTCCGGACCTCGAACTGCTCCCGCGACTTCTTATCCACGTGCGGCGAACGGTTCACGGTATAGCGGTTCAGCACTGTAGGCAGCGGGATCGGGCCCGCCACCTGCGCTCCGGTCCTCTTGGCCGTTTCGACAATCTCCGTGGTCGACTGATCCAGGACCCTGTGATCGTATGCCTTCAGACGAATTCGAATGCGCTCTCTCAGCATTGTTCGTTTCCTGCAACGGCCCGGCCAGGCCCGGCCGATGCACAATTACTCCAGAATCTCCGTCACCGTTCCGGCGCCGACCGTGCGGCCGCCCTCGCGAATCGCAAAGCGCAGCCCCTTGTCCATCGCCACCGGTGTGATCAGCTCCACTTCCAGGTTCACGCGGT
>JBLNBX010000095.1:0-3049 GCA_050260275.1 bacterium
GCCGACAGTCGCGCCGAGGGCGGATGGCTGATCGAGCAGGCGCTCAGCCGGGCGCCGCGCGATGGCCGGAACAATTCGGGCTTCTGGCTCGCGCTGCAGCTCCGCGACAACGGCTATGGCGAAGGCGAGGCCGAGCGCGCCCTGCTCGACTACCAGGCACGCTGTCCGCAGACCAACACGAAAGGCCAGCGCGAGCCATACACCGTCGAGGACGCCCGCAAATCGCTCCGCGCGGCATATAGCCATGCGCCGCGCGCGCCCATTGAGCGCGGCTACGGCCGCGGCGTGCCGGCGGCGGAGCCCCCTTCTCCTGCCCCGCCGCCGGCCGAGCCCGAGCCGGCGCCCGAGGCCAAAACGAAGTTCAACCGGACCGACCTCGGCAACGCCGAACGCTTCGAGTGCAGGAACCGGGCCAACGTCCACTACTCGAAGGTCATGGACCGCTGGTTCATCTGGGACGGAAAGCGGTTCCAGCCCGACGAGAAGCTGGCTGTCGTGCGCCTGGCGGCGGACACCGTGCGCTCGATCTACCGCGAGGCGGCCAAGGAAGGCGACGACGAAGAGCGCCGCCGCCTGATCAAGCACGCCATGGCGAGCGAATCCCGCGGCGCGCTGTCGGCGCTGGTGGACCTGGCACGATCGCGGCCGCGCATCGCGATCGCGCCCTCCGAGCTGGACGCGGACCCGCTCCTGCTCAACTGCGACAACGGCACGCTCGACCTCCAGACCGGCGAACTGCGCGAGCACCGCAAGGCGGACCTGATCACCAAGCTGATCCCGATCCCCTACCACCCGCAGGCCGCCTGCCCGTACTGGATCGAGTTCCTGCATCTGATCATGGCCGGAGATGAAGAGCTGGTGAAGTTCCTCCAGCGCGCCGTGGGCTACTCGCTCAGCGGCGATGTCAGCGAGCGCGTGCTGTTCTTCTGCCACGGCTCGGGCAGGAACGGGAAGTCTACGTTCCTCGAGACGGTCCATCTGCTCACCGGCGACTACGGCATGAAGACGCCCTCGGAGACGCTGATGTACAAGCGCGAGGGAGGCATCAACAACGACGTGGCGCGGCTGAAGGGCGCGCGCTACGTGTACGCGTCGGAAACGCAGGAAGGCGGCCGCCTCAACGAAGAGCAGGCCAAGAACCTGACCGGGGAAGCGGTGCTCTCCGCGCGTTTCCTGTATTCCGAGATCTTCGAATTCCGGCGCGAGTTCAAATTGTGGCTCGCCTCGAATCATCTACCCTCGATTCACGGCGGCGACAAAGGCATCTGGGACCGCATTCGGAAGATCCCGTTTCAGGTCCGCATCCCCGACGACAAGCTCATCAAACGCGCCGAGATCGACGCGCGCTTCCGCGCCGAGCTGCCGGGCATCCTCGCATGGGCCGTGGCCGGCTGCCGCGAGTACCTCGCACGCGGGTTGCAGGCGCCGGCAGCGGTGATGGCCGCGACGGCCGCCTACCAGGCCGACATGGATGTGCTGGGGCAGTTCCTCGACGAGCGGTGCGTAGTGAATCCGCAATTGCGCTCAAAGGCGAAGGAACTGTACGAGGACTACAAAAAGTGGACTGAGGAACGGGGTGAAAAATACCCGATGAAACAGACCGCATTTGGGCTTCGGCTGGCTGAACGAGGGTTCGAGAAGGGACACACAGACAGAGGGAATGTTTACTACGGCTTAGGTCTCGCGGCTGAAGGGTTTGAAGGGTTTGGGGGTGATTTTGACAAAACTGCAAGATCTACTCCCGCGGAAAAAAGTTATGCAGGAAATAGGCTAAACCCTTCAAACCCTTCAGCCAGTGAAGAAAACAAAGCCACTTACGCGCCGGAAGAGGAGGTCATCGTATGACGGGTTCAGAAATCATCGAGTCCCTTAGAAATCAGGGAGTTACGCTGCGCTATAGGACAGAAGATGAAACTCTGCGCGCGACGTTCGAAAATTCCTCTTTGCCACGTAAAGCACTTTTAACCGAGTACATCCGCCAGCATCGCGGCGCAATCCTGAAAGCCCTGGTCCCCCTCGACCGTCGCGGCTACTCGCACTACGCCTGGATCGCGCGCCTCGCCCACATCGAGCAGGAGCGCCGCCGCCAGGCCGAAGCCGCCGCCGCGGCCGTAGCCTCCACCCCCGCCCCCATCGTCCGCACCCAGGAGGGCCTCCCCCTGTGATCCAGCAGCGCGAGTTCTTCCGTCTGGCCGCCGGCTGGCTCGCCTGCCGCTTCGCGGTGATGCACGGGGTCGATCCGCTGACCGGCCTCTACTCGCCGCTCGACCTCTCCCTGCTCGGCATGATCGACCACGCCGCCGAAATGCGCGCCCTCGTGGCCGAAGGGAGCAACGCGCTGTGAAGCCGCTCGCGATCGACCTGTACTGCGGGCTCGGCGGATGGACCGAGGGCTTTCTGGCCGAAGGTTACCGCTGCATCGGGTTCGACGTCGAGCGCCACGATTACGGAACCGGCGGTTATCCGGGGCAGTTGGTCTTGCAGGACGTCACCACCCTGCACGGCTCGCAGTTTCGCGACGCCGCCTGCATCGTGGCTTCGCCGCCCTGCCAGGAATACAGCTATCGGGCCATGCCGTGGAAGCGCGCGAAAGCGCTGCCTCCCCCTGACAACACGCTCTTCGAAGCGTGCTTCCGGATTCAGCAGGAAGCCAGCGCCGCCGCCGGTCACCGCATCCCGTTGGTCATCGAGAACGTGAAGGGCGCCCAGCGATGGGTGGGCCGCGCGCGCTGGCACTTCGGAAGCTACTACCTCTGGGGCGACGTGCCGGCGCTAATGCCGATCTGCTTGAGCTCAGCGAAGGTTGCAGGCCAGAACTGGAGCCACTTCCGAAAGCGCGGCGAGGTCAGCCCGCATTGGCGCCTTATGGGTCTTAAGACCGTGGCGCACATCAACCAGCGGAACGGACACTCGCATACGCGCCACCTGACGGACCCGCGCGAGGCTTGCGGCATAAAGCAGATTGGCTCGGGTGCGGTCTGGTTCGACACCGGAATCGCGCGTCTTCCGTCAAACTGCGATGAGCGCCGCCGCGCGGCGGCGCTCATCG
>JBLNBX010000096.1:0-13014 GCA_050260275.1 bacterium
GAGCCCACACGCGGAAGTGGACGCCCCGGCCGGGGATGAACTCCGCGCCAATGGGCATCCGGCGCGCGAACTCTGCCACTTCTCTCATCAGGACCCAAAATGCGCGTGTGTCATGGAGCCCAATGCGCGGCCTCCGGCCATGGCACACTTAAGCCTATGCCGCACCTGATCGGCATAGGCGGGCCGTCCGGCTCCGGCAAGTCCTTGCTCGCGGCCACGCTCGCGCGGAGACTCTCGGCCCCTGTCATCGCTCTCGATTCGTACTACCGCGACCTCTCGCACCTCACGTTGGATGAACGCGCCCGCGTGAACTTCGACGAGCCCGCCGCGCTCGAGCACGAGTTGATCGCCGGGCACTTGGCCGTTCTTGGCCGCGGCGGCGAGATTTGTGTGCCCGTCTACGACTTTGCGACCCATTGCCGTTCGGACGCCGTACAGCGCGTGCAGGCTGGCGATTTCGCCATCATCGAAGGACTGTTCGCACTCAACTGGCCGGAGATCAGGCGGCTGCTTGGCACAGCCGTTTACGTCGACACCCCGGACGAGATCTGCTTCGCGCGCCGCCTCGAGCGTGACATGCGCGAGCGGGGCCGGTCCGAGGCCTCCGTGCGCGAACAGTACGCCGCCACCGTGCGGCCGATGGCGGCGCTGCACGTCCTGCCCACGCGGAGCGTGGCGGATATCGTCGTGAGCGGCCTTCAGCCGGTTTCGCTCAGCGCCGAGATCGTGATCGCGCACGCGCTCGGACGGGTGCCCGCGCGCGGCTGATCGCGTCCTCTCAGGCTGCCTCGCGAGCGGCACGCTGCTCCTCGCGCACCCTCTTTTTCAGCCATCGCGAGGAGAGCTGGCTGAGCTTTCTGCTCATGCGCTCCTCTTCGGCAAGGATCTGCCTGAGCACGCGCGCGGCCTGTTTCTCGCCCGTCGCCTCGGCCATCTCGATGGCCGAGCTGTACGCGGCGATCTCGTAGTGCTCCGCTTTCTGTTCGGAGGAGTTGAGGGCAGCGTCGCGGAGCTCGGGGTCTATGTCTTTCTCGGATATGTATTCGTGGGCCTCCTCGATCAGCCCCTTCATCCCCTTGCACTCTTTGCGCTCCGGCGCGACGCCCATCTTTTTGAACAGATCGTTGAGCCGCTGCACCTGGCGTTTGGTGACCGCCGCGTGATCCTCAATGGCTTTCTTCAGGTCGGGGGAAGACACCGCGCGCGCCATGCGCGGGAGCGCCTCCAGAGCCTGGTGTTCCGCGTCGTAGATGTCCTTCAGGGCATCCAGTTGGAACTCGTGAAGGTTATCTGACATGTGACCTCCCGGGAGCGCCCGGGCGCGCGGCGCATGTGCTCACGCACGCATCCCGGGCGTCCTCGCCGAGTTGGAAGCACGTGGCGGACCGAACCTGCCCCACGACAAATGATGCCTTTGCGGCCGTGCCGGGCAGAGCTGGAAGAAACGGCCCGTGTAAAAAACCGCTACCTCGCTATCCTGCGCGCCTGCATTGACCGCCTGCGGATGGTCTTCTATACTGGGTTTTTGCGGGTCAGATCGCCGAAGGGGGCGGTGTGGCCGATCGGTAGTGTCAGCATGGTTATCCTAGTCACCCTGATTCATATCCTGATCTCGATTTTTCTGATCATCGTCGTGCTGCTCCAGAGCGGCAAGGCGGCTGATCTGGCGGGAGCCTTCGGAGGGATGGGTTCGCAGACGGCTTTCGGGCCGCGCGGCGCGGCCACAGTGCTCTCGAAGGCGACTACGATCGCGGCGGCTGCATTCATGGTGACCTCGCTGACGCTGGCCATCTTCGCCACCCAGAACGCGGGCCGCAGCGTTAGTTCGGTGCTCGATTCCACGAAGCCGGCGACGCAGTCGGCGCCAGCTCAGTCGCGTCCAGCTCCGGCCCCGGTTCAGCCCGCTCCGGCGCCCGAGCAACCGGCTCCGGCCCCGGCGCAATAACTTGCGCCAGCGCAGTACAGGTACACCTCGTGCGGAGATGGCGGAATTGGCAGACGCGCTAGCTTGAGGTGCTAGTGGGAGAAATCCCGTGGGGGTTCAAGTCCCCCTCTCCGCACCATCCAGGATCTAAAGGCACTTAACGGCCACCGGGCAACCGGTGGCCGTTGGTGTTTTGCGGGTTCTGGCAGATCGCCAGCTCAAATCCTCGGCGGCTCCATCTCCCGCTGAAGCGCCCGCATCAATCCAGGCAGTCCAGCACCTCCAGCGTGCGGTCGATTTCCTCCGGGAGCACGTAGAAATGCGGCGATGCCCGCACCCAGCCCTGGCGCGGCGCGGCCTCGATCGACGCCTCCCGCAACCTTCGAACCACCACCCGGGAATCCACGTCCGCGCGCCGGAAACTGACGATGCCGGCGCCATTGGCGGGCGTGCGCGTGCCGAGGATCTCCCAGCCGCGCGCATGCACGCCCTCCGCGAGCCGGTCCGCCAGCGCCTGGACCTCGGCGCCGATGCGCTCGATGCCCACCGAGCACAGGTACTCGATGGCCGCTTTGAGCCCGTAGCAGCCAATCGTGTTCAGTGTGCCGCACTCGTATCGCGCCGCGTCGGAGCGCAGCGTCATGTCCCGGTTGCCGTACTCCTGGGACGCGAAGTTCGTCCAGCCGATCTCGGTGGGCTCGATCTGGTCCTGAAGGCCCTCGCGGACGTACAGAATGCCGCAGCCCTCTGGTCCGGTCAGCCATTTGTGGCCGTCGGCGGCGAGGGCGTCGATGCGGCACTTCCGCACATCCACCGGAAACGCCCCTAAACCCTGGATCGCATCGACGACGAACAGGCATCCGCGGCGGGCGCATATCTCTCCGATGGACTCCAGGTCGGCGCGGTACCCGCTGAGGTACTGCACGAAACTGATGGCGAGAAGGCGGGCGCCCCGGCAAGCCTCGTCGATCTGCTCGAGTGGCCCGGACGCGGACAGCCATTCCACCGTAACGCCGCGCTTTTCCAGGTGTCTCCACGGGAAGTAGTTGGCCGGGAACTCCTCGCGAAAGCCCACCACGCGGTCGCCCGGTTTCCAGTCGATGCCGTTGGCGATGGTGGCAAGTCCCTCGGATGTGTTCTTGACGATGGCGATTTCGCGCTTATTGGCCCCGATCATCGCCGCGGCGGCAACCCTAAGTCCTTCATAGGTTTGCAGCCACCGATAGAAGTTCCTGGCGCCCTCTTCGAGCACCTCCCGCGCCAGCCCCTGCATCGCCTCCGCCGCGGCGCGGCACAGCGGCGCCACGGCGGCGTGGTTGAGGTAGACCAGCCGGCGGCTGGCGGGATACTCGTCGCGGCGCGCGTCCCACAGTGCGTTTCCTTCATTCGGCCGCATTCGATAGCAACCCATTGGACGTACTCTACGTTTATCAGATCGAGCCCCCCGGGCGCGGCTCGGAACAACGGGGGTCTATAATCTAGACAGGCCTTCGGGCAGGAGGTAAGCGATGAAGCGCTTGTTGACACTGGTGCTGGCGTCGGCGCTTGCCGGATCCGTGTTGGCGCCCGTCGCGGCAGCGGCGGACAGGAGCAAGAAGAAGGATCCCAACGAGATCGGCAACCGCGATGTAGGCCGTGGCGTTAACATCTACTCGATCGAGAAAGAGATCGCCCTGGGCAAGGAGCTTGCTCAGGAGGTGGAGCGTCAGGCCAAGATCGTTGACGACCCGGTGATCTCCGAGTACGTGAACCGCATCGGCCAGAACCTGGTGCGGAACTCGGACGCCAAGGTGCCATTCACCATCAAGGTGATTGACTCCGAAGAGGTCAACGCCTTCGCACTGCCGGGCGGCTTCTTCTTCGTGAACACCGGGCTCATCATGAAGGCCGAGTCGGAGGCCGAGCTTGCCGGCGTCATGGCGCACGAGATCGCGCACGTCACCGCCCGGCACGGCACGCGGCAGGCGACGCGCGGCACGCTGGCGAACTTCGCCACCATCCCGCTGATCTTCATGGGCGGCTGGACCGGCTATGGTGTGCGGCAGGCGGCGAGCGTCTTTGTGCCAATGGCGTTCCTGAAGTTCTCGCGCGGCATGGAGGAAGAGGCGGACCTGTTGGGCCTGCAGTACATGTACAAGGCCGGCTACGATCCCACCGCCTTCGTCGACTTCTTCGAGAAGATCCAGACGCTCGAGAAACGCAAGCCGGGCACTATGTCCAAGGTGTTCTCGACGCATCCGCCCACGGACGACCGCATCAAGAAGTCGCAAAAGAACATCCAGGAGATCCTCGCGGCGAGGCCCGAGTACGTCGTCAGCACTTCGGAGTTCGACCGCGTGAAGGAGCGCCTGATTGCACTCAACAACCGCCGCAGGGTGGATGATGGCGACGCCAACAAGCCGCGGCTCCGGAAGAAGCCAGGCGCGGGCACGACCATCGGCGACGAAGGGGACAAGAAGACCAGCGACGACGAGGACGAGCGGCCGACGCTGAAGCGGCGGCCTAGCTAGGATTCGCGCGCTGCGTGCGAAAACGGGCGGCGGGCGCGAACCGCCGCCTAAGGCCGGGTGAATTGCGATCCCATCCGAACCTGACGCTAGCCCGGCGTCACATCTATCACGCCCTTGCCCCAGACGGTCTGCCGCCCCACACCCACCCAGGGCGCGGCTCTTAGCCACGGCATAAACTCGCCGAGTTCGCCCTCGTAGACCGCTTCTCCGACGAACCCGCCCAGCGGATGGCGCTCACCCGTGCGAGCCGACTTGCGTTCTATCTCGGTGTAGTCGATCGCGCAGGATGTCATCACGACCGATGCCGCGCGCTTGCTCAGTCCTGTGAAGTCGATATCGAGCGGGCCCGCGCCGTAGAGTGCCCTCAGCGTGCTGATGCGGTCGCGGATGCGTCCGAGGAGGATCGGAAACTCGGGCTTAGCCGCAAGCGCCTGTCCGTGCTTGAGCTCGGTGGGGGTCAGAAAGCGCACGGTCACCCGCGAGATCGGGGTAACGGGGCGGTCCAGGTGCAGCCTGACGGGCGGAGCGAGATCGCGCGCCAGAAACGTGTGGCCGTTGTAGATCTGCGCGCAGGGGCGCGCGTTGATGTCGAGCTGATCCACGCGCAGGAGCGTGGCGCGTCCTCGGCGTGGCCCGATTCCCTCTCGCGCCAATTCCGCGAAGGCGAGCACGAAGTACACCGCGGAGGGATCCTTCGGGTCGAACAGGTGGACGTCGAAGTGGAAGCCGCGGCCCGGCTCGACGATGCGGCCGTCAAGATGCGCCGCGCGGAATACGAACGGTCGGGGCCAGTCCCTCAACCCGCTGGGGCCCTCTCCGGCCGGCGCCACGGGCTCGAATATGCGCGCATAGGCGCATGAAGCGCGCTCCTCGCAGTTCCGCGTTTCGTGGCACTTCGAGATGCAGGCGAGCTGCCGGAAGACCGTGCCGAACGCGCCTCGGACGATGTTACCGGACTTGCCTGGCGGGAAGTATATGGAGTCGGAGGCGCGGAAGTAGAAACGGAACGCTAGAAGCTCGAAGAAGAGCTCTCGCGCTGCCGCGGGAGCGGCTAAGCCCGCGGCGGGAGACTCACTGGCACAGCACTCCTCTGTCATTCGCGATTCACTACGATAGCACTGCTCGGGCGCTGTTGGAAGGGGCGCCTTCCCGCACGCTGTCCGGGCGCCGCTACATCCGGAAACTCACGCCAACCGTCGTAACGATGCAGTGCAGCCATCCGTCGATCGTCGCGCCCGGGACCGGCGCGATCACTTCTTTCGGGAACGGCGTGAGATTGTCGCGAACGTCGAAGCGGAGGCGGACGCGGTCCGAAACGCGCACGCTAACTCCCCCGCCGAAGGTGGCCATCCCTTTGATCTCCGAGGTCTGGGTGAGAATCGCAAACTGGGCGTTCGGCGGCGCTGCCGCGGCCTGCTCTCCCGTGCCCCAGTACACCTTGCCTCCGCCGCCGGCCAGGAAGTACGGCCGCACGGGCGCCTCGCGCCGGTTCGGGTACAGCAGCAGGGCGTAGCTGAAGGCGTGCGTCTGGGCCGAGGAACTCGCCTTGACGCCGTTGGACGAGACCTTCATATCCGTGAACTGAAACGTGTAACGGATCTCGCCGCCCACATGCTCGTACATGTCATGCACGGCGAAAACCGTGAACGCCGGTGCTGTGTCGAAGCCCGCCTCGGCTTCCACGCTGCCGCTGCTGACCGTCACATCGGGATAGACGGCGCCGCCCGCGCCGCCGCCCAATTGCCATCGCTGTCCCAGGCACGCGCCGGCCAACGCGAATAAGAGAAGTGTAAGTCTCATGTGATTTCCCAGGGCTTAGTCAACGACCCGAACAGTGATGCTGGTGGAGAAGCCGCCTTGAGTTATAGTCAGCGGAACCTCCATGCCCGTCCGCCCTCTGAGCGGCGCTTTGATGGAGATTCTGTAGACACCGGGCGAACCCGGCTCCAGGCCGGCGAAAAGGACCGGAACGGTTGTGCCGCCGAGCGTTACCACCGGCCGCCACAGCGCCACGGAAAGCGGATCGGCGAGCCCGGCCGCGCCCGTCGCTACGGCCGGGCTGACAGGGCCGAGCCCGGTGCAGTATATGTCCAGCCAGTCGTCCGGATGTATCGGGTTCGATAGAGTGACGATCTGGTTGTTCGCGCGCCGGTATACGACCGGGAAGTCTTGAGGCCAGCCCTCCACTGCCGTATTGAAGAGGGCGGGCGCCACGGTTTGCGTTTGAAACTCGAAGGGGCTGCTGGCCGCGGCCGGCCCATGCAGCACGAGCGAGGCCGTTCCTTCGACCTCAAACGGCAGTTGCGCGTTGATCTGGTTCGGCGAGACGAACAGGAGCGGAGCAAGCTGATCGTTAATCGTTATGCATGTATCCCCAAGCAGCGTCGGGAGCGGCGTCTGGCTCGCCGATGCAGTTACGCTGCTCAGGTTGTCGCCGAAGATGGAAATCAGCCCGCCAGGCGCAACGGCGGTGGAGAAATCGGCGGAGTTGACCGCCGTGCGCACTCGCGGCGCATTCGGACCCGCTTCGTAGTCCGCCGGAAGCACCATGAAACCAGACGTGCTGAGCGAGACCACTGCCTCGCCTCTGGGCAAAGGCGCAAGCGTACGCGGGAACAGCCGATGGCGATGGTCTGGCACCTTGGGCGCTTCGCTCAGGCGGATGAAGCTGGTTGGAAATCCAGTTACAACGTCCAGGCGCTCTATTGCGCCGATGCCGAAAACGTTTAGTGCGCCTATGCGCACCAGAAATCCGTTGATGACAGTAAACCCCGCGGGTATGCCTGCGAATGGGTTGAAAACTCCGACAGTATCAAGTGAAGCGTTGAACAGGCAGCGGCCAGCCACAAACAGGTT
This sequence comes from bacterium, assembly GCA_050260275.1. Classification (GTDB taxonomy): domain Bacteria; phylum Acidobacteriota; class Terriglobia; order Bryobacterales; family Bryobacteraceae; genus DATMXS01. Next base: position 7,291 of record JBLNBX010000096.1, read on the forward strand.
ATCCGAGAACGCGCTGAAGCCGTTGATGATGGAGCCGCAGTGTAGCGGAAAATCCGGACGCACGGTGAATGTGCCCGTCGCGAGGTCGTACACAAGCATCGTGCCGCTCGCCATCGCGCCGAATATTACTCCGCCAGCGGGCGATGGCAGCAATAGCGTGTTGGCATCGATGACATTTGGAATCGCACCCAGGCTGGGAAGCGCGAACGCAACGCCGCTTTCGAAAAAGACGCGGTCTATCGTGTTTCTGCCATCAAACACGCGCGACGCGGCGAGAATCACGTTCTTGCTCACGGCGATGGATCGCGGGAAATGCCCGCGCGGGAATACGATCTTCTTTGCGAGCGCAAGAGTATCCAGGTTAAAGGCGAACGCCGCCTCGGAGTTATCACACCCTACAATGAGGTGCGCTCCGTCATCCGTCATCGCCATCGTCACCGGGGTGTTGCCTGTGCGAAGGGTGCCGGTGAGGCTGAAGTCGGCCGCGTCGTATATCTGCACTTCGTTCCGGTCCTCGCGCAAGACATAGAAGCGATTCCTGTACGGGTCCGGCAGTATATCGACCAGGTTGCCGGGCACGTTGAAAATTGTGCCGCGCTGGTCCGGAGCGCGCACATTGATGTTCAACTGCACCGGCGAGATCACATTCACCGCCGAAGGTGATGTGATGGTGATCGGCACAACGGTCGTGCCCGGTTCGGACTTGAACGCGTCCGTATCGACGGCTATGCGGACCAGCGCGGGCGTGGTTGGCGACGATGCGGTGACTGTTACTCCCGGAACGTCCGTCGAGACACTGAACGGCGTATGGCCGCCGCCCGGGTTCTCCACCTTGAACTCGCGGACCGCATTGCCCTGGGCGCACCAGCTCCCGGAGAGCAGCATGTTTTCACCCGAGGTGACCACTCTGTCGTAGCGGTCCAGCGAGCCCACGGGCAGGATGAGGATGCCCGTCCCGGAGATGCCGTACATCACGTTTCCTGCGGAGTCGAGCACCGCCTCCCCGGCGAGGTTTTCGGGCAGCAACAGCCGCTCGCGCACAGTGAGATTGTCTGCGTCCGCGATCAGGAGCAGCGGCTGCGTGCCTGTCTGAGCGAGCTGCATGTAGACGAGGTTTCGCCCCCCGTCGATTGCGTGGCCCGCGATCGCCGATTCTCCGGCGGTGACCGGGAACTGAGCCAACAGCACGCCAGCGGAGTCGTAGACTGCAGGACCGACTACAAAGCCGGAACCGGCGGCGTCTGTGCTGAGGGTGAGCGGTCCCGAAGGCGCGGGAAGCACCCAGGAAGACATCACGAAATCTCGGGCAGCGGCGGAGAAAGCGCAGACCAGCGTGTGGGCGCCGTTCGTGGTTTCGCCTAACACATATATCACGGCGCCATCGCCCGACGCGGCGGCGGCTGCCCTCGAGAATGTAGCGGGACTGACGTCAGGCTGAGGCGGGGTTCTCGCCACGAGCGCCTCGACGCTCACCATCGCCTGCGTTGAACCGTCTACCGGATCAAAGAGCCGGAAATCCGACGCGGTGATCACGAGCGCGAGCCCGCCGCCGCCGAATGCCAGGGCGAGCGGCGCGGTATCAAGCTGGTGAACTCGGACGTTGCCTGGTTGGTCCAGCGCGATCACCGCGATGCCGCCCGCGGGCGCGGCGGTAGAACCCGGCGCCAGAGCAACCGCAAGGAAGCGGCCGTCCGGCGAGACGCTGAGGGAGCCGCCCCTGGCCGGCAGCGCGACGGAATCGCGCACGGCGCGGTCCGCGATCGAGAGTATATCGACGCGGCTCGCGGATGCGTTGGAGACGTAGACGGCGCCGCGCGCCTCGTCAAGTGCAATGCCGGCTGCCCGCCCAGGAACCGCGACAGGTGAGCCGAACGTCGCCCCTGTTGCCGCTCCGGCACACAAAGGAAGCAGAGCCAGACACACACGCCCCGGAAGCCCCGAGACAGTAAGCCCCCCTCTGAATAAACTCATTCCCCAGCCCCTCGCCTGTAACTGATTCAATTCTGTAGCGTGCAGAGGAGCGTGTCAACCCGCCCACTTATTGAGCGTGGGAACGAGACACTTACACTGTTCTATGTACCAATTCTATGTACTAAATAAGTTGACGGAAATGTCTGAAGCGCTATTTACTCAATGTCCTGCCGGTCCAGCCAGTCCGGGCGCTTGAGCACTTCGCGCGGCTTGGAGCCATCAGGCGGGCCTATGATGCCTTCGCGCTGCATCATGTCCAGGATGCGCGCCGCCCTTCCGTAGCCGAGCCTGAGGCGCCGCTGCAGCGTGGATGTGGACGCCTTGCCCATATCAATCACCACCCGCACCGCCTCCTCGTACAACGGGTCGCGCTCGCCGGACGAGATGTCCTCCTGCTCCTCTCCCTCCTCCTCCGGAGGCGCAATCAGGAACGACTGGTCGTAATCGGGCGACGCCTGCTGCTTCCAGAAATCAACCACGCGGTTTATCTCGGGCTCCGTAACGAATGCGCCGTGAACACGCACCAGTCGCGACGAGCCCGGCGGCAGGAACAGCATGTCGCCCTTGCCGAGCAGGTGCTCCGCGCCCATGACGTCGAGCACGGTGCGCGAGTCCACGCGCGTTGCCACGCGGAAGCTGAGCCGGGCGGGGAAGTTCGCCTTGATGAGGCCCGTGATCACGTCCACGCTGGGGCGCTGCGTGGCGAGCACAAGGTGTATGCCAACTGCTCGCGCCATTTGCGCCAGCCGCGTTACCGACGCCTCGACGTTGTGCCCCTCGATCATCATGAGGTCCGCAAGCTCGTCGATAACGATGAGTATGTACGGCAGCGGCTGGAGTTCCTCGCGCGCTTCGTCTTCCTCGAAAAGCGGAATCGGCTGGCTGCGCAGCTCCGATACTTTGCGGTTGAACTGCTCGATGTTGCGCACGCCCTGCGACGCCAGCAAACGCAGCCTGCGCTCCATCTCGAGCACCGCATTGCGCAGGGCGTTGGTGGCCTTCTTCGGGTCGGCTATCACCGGCGTGAGCAGGTGCGGAATGCCTTCATACAGGCCCATCTCGAGGCGCTTCGGATCTATGAGGATCATTCGCACCTCGTCCGGCGAACTCTTGTAGAGCACTGACATGATGAGCGTGTTGAGCATCACGCTCTTGCCCGAGCCGGTTGAGCCGGCGATGAGCAGGTGCGGCATGGACTCGAGCGACGCCACCTTTATGCGTCCGTTGATGTCCTTGCCGAGCGAGAGCGTCAGGTGCGAGCGTGAGTTGCGGAACTCTTCGGATTCGATGATCTGCCGCAGGCTGATCAGCTCGCGGCGCGTGTTGGGCACCTCGATTCCCACGGTCGGCTTGCCCGGTATCCGCTCGATCATGACGGATTCGGCCTGCAGGCCCAGGCAGAGGTCTTCCGTGAGCGCCGTGATGCGGTTGTACTTGATGCCGGCCTCGGGCTTCAGTTCGAACGTGGTCACCACCGGCCCGGGGTTGATCTGCACCACCGAGCCGAGCACGTTGAACTCCTTGAGCTTCGATTCAATGCGTGCAGCGATCTGCCTCAGTTCTTCCTCATCGAAGGCGGTGCGGGAGGGCGGCTCGTTCAGCAGATCCGTGGGTGGCAGTTCGTAGCGCTTCGGAGCCCGGCGCGTCTCGGCCACCAGGCGCGGACCGGCAGCCGGCGCCGCCTCTTCGGCCGGCATCGGCTCGGCAACGGGCTCGGCAGGCAGTTCCTCAAGCGTGCGGATGGGTATATAGTCTGGCGCAGGAGCTGGCTCTGGATCGGGCTCGAACGGCGGGGCCTCGTTCTCAGTCTCGGGTTCTGCAACGGCAACAGGGAAGGGAACCGGTTCCTCCGCGGCAGCCGGCTCGCGGCGCTTGCGCTTGCGCGGGGGCTCGGAAGCCTGTTTCGCCTCGCGCCTCCGCTCGCGCCATGCTCGCCAGCCCCGCACCGCCGGCCGCACTGGCGCCAGCGCCAGCCCGGAGGCGTACGCGAGATGCGCGAGTTCGAACCCGGTGGCCATGTAGAGCGAGACCAGCACCGCGGCGCAGATCACGATCACGGCTCCCGTGGTGTTGAACACCGACAGCAGGGCCGCGCCCGCCACCTGTCCGGCCACTCCCCCGGAGGTCAACAGCCGCCAGCTCGGCGCAATCTCGAACGCCGCGCAGCCGGCCATGATAAACAGCGCCCAGCCGATGATTCTCGCGATGGGCGCTGTGACCGTGCGCCCACGCACCCAGCGCCAGGCCACCAGCAGAAGCGCGACCGGGAACAGGTATGCCAGCAGGCCGAAAGCCTGGATCATCAGGTCGGAAAGATACGCGCCCGCAACCCCGATCAGATTCTTCGCGCGGCCGGCCGCGGCAGTGTTCAGCGAGGGGTCTTCGGGATGATAGGAAACCAGGCTGAGCCAGACGAGCAGCCCCAGGAGAAGGAACAGAATCCCCGCCACCTCACCGAGGCGAGGGTATCGTGTCGAGGATGATACGTTCATCCGTCGCGGCGGACAAACAAAGCCAGAGCAATTATGATTATGCCAAAAACAACGCGATAGTAAACGAAAAACCGGAGAGTGCGCGTCCGGAGGAACCGCAGGAACCAGGCGATCACTACCCACCCGGCCACGGCGCTGACCGCCACGCCGGCGATGAAATCCGTCATCAGTTCGGAAGGAATGCCGCCTGCCTTGTAGACGTCGTGCACGGCCATGATTGCCGCTCCGGTGAGCGCCGGGGTGGACAGCAGGAACGAGAACCGCGCCGCCGTGTCGCGCTTCATGTTCCGGAACAGTGAAGCCGTGATCGTGATGCCGCTGCGGGACGTCCCCGGCACGATCGCCAGCGCCTGCGCGCAGCCGACGATGAGGGCGTCCGTCCACGACACCTTATCCATCCCCTTCTTGAGGAATGCGCGGCGGTCTGCGATCCACATAACCACGCCGACGCCGATCATCATGCCGGCGATGACTAACGGTCCGCGGAACACCGTCTCGGCGTACTCTTCCAACAACGCGCCGATGATGCCTACGGGCAGCGTGGCAACGGCGAGCATCCAAAGCAGGTTGCGGTTGCGGGCGAGTTCGGCGTCCGGCTGGTACCCGATGCCGAAAGCCTGCGCGGCCAGTTGCAGCCAGTCCCGGAAGAAGTACGCCACTGTGGCGGTGAGCGTTCCGAGGTGCAGTGCGATGTCGAAGGTGAGGTCGCTTACGCCCGCCGTCGGCCCCCAGCCGAACAGCCACCGTGAGAGAGCCAGGTGGGCGGTGCTGCTGATGGGCAGGAATTCCGTGAGGCTCTGGACGATCGCGAGGATCAGGACTACGTACAGGCTCATCCGCTAAACGCTCTCTCCCCGGACCAGGTCCTCATACGTCTCTCGCGCTCGCACTACGCGCCACTCGCGTCCTTCCACGAGCACCTCCGCCGGCCTCGGGCGCGAGTTGTAGTTCGACGCCTGCACGAAGCCGTACGCGCCGGCCGTCCGCACGGCCAGCAGGTCGCCCGGAAGCGCCTCCGGCATCTCGCGGGCGCGGGCCAGGAAATCGCCGCTCTCGCAGATGGGCCCGACGACGTCGGCAACCACCGTGCCCCGGTCATTCTTACGCACAGGAATTATCTCGTGGTGCGCCTGGTAGAGCGCCGGACGTATGAGGTCATTCATGGCGGCGTCGACAACCATGAACTCCCTTGGTCTGTTCGCCTTTCTGTAGAGCACGCGCGTTACCAGAATGCCCGCCTCGGCCACGATGGAGCGTCCCG
>JBLNBX010000097.1:0-3761 GCA_050260275.1 bacterium
CGCAGTGGCAGGTGTTCCCGCCCGCGGGCGGGGGGCCGCGCGTGGCGATCGTGCTCAACGTAACGCGGATCGCCATCGGCGTCCGACGCAAACTCGAGGCGCTGGGCGACTGAAGCATCGCGGCGCCGGTCCCTCGTCCGCCGGCGCCGTGACGGGCTGCGCTGCCGCGCGGCGGCGCAGCCCAATCCCTGGGGACGAGAGAGAGGACGAGACCACATGGACACCGACGAGGCACAACGGCGGTGGTCGGAGACCACTGGGCAGCTTATCGCTGAGATCGACCGCCTCATCGCTGAACTGAAAAATAAGCGCCACGAGCACGCAAGAGCGCGGTCACGCGCGCTGCTGGCGCAGCTACGCGGCGAGAAATACACCGGCCTGCCGATCGCCGACATCGACAGACTCATGTCAATGCTGGATCGCCGCATCCGCCACCTGGAGCGCGAACGGGATGCCGCGCTGTTCGCGGAGCTGGAGGCCCTCTTGTGACTATCGGCTACGACGAGCTGGATCGCATTCTCGGCATCGCGGACGAGAATCGCCAACGGCGCGCCCCTGCCGCAAAGCGCCACCGTAAGGCCACTCCGGCCGCGGCGCCCGCAGGGGCATCCGTCCCCGCGCAATCCGAGCCGGCGCCCGAGGGTGCGCTGAGCCTGCGCGTCTACCATTACACCGACTCGGGTAACGGCGAACGCTTGGTGTCGCGCCACGGCAAAGACATCCACTACTGCCACCCCCAAAAAACGTGGTACCTCTGGGACCGCCGGCGCTGGGCGGCCGACCGCGGCGGGCGCATGATGCACCTCGCCAAGTGCATCGCACGAGACTTGTACGCCGAAGCCCTACAAATCGCCGCCGATGACGCGCGGAAAGCGTGTGTCGCCTGGGCGCTCGCAAGCGAGTCGGCCGAGAAGCGCCGGGCTGCCTTGGTGTGCGCACAATCCGAGCCAGGAGTGCCGGTCCTGCCTGAGCAATTCGACGCCGACCCCTGGCTGCTCAACTGCCCCAATGGAACCATCGACCTCGCGAGCGGCGAGCTGCGCCCCCACCGCCGCGAAGATCTGATCACGCGGCTGTGCCCGGTCGAATACCGGCCCGACGCGCGGTCAGCATTGTGGGAACGCTTCCTCGACGAGGCCACAGGCGGCGACCACGAGCTGCGTAACTTTCTGCAACGCGCCATCGGTTACAGCCTCACGGGCGAAATCAACGAGGAGGTGCTGTTCTTCGTTCATGGCCCGGCTGCCGCGGGCAAGAGTACGTTCTTGGAGGCGGTCAAGAGTACTCTCGGCGACTACGCCAAGAGCGCGGACTTCGAGACCTTCGTACAACGACGGGAGGCTGGCGCCGTCCGTAATGACATTGCCGAACTGGCCGGCCGCCGGTTTGTGGTTTCCATCGAGGTGGACGAGGGGAAAAAGCTCGCCGAAGGCCTCGTCAAGCTGCTGACCGGCGGCGACACCGTTCGCGCGCGGTTCCTGTACCAGGAGTCATTCGAGTTCCAGCCCCAGTTTAAATTATGGCTTTGCGCCAATCACGCGCCGCGCGTGCGCCACGACGACTCGGCCATGTGGAGGCGCATCCTGCGCATCCCCTTCGAGCAGGTGGTCCCTGAGGAGCGGCGCGACCCCTCGATCAAATCGCGCCTAAAAGACATCCACGAGTCCGGGCCGGCCATCCTCGCCTGGGCGGTTGAGGGGTGCCTGCGGTGGCGCGAGGAGGGCTTAGGTGTGCCCGGCGTGGTTAAGGAAGCCACGGAGCAGTATCGGCTAGACATGGACCCACTGCGGGAGTTTATTGCCGACTGCTGCGTGCTGGCGCCACACGCGTGGTGCGCCACGGCCAAGCTTCGCGAGGCCTACGAGCGGTACTGCCGCGAGGCCGGAGAAAAGCATCCTGCAGGGGCGAACCAGTTTCGAGATTCCCTTCGTGGACGCGGATGTGAGCACACGCGGCGCCACGGCGTCCACGGCTGGCTGGGCATCGGCCTGCTCGCGGACGACTCGGGTGCCCATGGTGACGATGGGGGACCGTAGTTTCGGTAACTTTCCAGGGTGCTACGTATAGAGGAGAGTTACGGAAACCATGGGCACCCATAGGCACCATGGGCACCCGAGTGCCTTGCCTGTGGACGCAAGTCGTTGATTTCTCGTAGAGGCGAAATGATGGCAGACTGCAAGAGTTACATTTTCGAGAGCGGAACTTTGCGCGAAATCCCGCCTGTGGACGGCCTGACTTGGGGCGAGCAGTGGGATGGCGAGCGAAAAGACTATGCCCGACTCTGCGTGGTGCCGTGCGAGTATGCGAACGGCTTCCACGTGGAGGTTTATGAGGCGGTGAGCGACCGGGCGCCGTTCCCGTTCGCCGCACGGGCCGACCTGCAAACTGAGGGATCGATTTTCGCCGAGATCTTCTTCCCGACGTACCCGGACGCGATCCAATACCTGCGCGACCACGCCGCCTTGCTCCAGGCGAGCGCCCTCGGCACGCTCGTCGAGCACGTGAGCGAGGCGTTTGAATGGCTGTTCGGCCGCAGCAGGGGGCTCTTTCGGGATCACGTGATTGCGGTCGAGCAACGAGAAGCGCGGACTCGGGCCCGCTATGCGCAGCAGCGCGCCCAGGACGCCCGCACGGCGCCGCAGCAGGGGGTGGCCGACCGGTAGCCCTCCGGCGCGCTGTGGGCCAGCGCGGGCCAAACGTTGCGGATGCTCTATGACGACGTCGTCATAGAGCATTAAGCCACGCAGTCGGCGCGCGCGGGTCCTGTCCGGCGGCTTTCGGCGGCGGGTGGACGCATTGCACAATTTCGCTAGTTACAACGATTTACGGCGGTAGTCAGCGTGGGCGGTCGGGTGCCCGCGCCGCCGGTTATCGCCGAGGAGAAGCCAAGATGCACGAGCTTTTAAGCCTTCGCGCCTACGCCCGCAGCCGCCGCGAACGTGGCCTACCTGGCGGCACGCTGCAAGCGGTGCGCAAAGCGCTCCAGCGGGGGCGCATCTCCGCCGTGGGCGGCAAAATTGATCCTACTCGGGCCGACGTGGACTGGCTGCGCAACACGCCGCCGAAGCCGCGGCGGATGGTCGATCCTCCGCGCGACGAGCGGCTCCTGGCAAGCCTACGCGAGTCCGCGCGCCGCCTGGGCTACAGCGCGCCTGCGATCGGGCAGATGCTCGAGGCGTTGCGCGATGTCCTTCAACGAGTTTAAGCAGATGAGCGCCCGCAGGGCGCAGAAAGGAGTTAACTACTTGATCATCGAACTGAAAACGCAGCCGTTGGGCTTCCGGGTGATCGTGCCCAACGGTGAGTACTTCGCGCCCTTGACCGTTGCGGGCGCACAGAGCCTGATTTTAGCGATGCTCGCAGCGAAGCCGGAGATCGGCGGCGAACTGGACCCGAAGCTTGCGGCAAGCATCGAGGCGGGAGTGCGCGAGGCGGCCGAAGGCGATGCCAGCTTCCTGCGCAGCGTAGGGGTGCAGGCATGACCGCGCCGCAGATCATCCACCGCGCTGTGGCAACGCGGCCGGTCGGCCCGCCCCTGAGCCTCGACGAGGAGCGGCGCACCGTAAGGGTGTGCTGGCTTTCGACCCCCGACGTCCCGCGGGCACAGTGGGACGGCAGCCAGGTAATCGAGCGCCTCAGCCCCGAGAACTGCGACCTCAGCCGGCTCAACTCGGGCACTGCGCCGGTCACCGACAGCCACATGCGCGTGCCGATGAGCGCGCAGGTCGGCGTCGTGCTGCGCGCGTGGTTCGAGCGCGGGC
>JBLNBX010000098.1:0-12892 GCA_050260275.1 bacterium
CTTCAGAGAGTTCCACGGCAAACAGGCGTTCGTGGATCACTTGGCCGAGTCCGTCCACCACCCGCGCCCGGTAGAAATCGATGCGCGCGGGCCTGTCATGTTGGAGCGAGTAGAATGCCGCTCCCTTTCCGAACGTCGCGAGCGCCTTGGAATAGATGTGCCGGCGGACAGCCTCAAACAGCGGATGGCCCGGCGTGACCCACTCCAGGTTGTTTGCTTCCGCGGTCTCGCGGTTTGTCGAGCAACGCGGGTACCGGGACGCCAGCGACGGGAGCCGCCAGTTCGGGTCCTTTTCGTGATCCTTCAATACGGCTGGCGTTCTTCCGGGCTCGAACGTGTGTGGCAGGTTTGGCAAGACCTTCAGTGTTAGCGGCACAAACTCGGCCGATTCGCGCAGGAAGCGCGCGATCGTCTCCGGCACAACGCGCCGCTCTTGTGCGCGGGCCCGCCGCTCGATCAGCATTTCCAGGTTGAGTTTCTTTGAGGCAAGGCCTTCGAGAGCGTTCTGACAGATGGCTCGAAATTGGTGCTCGTCCACATTCTTGAGCAGGCGTTCTTCCAGATCGGCATCGCCGAGGCGCCCGGCGTAATAGTCCCGGAGAACGCGCTCCACGTGAGCGGCGGGAAGCACTTCCCCAACAACATTGAAGACCGCGTCATCATCCAGGGCGTCACGAATCTCCTGAAGTTTTTCCAGCAAGCGCTGAAGTACTCGCCCCTCGATGGTGTTCGTAGCGACGAAATTGAAGATCAGGCAGTTCTTGCGCTGCCCGTACCGGTGGATGCGGCCCATTCGCTGTTCGAGCCGATTCGGGTTCCACGGAATGTCATAGTTAAAAAGAATGTTGCAGACCTGGAGATTGATCCCTTCCCCAGCCGCCTCCGTAGCAACCAGGATCTGAATCTCGCTTTCGCGGAACTGCTGCTCTGCATACAGCCGAGTACCTGGTTCGTTGCGAGAGCCGGACTTCATTCCGCCATGGATACAGCCCACACGGAAGCCCCACGACTTTAGCCGGTCCTGAAGGTAGTCGAGAGTGTCTTTGAATTCCGTGAAAATCAGCAATCGCTGGTCAGGATGGTCGAAGAATCCCTCCTGGTGAAGCAGTTCCTTGAGCTTGGAGAGTTTGGCTTCGGCGCCAGAGGCCTCGACCGCCTGCGCACGCGATGCCAGCGCCCGAAGTTCTTCCACTTCCTGCCGTACCTGCTGCGCGTTCCCGGCCAGTGTAATGGCTTCCAACATCTCCTCGAGCCGCTCACGTTCGCTCTCCTCCATCTCCTCCAGTTCTTCAGGATCGGGTAGTTCAGGAGGGGCGAGCAGGGCCAGATCCTGGGCTCGCTTGAGAGCGCCCTCCAGCCGCTTGGCGCGGCTTTCCAGGGAATGCCGCATCGCATAGGTACTGGACGCCAGCCGGCGTTGGTACAGGGACATCAAGAACCCAACGGCGCGGGCGCGAGGGTCCTCACCCTGCGCGGCCGCCCGCGCACTCTCCTGCTTCACGAAGCGCGTGATGTCCCGATAAAGTTCGAACTCCGCCCCGTCAATCTGGAAGTCCACGGTATGCGGAATCCGCTTAGTGAAGATCTTCTCCGCCGCCCAGGTCCCATCTGGACGGCGTTCTGGGAAGTAGACCATCGCCTCCTTGGTACGCCGCAAGTAGAACGGCGCCCGCCGGCGATCCATGGCCTCCCGGATCGACTTCACGTCGGCGTAGGCGTCAGGATCGAGGAGTTGCAGGAACAAACTGAAGTTCAGTGGGTCTCCTTTGTGCGGCGTGGCCGTCAAAAGGAGAATGTGATCGGAGGTGTCGCGCAGCAGCTCACCCAACCTGTAGCGGAGGCTCTTGTGGGTTTCGTCCGCGGCAGACATGCGGTGCGCTTCATCCACAATCACTAGGTCCCAATGCACCTGCCGCAGGCCAGGAAGGATGTCCTTGCGCTTGGCAAGATCCAGCGAAGTGATGATGCGGTGCTGATCCAGCCACTGGTTGACGCCGAACTGATCGCGAATGTCGTGGCCGCGGAAGACCAGGAACTTCTCCTCGAACTTCTCCTTCAGCTCGCGCTGCCACTGGAAAGCGAGATTGGCAGGACAGACAATCAAGATGCGCTCTGCGAGACCACGCAGTTCTAACTCTCGGATCAGCAGACCGGCCATGATGGTCTTGCCCGCTCCGGCATCGTCGGCCAGAAGGAACCGCACTCTGGCAAGCTTCAGGAGGTAATCGTAGACGGCTTCGAGTTGATGGGGGAGCGGGTCCACCCGCGAGATGGACAGGCCAAAATAGGGATCGAACTCGTAAGCGATGCCAAGGGAGTAGGCCTGGATTCCCAAACGGAGGAGGCGTCCGTCACCGTCGAAACCGTATGTCGTGTCCAGGATGACGAGCTTTTCAAGGTCTTGAGAAGTCAGCGTGACCTTGCGGTAGCGCTCCGACTGGGCCCCTACGAGCCCGGCAATCCAGGTGTCCGGACCGTTCGAGCGAACCGTCTCCACGCGCATCGGCTCGTTGAACAACGGCCCGGTGAGAATCTGGCCTTCACGAAGGGGTTGTGGGACGTTCATCCGGACTTCTCCTTCGTGGATTTCTTGCCGAGCGCGTCCAACTCACCCTTCATCTCAAGCAGTCGTCGTAGGAGGAACGGCTGGGGAATGCGTTTGCCGTTTTCCCAGTGGTTGACAGTGCTGTAGGTGACTCCTACCTTCTGGGCGAACTGCTCCTGAGTGAGGTCAAGGCGCCGTCTGAGCTCCTTGACTAGCGTGGCGGCTTCGCTGTGGCGTTTGGCCTGGTCCAATGTCGCTCTCGCGCCTCAATATGTGAGGCAACATGGTATTTTACATGGCTTCTCAATTGGAGGAAAGGTCCCCTGCAAGGCCGTTAGGGCCTAAATCCATCACGCGACCGTGGTTTCATCGCTGTACAGCCGGCGTCAGGGACGGCCTGCCCAACAGAAGCTGGTTGGACGAAATCTGTCCCACACGGCCAACAAACCCGAAAATCTTCAAACTCTGGCCGGTATTAGTTGACAGGGGCGCGAACGCGCCCCGGAACACCAGATAACGGGCAGGCCGCCAAGCGGGACTCGTTGTGGGTGCTGGACATGGATCGAGCAACCAGACGGTCCCGATGATCGGCGGCCACGTCCGGCGCCTATTCGCACCCACGGAATCCCCGCCAAGCGGCGCGCCCTGGGAGGCGAACGGATGCAAAACGGCGATGGCGCCGTCCTCGACGATGCTGTCAGCGAGATTGCGGAGCTGCTGGCCAAGGCGTATCAGCGATACGCGAAGCTCAGGCTTGTCCGGCCGGCACCGGAGGCGCTCCAGGCAACCAAATCCCTTGATAATGCGGCAGAACCGAGCCTTCATGAACTGACGTTGACAACCCAGAGAAAGGAGTCAGCAAGATCATGAAGAAACTGGACGCGCTCCCGGCGATCACGGATCTGCCGGGATTGAGCGCGCCGCAGTTGCAGGCCGTGCATCGCCTGATGTTCGGCTCGGAGCACCCCATCGCGAACTGCCAGCACTTGCGGCGGAAGATCGCCTGGCATTTGCAGGCACAGAAGGAAGGCGGGCTTCCGGAGTCCGTCCGGCAATATGCAATCGCGGTCGCGCGCGACGCGGAACTTCGGGTGCGCATTGCCGAGAACCTGTCGAGGCGGCAGAAGGAGATTCCGCCGGATCAGCCGTCCCAGGGAGGTGGTCGTGTTGAACTGCTGGGTCACCGACACGAACGTCGCCCCGCGCTTGTCCAGGATCTCCATGATCTTGGCGAAATCGAGCAGCGACCTCGTCAGGCGGTCAACCTTGTAGACCACGACGCAGTTGGTGACACCGGACTCCACGTCGGCCAGAAGCCGCTTCAGGGCGGGCCGGTCCATGTTGGCGCCGGTGTAGCCGCCGTCATCGTATTTCTGCGGCAGCGCCACCCAGCCTTCGTGACGCTGGCTGTTGATGAAGGCCTCGGCCGCCTCGCGCTGCGCGTCGAGGGTGTTGAAGGACTGGTCGAGGCCTTCGTCCGTCGATTTCCGCGTGTAGATTGCGCACCGGATGGACGGAAGCCCGGTGAAGCCGTTGCCGTTCCCGTTCTCTTTCCGCCGTTTCTCAGGAGGCATGCCGCGCCTCCCGGTCCAACGCAAAAAACGCGAAACCATTCCATCGCGTGCCCGTGACCTCGCCGGCGATGGCGCTGAGCGAGGTGAACCGCCGCCCCTCGAATTCGAAGCCGTCGTCGAGGACCTTCACCACCAAGGTCCGGTCTTTGTACTTCTTCACGATCAGGCTGCCCGGCATCGGCAGCCGGGCGTCGGCCGTTTGGACGACTGCTGTTGTCACGGACTGACGCTGAATATCCTGCTGTCGTTTGCACAATTCGAGCGGGAGATGATCTCCGAGCGCACCCGCGACAAGATGGGCGCGGCGCGGCGCAAAGGCAAATGGGTGGGCGGCAACCCGATTCTTGGCTATGATGTTGCGCCACAGGGCGGCGCGCTGGTGGTGAACGAGGAAGAGGCGCAACGCGTCCGGGAGATTTTCGCGCTCTATCTCGAATACGGATCGCTGATCCCCGTGGTGGAGGAACTTCATCGCCGCGGGTGGCGGATGAAAGCGTGGATCACCCGCGAAGGACGCAACGCGGGTGGAAAGCCAATCACGAAGACCACGCTGTACAACATGCTCACCAACATGACCTACATCGGCAAGGTGAACTACCGTGGGCAGGTGTACGAAGGCGAGCACCAGCGCATCATTGACGAAGACGTCTGGAATCAGGTGCAGACTGCGCTGAACCGGAACGGGCGCCGCGGCGGCCGCAATGTCGGCAACAAGCACGGAGCTCTGCTCAAGGGCCTCGTGCGCTGCGCCACCTGCAACGTGGGCATGATCCACACCTGGGTTCAAAGGAAGAATCGGCTGTACCGCTATTATGTCTGCGTCAAGGCGCACCAGCGGGGCTGGTCCCAGTGCGAGACGCGGTGCGTATCGGCGCCGGCACTGGAGAGCGCCGTCCTGGAGCAGCTTCGCGGCGTCGGCAGCAACCCGACCGTTCTGCGCAATGTGTTACAGCAGATTGATGCTTATCGGCGGCGGGACGCAGCAGCGGTCGCGTGGGAGAAGGCGGACGTCGAATCCGAATTGCAGCGGGTGGGCCAGGAGATGAGCAACCTGGTCTCGATGATGGGAAACGGCGAGTTCGCCACCAAGCGGATGGCCGAGTTGCAGGATTGCGCCGCGCACCTCAGCGCGCGGCTGGCGGAACTCCGGCAGCAATTGGCGGACTCAGAGATCGAGCACACCGACCCGAGGGATGTTGAGGCGGCGCTGCACGCGTTTGACCCGCTTTGGGAGCAATTGTCGACGTGGGAGCAGGAACGGTTCATCCACACGCTCGTCGAGCAGATCCGCTACGACGGCAAGACCGGCACGGTGACGCTCGGGTTCCGATCCGGCGGGATCAGGGATCTGTGCAACTGGGTGCCGGCCATCATGGAGAAATACGAGCATGCACAACAGCGCGGCTGAGATTCAATTTCGCCTGAACACTACAAGGCCACGTGCGGAGGAGACGGCGCGGTCCAGCGTACGCAGGCCAACGAAAGGGCGCCTGCCCCGGATCACGGAGGTTATGGCGCTCGCCATCCTGTTCCAGGACATGATCCAACGCGGTGAAGCGCGGGATTACGCCGATCTTGCCCGGCTTGGCTGCGTCACACGGGAGCGGATGAGCCAGGTCATGGAACTGATCTGGCTTGCGCCGGATATCCAACAGGAGATCCTGGAATTTCCGCCGACTTCGGCGCCCCGATTCCCGATCAGCGAGCTGGCAGCACGGCGGGTGGCTGCGGAACTGGATTGGGCAGCCCAGCGGGATCTTTGGCATAAGCTCAAGACAGAAAGGAAGGTAGACTGACATTCACGAGATCGGATTCGGCCCCGAATAGTGAATGCCCACCATGCAGCGTCGTGATATTATCTGGTACGCATCGGTGTTTCAGATGTGGTGTTCCATCATCCGATCCGGAGAGAGAACGCACCATGAAGTACGTCATGTACAAGGACACCCAAGGACAGTGGCGCTGGAGACTGGTCTCGGCCAACAGTCGAATCGTTGCCAATTCCGGCGAGGGCTATTACAACAAGACCGATTGCCGCAGCGCCATCGATCTTGTGAAATCCTCTGCCAACGTACCTGTACAAGAGCAGTCGTAACTGCCCGAGCGTGCAGTCGGGGGTAGGGACGACGGCTGCATCTCTACCCCTGTTGTCCAATCCCCACGAGACTTGCCGAACGGGATTTCGCAATGATATTCTCGTTTTCTTCGCCAAAGGTCAAGGCGAGCTTGGGCTCTGGAACTCCGTTAGGCGACCGCCTACGGGATACGGCGCCTGCCGCCGCCGCAGGGCAAACGCACAGGGTCCTGGCAGAAAAGGAGGTCTCTGTGCCGAAGGTCTTCAATCCACTCTCGTTCTTTCGTCACGTCCCTAAAGCATTGCTCGAACAGTTCTTCTCGATGGTTCCTGCGTTCGTGGGTTTCGATTGGAGTTTAGTGAACGAGCGCCGGGTTGAGCCGATCATGGAGCGATGCAACGCGATCGCGCCGGCTGAATGCGCCAGAATATTCAGGATCTTCCGCATGGTCGAATCCGTTGCCGATCCGATCGGCACACAGGTCCTGATCGAGGCCGCCAAAGACATCGATCTCAACATCGCAGCGGCGATCAGCGCAAAGAAGAACGCCTACGAGCGTGCCCTCTGGTGTTACTTGCAGGACAAGCGCATTCTTGAAGGCGCACGCACGCTCGCACATATTGAGAACTTGCCGAGGCGCTCCTGGGAAACAATGAAGAACCTTCCCGTGAGGTCTATCAATGTCACATCCGAGATGCTGGGGGAGTTCGGGCAGCAGCTATCCGCGTTTTTCTGGACCACGCAAGGCCGGGGCGACAAGTGTAAGGTCGAACATCGTCGTCGTGAAGGCGACATAGATTCCTTCTTCGCCTATCCTGCCGATTACATCGACGAACGGTTCGGTTATGACGAAGACGGACAGTTCGAGTTTCGGCGTTGGAATCCGGCATTTGACATAGTTTTTGAATACCACCGCGCGGACGGCACCACGGACATCTATGCTCAAGGCGGCGGGAAGATCCGTCAGTTCTTGTCGCAGATTTTCGCGCGCGTCGTTCTCGGAGCTGAGGACATTCCGGAGCCGCTCAACGAGGATTGCTTCGATCTAACGGTTTTCAAGAACCCGAACATCACCTTCCCGACTGATCCCGCGGACAACATCACGCTGGTCCGTGTGCTGGCGATGCGGCTCCAGTTTCACGGCCACCGCGGCGGCCGAATCACTGTCGCGATCGACGGCCGGTCCAAACAGGGATCGGTCTACGAGGTGATGGCCGACAAACTGGCCGAAAGGCACGCCCGGCTGACGGATGCCACCATTCTCGGCGTCACGATGCAGGCTTTCTTGCGGGATGGGGACAACCGGGAAAGGACCCTTACATTCAAGGTCTCGGCGCCCGCATTCTGCGACCTTGAGGACAGCCCGGAGGAGCAGCGGCTGCGGTGGTACTTGCGTGAGTGGAAGATTGAAAAGCGTCCCGACCTGGCAACGGCTGCTTGAGAGGCTTGCTTCAGGCGATCGCGTCGTCAGCGTTGATGATATCCGGGGATGGGACAAGCCGGAATTCGAGCAGGCCGTCGCGCTGGGCATCTTGCGCGAAGCTGAGCCGGCGGCCTGGATCATGTGCGATGCCTGCCCCGAGAGACACTGGTCCGAAGTCATCTGGGTTGCCGGCGGCCGGCGGGCTTTCATCGCGTGTCCAGAGGAAGGCACCGTTGATGTAGAGCCCGCACGGCTACGGCAGTGGCGGATCGACGCAGGACGGATGGCTGAGGTGGTCACGAAAGCTTTGGACCTGTCCGGCTCTATCCAACCGATCTCCCTCGGGCGTTTGTGGCACCTGGGCCGCCGCCGGCTGGCCGGCCGGTTCCGGGACTTTTTCCTGGTCGGCGGGAACACGAACGACCTAAGCGGCGACTTCGAACAGCTACTTCGCCAGGACGGCTGGACCTCCGGCGTGGTCTTCGTTCCGCGTGCCAACGGTTGCGGCGCCGAGGCTCCATCAAAGCTAAGGGTGATCGATTTGTATTCAGTCAGCCAGCTTGTCGACGGAACGCTGGCGGTCGATCTCGACTACATCGCAGATTGCTTTGAGGACGCGCCGGTCCGGGCCGATCACGTCCAGACCATCACCGCCCCACCTGGTACTGCCTGGAGCGAGGTGAGCATGGTCGTCCACGACAACTTCATGCGGGTGACGATCCGCGGCAAGGAAACGGAGCGGGACTATTCGCAAACTGGATTCCGTGATCCGGATCAGCGCCTTGAGTTGCTCAAGCTGTTCGCCGCAGCGCGCGGGAAACTCGATAGCGATAAGATCCCCTCCCTTCTCCAGGGAGACACTCCCTTGAAGACGCGTATCAGCCGGCTTCGAAGGCTGCTACAGGATCTCATCGAAGTGGACGGCGATCCGATTGAGCACAACAAGAGGGCCAATACCTACGCCTGCCAATTTGAAATCCGTCTGGCCGACCACTGGGGCTATCATAAACAGACGATTATCGAATGGGATGGGGATCGTGCAGAGGAGAACCAGCGCATCCAGTCCCGGAGTTCGCACCAAGAATGCAGGCGTGCTTCTGGTGCAGTACCAACACACGTATAGCCAAGATGACTGTCGCGACCCGAATTATAACAACTACCCCTATCATTGCATCGTTTACCCGGACGGGACGGAACACTGCTTCTATGCACATGCGATCAATCTTGCTGAGGTCCTCTATAATGAGGCTCGCGGGGAGAGCTGGGGTGCGATTGACATGGTGGGGTGGACAGTGCGGGATCGCGCTTTTCAAGGGGTGAGCTGTGACTCGTATATCGGCGGTATCAACTCCTCGTGCCGCAACAGTCTCTCGTGCGGCCAGATGCTCTTCTGTCCGTACGACAAATACTACTGCTGCGTCGTGCACGGTGGGACCACGAGTGTGGGGGCCCTGCAGTCGCAGTTCAACGACTCGCACGTGACCTGGTCTACACTGGCCGCCACAGGGCTCCCATACGAAGCGATCGAGATCCAAAATGGGCGGATAGTCGAGATGTCAACGGGCTTTGTCCCGCCGGGGGCAAGTGCGTGCGGCAATACCTGTGACGACAACTTCTGCTATTACGGATCAAATGTCGACGCGCCATCTCCCCTGGGGCCGATGGAGTACCTGCCGAAGGATTATACGCCGCAAGCGAGTAGTTGCAAGTGGAAGAGCGGCGCAGTGTGCGGTAACGGCCCCAGCGACAATGTCTTTTGGAACCGGTTGAACTGAACAGTGGATCGGCTCGTCTTGCAGGCGGCGCCCGACGGGCGGCGATGCCCATCCCGACTCCATGCGATTGCGGGCCGGAACCGCAGGGATGGGTCTCGGTTGTTCGCCAGCGGGCGCCGCAGGCACCCGCAAGACCATCAATGGCAATCAGCACGAGGTTGCCCGAAACCTTGGGCTTCTGGCTGACGTATGCTGATGGCATGAAGGTGTTGTCTTCGGTAGCTACGATCCTTTGCGCCATTTCCGCCGGGGCGCAATCAACCTTCTTCAATGGTTCCGCCCCGGTCCCGCAATTGAGGGAGTTCCCTCATCTGACCGACTCGCAGTTGACGGCCGTCGTGGGTGCCAATCGCCAATTCGCCGAATGGATGATCGAAAACCAGCGGCGCATCAGCGACGTTTCGCGGGAGATCGTCAAGGAAGCCGCCAGGAGTCTGCTCGACCCGATTGCGGTAGAGGGGCTGTACGCGACAACTGAGATCATCTCCCGGAACGTCCCGAGATCGAACCGACGATCTGGAGAAAGCCAACATCGCCCTACTAGTTGGCGGACAGAAGGCCAAGTTGAGGGCCTCGGAGAATGCTCTAAAGCTGTGGCCGATGGTCGCGCAGGCGCAAGCTCTGCGGCTACTGGCCTTGCTCGAATCGAGGGCGCTGGGGGTGATAACAACCGCCGATCGGTTCAATCGAACGGACGCCATTCGCTTGGCATCCGCCGGTTCGACGATTCCTGGGTGTGCATCCCCGACCGCGTTCCTGGGGGCAGCGATCCGAGTTCCGTCCCTTGGTGCGTGCGTGTGACTAATACGAGGGTGATCGGTTTCGCGCGCGGGGCATTGGTAGCCGCCAATAACACTGGCGCGCCACGAGGGTCAACCGAACCAGCAGCCGAAACCGGGGCGCGCCCTGACTTCCCGCACGTCGCTGACGGCTTTACGTCACCCGACCGCAGCACCGGAATCACCGCCGCCTACCGAATATTTTCAGTCCCGACCTTCGGAAAAACCTGTGAAGAAGCCGGGCATCCGGCCAGACTCATGGCACCGAAACAGCCTGTAGTGCTGCACGTCGGCAAATGGTTTGATCTCAGTCGGTTAGTCGTCATCGGAGTAGACCGGAAAGGCGATGTAGTTCGACCTGCGCCTATCCACGTCGAAGTCGAAAAGAGAGACCCGCCGCTACTGAATCTTCGATCCGACATGATATCCCAGGGACGCCTGCTCCCTATCCGACCCGGCAAATTCCGGTTTCGTGCCCGGACGATTTGCTCCGGGTCATCCGCAGAGGCCTTCATTGAAGCCGTGATCAGGCCATAACGGAACCGGCGGCCCCGTTGCCGTGTGGGTCGCTATGAGGCATGATCTTTCGGTCACCCGCCCTGATCGGGCGATCGGCTTCATAAAACAATGCCTCGCGTGACTTTGAAATGGTCCAATCCGACCTCGGCCCTGTCCTGACCGGACAGCGCCTTGGCCGCCACCCCCTGAAGAGATTAGTGGAAGGGGAAACTGCTCTGGAACGCTTCGACGCTGAGCGCGAACGCCGCAACGATCCACGTTTCGGCCGAACCACCGAGGATCGGATTGTCTGGGGCCGACTTATCGAACTGGAGTTGCAGGACATCGATGAGCAGTTGAATCGCATCTGTTGCTCGCCGGGTCGGGACGGCTCTGACGAACATTCGATCAACGCGCGCTAATCGTAGGGCTCAGGGGAAAGCTCCTCGGTCCGCAGAATCATCAGGCCGAAGCAGCCGATGCGCACTCCGGCAGCCCGATCAGCCCCGCGACCATTTTCTGCAAGGTCGCCGGAAGGAACGGCTTAAGCAGAGTGGCGACCGAGTCGGAGGGGATCTCGCTCAGTTCCGCAGCGTCCTGGTCCGGCCACATCTCCGGAGGATAGCTGGAAGTCAGGATAATTCGCAGGGCCGGGTTCGCGCCTCGAAGCTCGAGAGCAACACGAATCCCCGAGCTGACCGGGAGCGTCACGTCGGCAATCAACAGGTCAACAGCGCCGTGGTGTTCCCCGAATCGCTCAATGGCCTCCTCGGCTGTAGTGCTCTCAAGGATGGCATACCCCTGTGACAGCGCGCGCCTGATGAGGGCCATCACGACGGGCTCATCTTCCAGGATCAAAATCGTCTCTTTCAAGGGGTGGATCTCCGAAATCCTCCTTGGCAAGCGTGCTTGATCACGTCAGCACGACAGCTCAGGCAGGCTGGGAACGCACGGACACGAGGGCTTCCCGGTGGGTGCTGAAAGAATCGGCTTCGACCCAGTCCACCCTGCCGCCACGAATCAGTGTTGCTGCAACATCGCCGACGTCCAGGTGGTCGAGGCCTACGAGCCACTGAGTGATCCTGGGCAGCGGAGGGATTACGACCTGTCGCTGCGGCCCGTTCGCCAGAGAATTGTTCCGGTAGAACCGATGACCGCCCGGTCGAGGCCCTTTGCTCGGCGGCACAAACAAGGATCGTATTCGGCCCGCCCGGTCATCCGGATTGGGATCGGGGGGATGACCTCTTTGATGAGCTCTTGCGCTCGCTGGACGACTTTTTCGCGCCGCCACGGTCTTGGTGGTAACGCAGCATCAACCCTGCGGCGTCCCTGAGAAGATCGCCTCGACCAGGGGCTGCAGCCACCGGCGATCGGCATCGGCACCGTATGAATCCCACGTTTCAATGGCGGCCTTCAGGCGTGCCAGTTCCGCGTCGGTGAACTCAAACTCCTTGGCTGGAAGCGAGAGCGCGGGATTCCATAGCACGCGCTCCTGGCCGGCAACGGTCTCTCGCTTCAGTTCGAGCACCTGCTCCTCGTCGGCATCAAGCGCGAGCCGGTCCTGGATGGCCCAGATCGCGCGAATAGACCCCACGTCTGCCCGCTGCGCGCCCAGTAGCGCGTGCAGATTCAAACGCTGGGTGTGGTCCAGCAGTAGTCTCATTTCGTTTCCTTTACGGGTTGGAGTAGAGCAGAATGTAGCCCGCCGTGACTCCGGCGGGATTCTTCACCTTGATCACGCCAGACCATCCAGACGGATTGCTGGCGCCCATCAGTTCGGCCAGCCGATAGCCGTTGCCGCTGCCGCCCGCGATCACGAGCTCTCCGGCGGATGTGACCTGCAACAGCGTGTGGTCCGCAAGGTTCGATCCAGGCCCTGCCACACGGAGCGGTGATTCCGCGCTGTCCTTGGCCACGACCAGGAGCGGCCCGCATGCAACTCCGGCCGTAACCGGGGCGGCCTGGTAGCCCCACGTGCGAGCATAGCCCTTCTTCGGGTCGTTGCCCTGCTGGAGACACGCGCCCCAGAGCAGGATCGAGCCGCTGGTCCAGTCGTCGCCGTTGCCGTCGAACTGGCGCACGACGATCCACAAGCCGGTCTCGCCCGCCGCCAGCGTCCCGGTGATCTTGAAGCGCTGCCACGCGGTTGCGAGCGTGACTTGCGTCGGGCCGGCAAGGTACGCAGCATAGGGATTATCCACGATGGCGATCGAGACCTTGCGC
>JBLNBX010000099.1:0-6948 GCA_050260275.1 bacterium
CTTACGCGCAGGATGACGAGTTCGGCAGCCGCGCCATAAACCCGATGGAGCTGTACCACAACCAGGTGACGCGCGCCCAGGGGGCTTTCTCGCTACGCATGTTCCACCGCTCCTGGGGCATCACGCTCATCCAGGCGAACATCTCCGCCCCCTGCACGGTGCTCGATTTCCCCACGCGCGAAGCGTTCGCGGACGAGCTGCGGTCGGGCGCATACGACATCGTCGGCATCTCGTCCATCATCGTTAACGTAGGCAAGGTGGCCGAGATGTGCCGCATGGTGCGCGAGCTTGCACCCGGCGCGGAGATCGTCGTCGGCGGGCACGTTACGGCAATACCGGGTATAGAGAAGATGGTCGACGCCGACGAGTTCGTCCGCGGCGACGGCATCTCCTGGATGCGCCGCCACCTCGGCGAGAACGAACACGCCCCCATCCGCCACCCCAACATTCCTTCGGCTTTCGGGCGGCGGGTTCTGGGCATGCGAATCCCGGAGCGGCGCGGCTCCACAGCGGCCACCATCATTCCGTCCGTCGGCTGCCCCATGGGGTGCAATTTCTGCACCACCTCGGCGTTTTTCGGTGGCAAGGGGAAGCAGGTCGATTTCCTCCGCACCGGCGACGACCTCTTCGAGGTGATGTGCGCCGCCGAGCGCGACCAGGGTGTGGATTCGTTCTTCATCATGGACGAGAACTTCCTGCTCAACCGCCCGCGCGTGATGCGGTTGCTGGCGCTCATGCAGGAAGCGCGGAAGAGCTGGGAGTTTTACGTGTTCTCGTCCGCCAACGCCATACGGAAGTACACGATGGCGGAACTGGTGGAGATCGGCGTGGCGTGGGTGTGGATGGGCCTGGAGTCTGCGAACTCGCGATACTCCAAGCTCAGCGGCATCGATTCCATGGCGCTCACCGCCGAGATGCGCAGCCACGGCATCCGCGTTCTGGGTTCAACCATCATCGGCCTGGAGCACCACACGCCCGACAACATCTACGACGAGATTGAGCACGCTGTAGCGCACGACACGGATTTTCACCAGTTCATGCTCTACACGCCGGTGCCCGGCACGCCGCTTTACGGTGAAGTTAGCGAGCAGGGGCGCATGCTTGAGGATGTCGAACTGGCCGACATTCACGGCCAGTACAAGTTCAACTTCCGGCACCCCGCGATTTCTCGCGACGACTCCAAGCGCTTCCTCGATTACGCCTTCGAACGCGATTTCGAGCGCAACGGACCGAGCCTCTATCGCATATGCCGTACCTCCTTCGAGGGCTGGAAGCGTTACCGGAATCACCCGGATCCGCGCGTCAGGGCCCGGTTCGACCGAGAGGGGCGGAGCATACGATCCATCTACTCCGGCGCGCTCTGGGCCATGGAGCGCAAGCTTCGCGGCGCAAATCCGGACGTCAGCCGGAGAATTGGCAAGCTGCTCGAGGAGATCGAACGGGCACTGGGTCCGGTGGCGGCGCTCGCGGCCAACGTTGTTGGGCCGGTGCTGCTGTTGTCGCTTACGCGCGAGGAGCGAAGGCTGGCGCGCGGGCTCACGTATGAGCCGCCCATGTTCGTGGAGCGCACGAACTGGACACCCGCGCCCTCGGCATCGCCTCTCGAGACGGCTGCAGCCGTCATGCGCGCGTACACGGCCCAGGCGCAGGCGCTCGAGAACTCCGGCGGCATTCAGCGCTAAAGCTTCTCGCGTTCAGCTCGTTCCGGCGATGCCCGCCGTGCGGGCCGCATAGCGATCGCTCTCGGCCAGGCAGTCTGCGCTGGCGGAAGGCAGTGCGAATCGAACACACCAGCGACTCTCTTCAAGCCGCCGACTGGTTTTGAAGACCAGCCCGGACACCAGCCCGGTTTGCCTTCCAACTCAAAGCGTACAGCAATAGCAAAAAGCGCCGTCTCAGAAAGAGGCGGCGCTCGGCTAAAGCCTTCCGCAGCCTGTAGATCCCAATGAGACGGCGCGCGAAACCTGGGCCGTAAGGAGGCCAGGCGCGATCAACAGCGGGACGAGACGCAGCCCGCCCTCTCTGACCCGCCCGGCCGTGATTCCGGCTACGCCTGCTTTTCGGCCATCGGGCCGATGACCGGCAACTGCCATTTCTGGCCCTGGCTGGCCTTAACCATCAGCAGGATCCAGACCACCATGCCTCCCAGCCATACCACCAGCGAGAGGAGGCTGACTATGATCATCAGGGCCCACGGGAGGATCATGCCGAGGATCGTGTTTACGATCCACAGCCCGATCCAGGCGCCGCTGAAGAAGATGGACTGCCACGCATGGAACCGGACGAACTTGCTCTGGTTGTGTGGAGCCATCGACAGGAACACGATCCCGGTGATGAATCCGGCCACGTAGCACAGCAGGCCCGCGACGTTCTCGCTAAGGCCTCCGGCCTGGGGAGCGGGCGCCGCCGCGTACTGCTGCTCCTGCGGCTGCCCGTATGACGCGGGAGCCGCTTGCTGGCCGGCCGCCGCAGCGGCGACCGGGGTTCCGCACTTGCCGCAAAACTTACCCTCTACGGGTGAACCGCAGTTCTTGCAGAATGCCATTTAGCCTCCGGAAAAAGTAACTGTACGTCAGGGACCTACGCGGCGCAATCCTCCCCCGGTGTGCAGGGTACCAGTCCGCGCCGGCGCCGAAAAATGTGCCATCTTGCGACTGGGAATACCACAAACGCTATCAGGATCGGGAGTGCCGCCGCCACGAGCGGGTTCAAAGCCAAGGCGGCGTCGAAATTGCCGTGCAGAGCCGCCGCGATAGCCCGGGTCATACCGCAGCCGAAGCACTCGATGCCCAGCAGATTCTTGAAAAGACAGATCTGCGGCCCGGCCGAGGCCATCTCCTGCGGCAAGATAGCCAGCACCGCGAGCGCGAATCCCACGGCCAGGCGGCAGGCTGTTAGTGCCCTCGAGTTCACAGGTTCCGTCAATCCGCCAGGGGCACACCTTTGGCGTCCCGGTTTATCGAGCCGGTGAGGATCAGGATGCCCTCGATCAGCCCCCAGATGCCAGAAGCTATCGTTGTGATTCCGCACGTCACGATACCGAGCAACCCCAACACGAGCTGAATGATAGCGATGGTAGTGTATCCCAGGTAGAACCGGTGTACGCCGAACGCCCCCACCAGGATGCCAAGCAGTCCCGCGACGAGCTTGGATTTGGGCGCGCTTGCCCCGGCGACCGGCGGCGGGGACGCAGGCGCCTGTCCGGGCGCGGGCTGGTAATCTTGCGGTGGAACCGCGTTGTATTCAGGAGCAGGGTCGGCTGCGTACCCGGGCGACTCCGCCTGGGCGGGTTCGGGAGCATCTCCGGCCGTGGGCTGGGAAGCGCTGGGGGCATTCCCGCCCGCTCTGCCGCCGCAGTTGGGGCAGAAGACAGACGTGTCGGCGATCTGCGCGCCGCAGCTAACGCAGAACATATGATTCCTCCTGGTGGTTTGAACCCAGTGAATCTACAGGAAACCGCCTGCCAGCGCAAGAGAAATGATAAAGAAAACATTGGGACTGGAGGGGGCCGCCCCCGGCGCGAGATTCCGCACCCGAGTTGACACCCCGAAAAATGTTCCGTTATTCTGAAGTGGATCAAGTGAGTGCGGTTTCTGCCCCCGTGTGTGTACGCTCCTGAAGGAGCGATCCGGGGGCCGGCCCCGAGGCTTCCCGCGGAAAGCTCCGTTGGGGGCATGGGCTAGTCCATAGCGATCAATCCGCAAAACTGAAAGCGGCAGTCAGGGACCGGCTTTCCTTGAGATGTGTGGAGGCCGCCATGCGCACGGGCGCGGGCGGGCCCACTCGCCGGAAGGCAAAGAATTCATCGCCAGCAGAGAGGAAGATTCGTGCCGACGTTTCAACAACTCGTGCGAAAAGGGCGGAGGCCGCCCAAGTACAAAACGGCCAGCCCGGCCCTGCAGTCCTGCCCGCAGAAGCGAGGCGTCTGCACGCGCGTGTACACCACCACGCCGAAGAAGCCCAACTCGGCTCTTCGGAAGGTTGCCCGCGTGCGTCTGACCAACGGCATCGAGGTGACGACCTACATTCCTGGTGTGGGTCACAACCTCCAGGAGCACTCCATCGTGCTGATCCGCGGCGGACGCGTTAAGGATCTGCCCGGCGTCCGGTATCACATCATCCGCGGCACGCTGGACGCCTCTGGCGTGGCCAATCGCAAGCAGGGACGGTCGAAGTACGGGGCCAAGAGGCCTAAGAGCTAAGAGCTAAGCCATGAGCCGTAGACGAAGAGCTGAACCGCGTGAAGTAGCGCCCGATCCCATCTACAACTCGACCCTGGTCGAGAAGTTTGTCAACAACATGATGTGGGAAGGGAAGAAGTCCACCGCCCAGCGCATCTTTTACCGGGCCATGGACACCCTGCGCGAGCGCAGCGGCGAAGACCCCCTCAAGCTGTTTAAGAAGGCGGTGGAGAACTGCAAGCCTCTGCTCGAGGTGAAGACGCGGCGCGTCGGCGGCGCCAACTACCAGGTGCCAGTCGAGGTGCCGCAGAACCGCCGCACCAGCCTTGCGATGCGCTGGCTGATCACCAACGCCCGCTCGCGCCCCGAAAAGGGCATGGTGGAGAAGCTGGCGGGCGAGCTGAATGACGCCGCCAACATGCGTGGCGGAGCGATCAAGAAGAAGGACGACGTCCACCGCATGGCCGAGGCCAACAAGGCCTTCGCGCACTACCGGTGGTAGGTAAAGGACTGTTTTGCAAGTAGTTATGCCGCGAACGGTACCAATAGAAAGGATGCGGAACATCGGCATCATGGCGCACATCGATGCCGGTAAGACCACTACGACCGAACGCATCCTTTACTACACGGGCCGGACCTATAAACTTGGCGAGGTCCATGAGGGCACTGCCGTCATGGACTGGATGGAGCAGGAACAGGAGCGCGGCATAACCATCACCTCGGCGGCAACCACCTGTTTCTGGCGCGACTTCGAGATCAACATTATCGATACGCCGGGGCACGTGGACTTTACCGCGGAGGTGGAGCGCAGTCTGAGGGTCCTGGACGGCGCTGTGGCGGTGTTCGACGCCGTCGCCGGCGTGCAGCCGCAGTCGGAAACGGTGTGGCGGCAGGCCGACAAGTACGGTGTCCCGCGCATCTGCTTTATCAACAAGATGGATCGGGTGGGGGCGGACTGCTTCCGCTCCGTCGAGACCATCGTCAATCGCCTCAAGTGCCGCCCTGTCATGATTCAGATCCCCATAGGCGCCGAAGAGAAGTTCCGCGGCGTCGTGGACCTGGTCACGATGCAAGCGCGCGTCTGGCGCGACGAGACGCTCGGCGCGGCGTTCGACGACGTCGAGATTCCGGCGGACATCGTGGCGCAGGCGCAGGAATACCGGGACAAGATGATCGAGGCGGTCTCGGAGTGCGACGACGCGCTGTTCGACAAGTACGTCCACGGCGAGACCATCTCCGAAGAAGAACTGAAAGCCGGCATCCGGCGCGCAACCATCGCCCTGAAGATCTTCCCGGTGATCTGCGGCTCGGCGTTTAAGAATAAGGGCATCCAGAAGCTGCTCGACGCCGTGGTGGACTACCTGCCCGCGCCGACCGACATCCCGCCCGTGCAGGGAACCGCGGTGGACGACCCGTCAACCGTGCTGGAGCGCCGCGCGGACGACAGCGAGCCGTTCTCGGCGCTGGTTTTCAAGATCATGACCGACCCCTACGTCGGCCAGCTCGCGTTCCTCAGGGTCTACTCCGGCAGACTCGCCACCGGCGACACCATATACAACGTCGCCAAGGCGCGCAGCGAGCGCATCGGCAGGCTCGTGAGACTGCACGCCAACAAGCGCGAGGATGTCGAGGAGGTATTCGCGGGCGGCATCTGCGCCGCCGTGGGGCTGAAGACGGTATCGACGGGCGACACCATCTCCGCCCAGGAAGCCCCGATCATCCTGGAATCCATCGAGTTTCCGACGCCGGTGATCCAACTGGCCATCGAACCGAAGACGAAAGCGGACCAGGAGAAGCTGGGCCTCGCGATCAGCAAGCTGGTGCAGGAGGATCCCACGCTGCGCGTCTCCACCGACCCCGACACCGGCCAGACCATCCTCGCCGGTATGGGCGAGCTGCATCTGGAGATCATCGTCGACCGCATGCAGCGCGAGTTCAACGTGGGCGCAAACGTCGGCAAGCCGCAGGTGGCCTATCGCGAGACGATTCGCGCGCGCGCGGAGGGCGAGGGGCGGTTCATCCGCCAGACCGGCGGCCACGGCCAGTACGGGCACGTCAAGATCAACGTGGAACCGGCTCCGGGCGCGGGCTACGAGTTCGTCAACCAGATCACCGGAGGCGCGATACCGAAGGAGTTCATCCCGGCGGTGCAGCGCGGCATAGGCGAGGCGCTCGAGAGCGGCGTGCTGGCGGGCTTTCCAATGCAGGACGTGAAGGTGACGCTCTACGACGGCACCTATCACGAAGTGGACTCCTCAGAGATGGCCTTCAAGATCGCCGGTTCGATGGCGCTTAAGGCCGCGGCCGAGCGGGCGAAGCCCGTTCTGCTCGAGCCGGTGATGAGCGTCGAGGTGGTGGTGCCTGAAGAGTACATGGGCGACGTCATCGGCGATCTCAATTCCCGCCGCGGGCGGATCGAAGGATTGGAGTTGCGCGGCACATCGCAGATCATCAGGGCGTTGGTGCCGCTTTCGGAAATGTTCGGCTACGCCACCGAGTTGCGGAGCCGCACTCAGGGACGCGGCAGTTTCACGATGCACTTCGGCCGGTACGAGGAAGTACCCGGCACGATAGCTGAGGAAATCATCAGCAGGGTGCAAGGCAGAGTTTCGAGGTAAGGACAGCTCATCGCTTAGGGAGATTCCGAGCATGGCGAAAGAGAAATTTGAACGCACAAAGCCGCATCTGAACATCGGCACGATAGGGCACATTGACCACGGCAAGACGACGTTGACGGCGGCGATCACCAGGGTATTGGCGAAGCACA
>JBLNBX010000100.1:0-7137 GCA_050260275.1 bacterium
CGAGCCGCTGTGGCGGGCCGCCACCGTTAAGATCGCCTACCAGTGTGGCACCAGTGGGGTCCGAAGCCGGCATCGAAAGCAGGATGATGGCGATCAGAAGTACAGACGGAAAGCGGCTCACAAATGGCTTATCGAGCAGCGGCGGGCGGTCTTGAGCGCCGGCTGCGCGCGGCCAGATCGCCTGAGAAGTCCGGGCCCTAATTCTCACTGAAATCAGAGATGGGTGTCAGGTCCTGCTTTGCCGTCGTGTGCCTGGCCGGAGGAGTGCTGGCCGCCGCGGATACCGAGTACACCATCACGACGATCGCGGGCGGGCTCTGGGCTGGTGACGGGCTGGCTGCGACGGCGGCGCAGCTCGGCGCTCCCGAGGGGCTTGCGTGCGACGCCGCCGGGAACGTCTACATTGCCGACGCCCTCGACAACCGGATTCGCGTGGTAGCCCCCGATGGCCGCATCAGTACCTGGGCCGGCACGGGGATTCGCGGCTTTTCGGGCGACGGCGGGCCGGCCAGCTCCGCTCTGCTCGATCAGCCGTACGGGCTGGCCATCGATGCCGCCGGCAGCGTGTACGTGGCCGACCTGGGCAACGCGCGGGTCCGCCGCATAGACGCGGACGGTTCCATTGCAACAGTGGCCGGTGGAGGGGCGGCCGAGCCGTCCGATGGCGTCGCCGCCACAAATGCCCGCCTCAATCAGCCCCGCAACCTGGCGTTCGATCGGGCGGGCAACCTGTACATCTCAGAGTTCGGCGGTCACCGCGTCTACCGTCTGGCGCCCGATGGCTTGCTTCACGTAGTGGCCGGCACTGGAGAGCGCGGCTCCGCGCCTCTCGAAGGTTCGGTCCCGGCCGTTGAGGCTCCCCTCGCCGGACCTGCCGGGCTCGCCGTCGATTCCGCCGGAAGGCTGCTCATCGCGGATAGCGAGAATGGCGTGATCCGGGTGGTCGAAAACGGCCTCATGAGCACGCTCGCCAGCTCTATCGGAGCGGTGCCGCGGCCGGTCGCGATTGCGATCGACTCCGCGGGGGCGGTGTATGTCGCCGACAAGTTCGCCGGGGCGGTGGTGCGGCTCGGGCCGCCCGCAACCGACGCAGCCGCGCGCCCGGCCGTGAACGAGCCTCGTTCGCTGTGCGCCGGGCCCGAAGGCGCGCTGTACGTTGGTGACGTCATCCCCGGCGCGGCAACAGCCGGCGTAGTTCGCAAGATCGCTGAAGGCGGCATCGAGGCATTCGCGGGAAACGGCTCGTTCCGGCCAGCGGGAGACGGCGGCGACCCGGCTCTCGCGCACTTCTCCGATCCCGCGGGAGTTGCCGTCGACGCCTCGGGCGCGGTTTTCGTCAGCGATGCCGGGACCGGCCGCATCCGCAGGATCGCGGGCGGCACGATCGCTACGGCGGCGTCGGGGCTGAACGCGCCGGGCGCGCTCGCAGTCGATTCAGAGGGGTTCATTTGGGTCGCCGAGCGCGGAGCAGCGCGGGTTGCGAAGCTCACTCCCACAGGCGACCGGATTCTGAGCGTGCCGTCGCCGGCGCCCGAGGCGCTGGCCCCTGCACCCGGTGGCGGTGTGTACGTCGCCGACTCCATGGATGGCGTCGTGAGGAAGATATCCGCCTCCGGAGCAACTTCGCCAGTCTTGGAAGTGAACCGTCCGTCGGGCCTCGCGGCAGGTACGGACGGCGCGCTGTACGTCGCCGTACCCGGAGCTGTTTACGCCATCGCGGCTGGCGGCGAGGTCAGGGTGGCGGCGTTGGTGGAGACGCCTGGCCGGATTGCGACGGACACCGCGGGCGCGCTGCTCGTGACCGACCCGGAGCATCACCGCATCCTTCGCGTCGCGCCGGACGGAACCATCACGGTGCTGGCAGGCATGACGGGGGTTGCCGGCTTCTCGGGTGATGGCGGATCTGCGCGGACAGCGCTGCTGAACAACCCGGTGGACGTAGCGGCCGGCAGCGCGGGGAGCATCTACATAGCGGACTCCGGCAATCTGCGCATACGCGGGCTGTCGCCCCATGCGCCTGGCGAGCCCGAAGCGATACAGGTGCACGCCATCACGAACGCGGCGAGCATGCTGGCCGCTCCGATTGTGCCGGGCGCGCTGGTGACTCTGTTCGGTTCGGGCATCGGCCCGGAGACGCCTCTAGTCGGAGGCGCCCTTGATGAGACGGGGTTTCTCGAAACCACGCTGGGCGGCTTCGAGGTGCGGATCAACGGCCGCCCCGCACCGCTGCTGTACGCGCACTCGAACCAGGTAAATCTTCAGGCGCCTTACTCCATAGCCGGCCTGCCCACGGTCCACATGGAGATCTTCGTGGATGGAGTGCGGCGCTATGCCGCCGCCGCTCCGGCCGCGGAAGCCGCACCCGGCATCTTCACGCACCAGGGAGGCACAGGCCAGGCTGCGGCGCTCAACGAAGATACACAGCCCAACTCGGCGGACAACCCCGCCGCGCCGGGCTCGATCGTGGTGTTCTGGGCCACCGGCGAGGGGCGGAGAAATCCTCCTGCGGTCGAAGGCGAACTTGCGCAGCCACCGTATGGCCGTCCGTTGTTGCCTGTTACGGTGCTCATAGGCGGCCGCCAGGCGGAAGTTCTCTATGCGGGAGCCTCTCCGGGCTTCGCCGGACTTATGCAGATAAACGCGCGCGTTCCTCTGGAAACGGCGCCCGGCCCGCAACCGGTGGAGCTTATCATCGGCACGGCGCGCAGCCAGCCGGGGGTGACGATAGCGATCAAATGAGAGGACAAAGCTCGTGCGGCAGTCTCGCCCGTACCATGCTGGGATTGAATGATACACAGCGCCGGAGTGTCCCGGATGTGAGTGTTACAGCATATACTGGCAGGGCGGCATAGCTCGCATAGCATGGCAGAATACGACCCGAACGCGCGTGTAATAATGCCCCCGGCCGATCGGGACGGCATCAGGCTGGAGATACGTGAACGGATGCTTGCGCGCCTCCGCGCGCGGACACCGGCGGACGGCGGCCCGGAGCCCGCTCCGGGCATTGTTGACGTGGCCGCCCTCCGCGATGCCGCCGCCGGCGTGAGGTCCGCAGAGGCGACCGTGGGCGGCATGCCGCCCCAGCCTCCGACCCTGCGCGCGTGGATCGGGGCCGCCATCATCCGCGTGATGCGGCGCGCGCTGTTCTGGTACACGGGCCAGATAGTGCGCGTTAATTCCGCGTTGAGCCGCGCGATTGAGGCGCATGGGAGGGCCATCGAGAGCCTGTCGGCTGCGCTCGAAGCATCTACCGATGCGACGCGCGGCGTGCTCGCGGACGTGAGGGCCTCAATTGAGGGGGTCCGTGCACACCGGCATGCCGAGTTTGAGACCTCCATCGAGGCCCGCCTCAGCGCTATCGAGCGGAAGTACGAGGACGAAGTCGCGCCGCTGGTGAAACGCCACAGCGTCGACGAGGTAACGCCTGTCGTGGACCGGAAGTGGAGCGAACACGAATCGAGGCTGCGGCCACAGATCGAAGCGGCGATCGAGGGCGCGGAGCGCCGATTCGCGGATTCTGCCGCGGCGCTCGAGCAAAGGCTGGCGCAGAACGAGCACGCATTGGCGTTGCTCAGGAGCGAGCTGGCCGAACAGGAGCGGCGGTTCTCCAACCTGACCAGGCCCCCCGCGCAGGCTCAACCGTCCCCCGAACAGGAGAGCTTTACCTCTGACGAGGACAAACGGCACGAGAGCCTGTACGTGGCATTGCAGGACGAGTTCCGTGGCGCACGGGACGATATCAAGAACCGCCTCCGGGTGTACCTGCCGCGCATCAAAGAAGTGGCAGCCTCCACCGGCGCTCCTGTTCTGGACATCGGCTGCGGCCGCGGCGAGTGGCTCGAGCTGCTTCGTGAGAATGAGATCGCGGCGTGCGGAATCGACTCCAATCCGGAGGTGGTGGAGCGCTGCGCCGAGTTCGGCATCGAGGTAACGGAAGCGGAGGCCCTTGCGCATCTGCGCGGCCTGCCGGACTCATCACTGGGCGCGGTGACCGCTTTTCACGTCCTCGAACATATACCGTTCGAGGAGGTTGTCGACCTGATAGACCAGGCCCTGCGGGTGCTGGCGCCGGGCGGCATCGTGATATTCGAGACGCCGAATCCCGAGAACATTTTGACGGCGACTTACTATTTCTTCCTCGATCCGACCCACAGGAAGATATTGCCTCCGCTGCTGCTGCAGACTGTCGTCGCGGCAAGAGGCTTCACCGGCGTGCAACTGCTCCGGCTCCATCCCTGGCCGGAAGCTCTTAAGTTGTCCGAGAAGTCCGAAACGAGCGCGAGATACAACGAGACGTTCTACGGAGCTCAGGACTACGCCATCATCGCCCGGAAACCGTAAATGCGCGTGCTCATCGCGACCGTCAAGGTCCCTTTTATCCGAGGAGGCGCCGAAGCCCACGCCGCGGGGCTGTTGCGCGCCTTGCAGGCGCGTGGCTGCGAGGCCGACATAGTCGAGATCCCGTTCAAGCACTACCCGCCCGAGCGCATTCTCGATCACGTCCTGGCCTGCCGCCTGCTCGACCTCAGCGAGGCGTTCGGCAACACAATTGACAGGCTGATCGGGTTGAAGTTCCCCGCATACGCCGTCCCCCACCCGCATAAAGTGCTGTGGATCCTGCATCAGCACAGGCCGGCGTACGATCTTTGGGAGCATCCGCAGGCGGGGGACCTGAAGTATGCGCCGAACGGCTGTTACATTCGGGACGCGATCAGGCAGGCCGACAGGGAGTTTATCGGCGAAGCACGGGCCGTGTTCGCCAACTCGCGAAACGTGGCCGAACGGCTGAGGCTCGGCTGCGGGATAACCGCCGAGCCGCTGTATCACCCACCGCCCGGAGCGGAGTCGTTCTACTGCGAGCGGGCGCGGGATTACATTCTCTTTCCGAGCAGGATCAATCTGCTGAAACGCCAGAAGCTCGCTATCGAGGCGCTCGCCCTGACGCGCGAGCCGGTGCGCCTGATGTTCATTGGCGCGGCCGACAGCCCGGAACTGGAAAGCGAATGCGCCCGCCTGGCATCTCACCTGGGCGTGGCGTCCCGCATAGACTGGATGGGCGCGGTGCCCGAACAGGCCAAGTACGACGCATACGCCCGCTGCCTGGGCGTGCTGTTTCCTCCACTCGACGAAGATTACGGGTACGTGACGCTGGAGGCGATGCTGTCATCCAAGTCCGTGATCACGTGCGCCGATTCGGGCGGTCCGCTCGAGTTCGTCGTCAACGGGGAGACCGGGCTTGTCGTCCAGCCGTCGCCCGAGGCGCTGGCCGAGGCGATGGACAGCCTCTGGCGCGACCGCTCGAGGGCTGCTCAGATGGGGTCGGCCGCGCGCGAACGGTACGCCGGACTTGGAATCTCCTGGGATCGCGCCATCGAACGGCTGCTCGCATGAATATCCACTGGTTCTCGCCGCTGCCGCCATCAAGGAGCGGCATCGCTCTGCATACTGGCGCTCTGGTTCCGGAACTGGCAAAGCACGGCCGGCTGACGCTCTGGACGGACCAGGACCGCTGGGACCCGCGCCTCGGCGAGATGGCCGACGTCCGGCAGTTCCGCGCTCCTGATTTCCCCTGGCCCGAGCTCAACCGCGCCGATGTGGTGGTGTACAACCTCGGCAATCACCCGCTGCACGAGGGAGCCTGGGAGATCAGCCGGCAGCATTCCGGAATCGTCATCCTGCACGACCTCTGCATGCACCAGTTTTTCGCGGAGGTCTTCCTGACGAAGCGCGGAGATCCCGCACGTTACAGCGCCGAGATGGAGCGCTGGTATGGCAAACTCGGCCGCGAGGCCGCCGAGCGGTGCATCGCGGCTCCGTCCTGCATCGCCGATGCCGCGGCCCGGTTCCCGCTGCGCGAGCTTGCGGCCGGGAACGCGCTGGGCGTTGTCGTCCACACGCCCGGCGCCTGTCAAACGCTGGCTCGCGAGGGTTTGACGCCCGCGGTGTATCTGCCCTTGCCTTCGCCATATGAGATGGCAGCGGCGCCGGCGGCCACCGGGGCGCCGCAAGGGCCGCCATACCGCACCATCGCTTTTGGACTGTTCGGCTCGAACCGCCGCCTGGGCTCCGTCTTCGAGGCCTGGGCCGCGCTGGAAAGGCCGGACCTGTTCAGGATGGACATCTGTGGCGAGTTTCTGGACGTCAGCCTGCTCGAGAGCCTGAAGCGATCGCCGGTAAGCAAGCTGGTTACGTACCACGGCTATGTACCCGAAGGCCGGCTGCACGACCTGCTGAGCGCCGCGCACCTAGCGGTCAACCTCAGATGGCCGAGCATGGGCGAGGCGTCGGGCACGCAGTTGCTGATCTGGCAGCACGCGCTTCCGGCGCTCGTCACGAAAACCGGATGGTACGCGAGCTGCCCGGCCGGCACGGTCGCATTCGTGCGTCCAGAAGAGGAGATCGCCGACATACAAGGGCACCTCCGCGCATTTCTCGAAGCGCCAGGCAAGTACCGCCGGATGGGCGAATGCGGCCGCGAGTACGTACACCGGGAACACAGCTCCAGCCGCTACGTAGAGGAGCTGTTGAGGTTCGCGGAGATCGCCCGGCGCGGCGCTCTCCGGCGCATCAGGCTGCGCATGGCTGATCGCGCCGCGGAGGAGATGCTTGCCTGGGTGCCCGAGGGTGCGGCTGGCAGCCTGCTCGATCGTGTTTCGGCCCAACTCTCGGCTCTGGCCGAACCAGCGGCGCGTTCACACTCAGCGGGCGGCTAGACACCCGATCCTGGCCGCCGAATGGCCCCCACAGCGGCCGGCTGCGGCATTTTAATGCTACCCGCATTCTCCCATTCGCGCACACCGCTACCCGCATCTGCGCTGCCCTAGCCCCGCCCACACAAGTTAACTTGTGGTCCGTTTTGTAGGACACCGCGCTCTCGTCCCGGCGGTGGTTGCGGTTGTGGCGCCGCTTCTTCCGGCGCGCGGGCGGGGGGTGGTACCGTACCGTGGGGGGTGGCACCCCGGATAGCTGGATGTATTGCCAGTAGTACCTTACTGTGACAAACTCACCTGAGTTGTAACAGTTGATCCTGGCCGCCACTCCGAGCCGGCGGACCGGGCCGGCTGCTGTTTCAAACTAAGCCGAGGTTGGTTGCCTCGCACCGGGCCTTCCCCCCCGCGCGCCAGTGGACGCGTTGCG
>JBLNBX010000101.1:0-17356 GCA_050260275.1 bacterium
GCTCGTGCCCATGCTGCAGGTGCCGGCGGCGACGCTGCATGACGTTCTGAAAGACAGCACCCGCGGATCAACGGCGGGCCGCGGGCGGGGCTCCGTCCGAAGCGCGCTCGTCGTGGCAGAGATAGCGTTCGCCTGCGTGCTGCTCGTGGGCGCGGGCCTGCTGAGCCGCAGCTTCCTTCGCGTTCTCGACGTGGATCTGGGCTTCCAGCCCTCGCGCGCGGCCGCGCTGCGAGTAGATCCGGGGCGGCGGCCCTCTTCTCAGGAACAGTTGAACGCGTATCTGGATGATGTGCTGCGCCGCGCAAGGTCCGTCCCCGGCGTCGAAGCAGCCGGAATCACTGATGCTCTTCCGCTCGGCCGGAATCGCAGTTGGGGGGTGCCCGTAATCGGCCAGGTCTACGCGAGAGGCCAGGTGCCCAGCGCGTTCGTTCGCATCGTGACAGACGGTTACATCGGGGCGATGGGAATTCCCATTCGTGAAGGCCGGGATATCGACGAACGCGACGTTCCTTCCAGCACCCCCGTGATAGTGATCAACGAAACCATGGCACGGACGCTCTTTCCCGGCCAAAGCGCCCTCGGAAAGAGACTGGGCGCGTGCGGGCAGCCGCGGACGATTGTCGGCGTGGTGGGCGACGTCCGCCACCTCGCTCTCGAGCAGGGCGCGGGAATGGAGATGTATTTGCCGATAAGGCAATGCGGTGATGCAGCATCTCTGGACCTCGTCGTCCGGACCCGAATCCCTCCCGCGGAACTCGCTCCCGCCATTCGCGGCGCGCTCAAACCAGTTGCGCCGAACCTCCCGAAGACGGACTTCCGCCCGCTACAGCAACTCGTGGACAGGTCCGTATCGCCCCGCCGGTTCGTCGTGACGCTGCTAGGGGGGTTCGCCGCCTTCGCCTTGATGCTGGCGTCGCTCGGCATCTATGGAGTAGTTTCGTATTCGCTGAGCCAGAGGACTAAGGAGATCGGCATCCGCATGGCTCTGGGAGCGTCACCGGCAAACGTGCGGGCGGCCATCTTCAAGCAGACGCTGGCCCTCGCGGCAGTGGGGCTTCTGCTGGGCAGCGCGGGAGGATGGGTTGTGGCACGCGCTCTCGGCGGGCTGCTATACGGCGTCACATCCAGCGACCCGTTCACGTTCTTCGGAATGCTGATGGTCCTGGCGTCCGCCGCGATGCTCGCGAGTTACTTTCCCGCGCGGCGGGCTACTCGCGTCGATCCAGTGATAGCGCTGCACACGACCTGACGCTGCACCGTCCTGCGGCGGCGGGATCTCGTCATTGCCGCATCTCTACGGTTCTGACACCATTTCGGCCGAGCCTCATGGTATCAGCACTAATGCGTCAAGCTCCTGTTCGGAAAATCTTGCTTGACACCGCTCCACCATGCCTTCCAAAACTCGACGTACTGAGCCAAGTCAGCTCCTGGCATGCTGCGGGAAGCAGAGTAGCGCCTCGTCTCCTCAGTGTCGTAGCGACTGCCAGTTCGCGTTCCCAAGCACACCATTCTCAGCGCGCCATCCGGAGTAACCGGTGGCACGCCTTCCACAAACAGGCTTAGCCCCCTTACAGCCCCAGTCTTTGCATCTCTTAATCCGGGCTGCCTAGTAACTCTGCCAGGAAAGGCACAGCAGCAATTGAATGATCAGCCATGAGAGCGTGGGCGGCATCCCTCCTGAGTCTGCCTATAGGGACTTCCGAAGTCGCCAACATCCCGAGCGCCTGGATATCCGATACGCTATCCGCTCTCCACGCGAAAACGATGCTTCCAGCTTTGTTAATTAGAAAAGTAAACTTTGATACGCTCTGTATCTGCGCGGCCAACTCAGTCAATGCGCCAGGTTCGGCTCGCCGGAGCTTCATCACCAAAGCCAACCCGCGAACCGGCTCGCAAGCACTCGCCGCGAGAGAGGTCACTGTCTGCGCCACGAAAGGAGTGTCGTCCAGACGCAACAATCCCTCTGACATCAACTCGAAAACCCCATCATTGCCGCACTGATCTATCGCCGCGGCGAGTTCTCCCGCGATCCGGTCAGCAAGCGACGCGTCAGGGCTCGCCTACCCTTGAGCACCCGCTCCACCTCGAGGTGAACTCCGCTCCAGTATCGGACACCGTACCAGACGCAATCTTGCCGACCACGACTGCATCAGAGCGGACAGCCAGGCCTTCCAGGGATTCAGCAGCGAGCGCCGGCAGCAGAAGCCCTAGTCCTATTACTCCCCCGATCGCCAGAGCGCGTCCTGGTCTGATCTTACTTGCCTGCGGTGCCATGGCAGCTCCGGCCTAACTGGCCAGGAGAACTAGCTGGTTTGCGGGTACTTACTTCGCCACCGGCGGCTGCGCTCACGGGGTAGCAGCCTGCCCGGTAGCGGGAGCGGCCGGCGCGGCCTGCGCCGGCTTGTTCAGCCACTCGCCGAGCCACTCGAGCACCGTGTCGTACCAGAGCACGCTGTTCTGCGGCTTCGTTATCCAGTGGCCTTCGTCGGGAAACACGAGCAGCTTCGAGGGCACCCTGCGCAGTTGCAGGGCGGTGAACAACTGAAGTCCCTGCCCGTACGGCACGCGAAAATCCATCTCGCCGTGCGTGACCAGCGTAGGCGTGGCGAAGCTGCTCGCATAGTAGCTCGGCGACCATCTCGCGTAGATCTCCGGGTTTTCCCACGGCGCGCCGCCGAACTCCCACAGCGGGAACCACAGTTCTTCCGTCTCGCCGAACATACTGCGCAGGTCGAAAACACCGGCGTGCGACACCAGCGCCTTGAAGCGGTTCGTGTGCCCGAGAATCCAGTTCACCATGTAGCCGCCGTAGGACGCGCCCGCGGCGGCCATGCGGTCCGGATCAGCGTAAGGCAGCCTCGCCACGTGTTCCACCACGGCCATGATGTCGTCGAAGGGACGGCCGCCCCAGTCCTGGTTGATCTCGTCGATGAACTGCTGCCCGTAGCCCGTCGATCCGCGGGGGTTCGGCATGACGACAAGGTATCCCGCCGCGGCGAACAACTGCGCGTTCCAGCGATAGCTCCAGCTTTCGCCCCACGCGCCCTGCGGCCCGCCGTGGATGAGGAAAAGCACCGGGTAGCGGCGTCCCTCGCGGAATCCGTGCGGGCGAATGAAGAAGCTGTGGATGCGCGTCCGGTCCGGCGCCTGCACCCAGAACTCTTCGAGCCTGGGGAGGTTGTACGCGGCGAGTGCCGCATCGTTGAAGTGTGTGAGCTGTGTGGCCGCGCCTCCGCTGACGGCCTTGAAGATCTCGGGGGGCCGGGAGCCGCTCGCCTCGGTGAAGACAAGCGTCTTGCCGTCGGGCGTCACCTGGAGGTCATCGATCGAGCTGTCGCCGCTGATGATGCTGCGCGCGCCGCCGCCCGATGACGGAATCACCTGTACGTACTGCCGGCCGCGATCCTCAACCGTCATGAAGATCATCGATGAGTCCGGCGACCACCGGAAGCTGGTGATCCAGCGGTCCACTGCGTCGGTGAGAATGCTAAGCCTGCCGGTGGCGCGCTCGAGCACGGCGAGCTTCCAGCGGTCGCTCTCGTATCCCGAGCGCTGCTGCGTGCGCCAGGCCAGGTACCTGCCGTCGGGCGAGTAGGCGGGAGAGTTGTCCGCGCCAAGATTGATCGTGATGCGGGTAGGCTCACCGCCGTCGATGGGAACGACGAACAGATCGGAGTTGGTGCTCACTGCCGGCTCGGCGTCCTGGTTCATGACGAAGCAGACTTCCTTGCCGTCGGGCGAGATTGCGTAGTCGTCGCTGCCGCCGAGCGAGAATGGCGGAACGTCGATCGTGCCCGGAGTAAGGTCCTTCGGCGCGCCGCCGTCAGCGGGCACGACAAAGAGGTGGCGGCGGCGTTTGGACTGCCAGTGCGTCCAGTGGCGGTACAGCAGCGAGGTGTAGCTTCGCGCCTTAACCGCAGAGTTCTTCTCCTGTTCCAGCCGCGCCTTGTTGCATGCGTCGTCGGGGCAGTCCGGGTAGACCTCCGACGTAAACAGCAGGTTCTCGCCGTCGGGCGAGAAGATCACGCCGTCCGCCCCGGCCGCGACATCCGTCACCTGGTGCGCGTTGCTGCCGTCCGCTGCCATGAGCCACACCTGCGGCGTACCGCTCCGGTCCGAAATGAAGGCGATCTCGCGGGAATCAGGCGACCATCGCGGGCGCGTGTTCATCGACCCGGTGGTTGTGAGCTGGCGGGGGCTACCGCCGGCGAGCGGAACGGTCCAGATCTGTGTAGAACTGCTGTTCTCCGCCTCATTGATGGTTTGAACGGTGAAGGCGACCGTCAGGCCATCTGGCGA
The DNA here is from genome assembly GCA_050260275.1 of bacterium. Taxonomy (GTDB): domain Bacteria; phylum Acidobacteriota; class Terriglobia; order Bryobacterales; family Bryobacteraceae; genus DATMXS01. The sequence goes on from JBLNBX010000101.1 coordinate 4,300, forward strand.
TAGTTGGGGATCGCCCACTCGCGACAGCCTGAGCAAGGCGTGGACATCGAAGCGCGCCTGCGCGAGCAGTGCGCCCGCGCAAATAACGCCCAAAAGCACTGAACGGCGCATACATTCGATTGTAGCGGACGTGCTACGATGATGATTCCACGAAACATCCAGTTGCCTGCGCAGCCCGGCCGCATCACGCCGGGGTGGCGCGGCAATCCGCAAGGGAAGAAGATACCGTTTTGATTCGCGCCGTCAAAGGAATGCGGGACCTGTTACCACCCGCCACCGAGTTGTGGAACCGGGTGGAACAGGAAGCGCGCCGCGTGTTCCGCGCCTACAACTACCACGAGATCCGGACGCCAATTCTTGAGCCCACGGAGCTGTTCGCGCGTGGCGTCGGCCAGGAAACCGACATCGTCACGAAGGAGATGTACACGTTCGAGGACCGGGACGGCTCATCCCTCACGCTGCGCCCGGAAGCGACGGCCTCCGTGATGCGCGCTTACATCGAGCACCGGCTCGATCAACGCCCCGGCGTGCAGAAGCTCTACTATGCCGGCCCGATGTTCCGCCGCGAGCGCCCGCAGAAAGGCCGGTTCCGGCAGTTTTTTCAGATCGGCGCGGAAGCGATCGGCTCGGAATCGCCCTACATTGATGCCGAGGCAATCGGCATGGTTGTCGAGCTGTTCCAGGCCGTGGATCTCACCGGTTTCGAGGTACTGCTCAATTCCGTAGGTTGCCCCAAGTGCCGCCCGGCGTATCTCGAGCGGCTGCGCGGCGAACTGGCGCGAGTGAAAGAGCAGCTATGCGAGGATTGCCGGCGGCGGGCGGAGACAAATCCCCTTCGCGTGCTCGACTGCAAGGTGCCCGAGGACCAGCCGGTCATTGACGCGCTGCCCACGATACTCGAAAGCCTCTGCCCGGAGTGCCGAGCGCACTTCGACGCGGTCCAGGCGTACCTGCGGACACTGGGCGTAGCATTCGAGGTGCGCCCGCGGCTCGTGCGAGGCCTCGATTATTACACGCGGACGACATTCGAGATCGTGCACGGCGCGCTCGGCGCGCAGAACTCCGTGCTGGGCGGCGGCCGCTACGACGGGCTGGCGGAATCGCTGGGCGCGAAGATAAAGGCGCCTGGCATCGGCTTCTCCATCGGCGAGGACCGGCTGACCATGTCGCTCGAAGAGGCGCGCGGACAAGCGCAGGCGGAGCTGGACGTGTTCGTCGCTCCCATGGGCGAGGCCGCTTCGCACGCCGCCACGCTGCTTGCGCGCGATCTGCGAAGGCTCGGGCTTACCGTCGAAGTGGCGGCGGACACCAGGCTGAAGCGAGCGATGGAACTCGCTAACAAGCTTTCCGCGCGCCAGGTGGTGCTCCTGGGAGAGGACGAACTCGCCCAGGGCATGTACACTCTGAAGAACATGGCGACCGGCGAGCAACAAAGCGTCGGACGCGAGCAGTTGATCGAAATCATTACCACGTAGGAGCCTATGGCGGACCAGGGAACCACCGGTGTACCACTCGACTTTCTCGGCGAGCTTCGCCGCACTCACACCTGCGGGGAACTGCGCGCCGCAGACGCCGGATCGCAGGCACTCCTCATGGGTTGGGTGCACCGCCGGCGCGACCTGGGCGGGGTCATATTCATCCACCTGCGGGACCGCGATGGAGTCACGCAGGTCGTTTTCCACGAGAACCTCGACCCCGCCGTGCACGCAAAGGCCGAGCTGCTGCGCTCCGAGTACGTCATAGCGGTGGAAGGCCGAGTCGAGCTGCGCACCCCGGAAACCGTCAACCCGAACATCCCGACGGGCGAGGTGGAGGTGATCGCCGAGCGCATCTGGATTCTGAACGAATCGCGCACGCCGCCGTTCCCGATGGAAGACAACGTGGACGTCGGAGAGGAAACCCGCCTCCGGTACAGGTACGTGGACCTGCGCCGCCCGCGCATGCAGCGCAATATCATTCTGCGCTCGAAGGTGTCTTTCGCCACTCGCGAGTTCCTGACCAAAGAAGGGTTTCTCGAGATCGAAACGCCGTTCATGACGCGCTCGACGCCCGAGGGAGCACGCGATTTCCTGGTGCCGAGCCGCGTGCAGCCCGGCTGCTTCTACGCGCTGCCGCAATCACCGCAGCTTTTCAAACAGATCCTCATGGTGAGCGGCTTCGACAAGTATTTCCAGATCGTGCGCTGCTTCCGCGACGAGGACCTCCGCGCCGACCGGCAGTACGAGTTCACGCAGATCGACCTCGAGATGTCGTTCCCGCAGCAGGAACGTGTATTCGAGGTGGTCGAGCCGCTGGTTCAGCGGATTTGCGCCGTGGCGGGTCATTCGATATCGGTGCCGTTCCCGCGGCTCACCTACGCCGAGGCGATGCGCTCCTACGGCAGCGACAAGCCGGATCTCCGCCTGCCACCGTTCCACTGCGTCGAGGATCTCTTCCCCGAATCGCCGCTCACCGGCGCTGGCCTGCCGCTGGTGGCGATCGTCGTCCCGAAAGCGGGCGGGGCGAGCCGCAAGGAGCGTGACGAGCTCAAAGAGTTCGGCGCTGAGCGCGGTCTGCGCGTCTACGACGACGCCAGGCGCCTCGAGCGCGACTACCCGGAGGCGATGGCCGAGGTCCGGGTCCGCACCGGCGCCACTTCCGAGGACCTGCTGATTCTGGCCGGCTGGCCCGGTCTTGCGGATGCGCACCGTCCGGCTGAAACGGTGTTCCAGGCGTGCGGGCAACTGCGCCTGTTCGCAGGGCAGAAGTACGCTGCGAAGCACGGGCTGCTAGACCCGAACGATTTCCGGTTCCTGTGGGTGGTGGACTTCCCGATGTTCGAGTGGAACGAAGACGAGAACCGCTGGGACGCCGCTCACCATCCGTTCACGTCCGTGCACGATGAGGATCTCGACAAGCTGACGACCGATCCTGCGCACTGCCGGGCGAAGTCGTACGACCTGGTGCTGAACGGCATTGAGCTTGCTTCGGGCTCGATTCGTATTCACCGCCGCGACGTGCAAAGCAAGGTGTTTGCCGCCCTCGGGCTCAGCGAGGAGGAAGCGCGAACTAAGTTCGGGTTCCTGCTCGAAGCGCTGGAGTACGGCGCGCCTCCGCACGGCGGCATCGCGCTGGGACTTGACCGCCTGGTGATGATACTCGCGGGCGAAAGCACCATCCGGGACGTGATACCTTTCCCGAAGACCGCGCGCGGCGCGGATTTGATGGTGGACGCGCCTTCAGAGGTGCCCGAACGGCAGTTGCGCGAGCTTGGCATCGCGCTGCGCAGGCCGCAAAGCTGACTTGTGGGGCGGGTTCTCCGGCCCGCCCGCACCTGACTCCGCTCGCGCTCGGGCGGGCGCTGGCGGCCCCCCGCTAGGATGCGTGCTCCTCCGCCCAGATTCGCCGCAGCACGTCCACGCTGTATTTCAGGAAGTGCCGGTCCGGGGTGAACACTTCGAGAGTGATTGTGGAATCGTACTTCAGCCGTTTGAGAGCGCGCACTACGGCCCTCACGTCCACGGTGCCGGTCCCGAGCGGCATGTGAAGATCTTCGTGGCCGCCCTTGTTATCGTGCAGGTGGACGTGCCGCAGCCGCGAGCCGTAGCGCTCGAGTATCTCCTCTGAGGTGTTGCGCTGGACGATCAGATTGGCGTGACCAAAGTCCATGTGCAGGCCGACCCAAGGCAGCGGGTCGAGGATGTCGCTCAACTGGCGGGCATTGTTGAACTCACCGGGAAGGTTCTCAACCATGAGTCCGACTCCGTGCTGCTCGGCATCCTCGCGCAGCTCTGAAAGCGACAGGATATTGCGCCTGATGTAGAACGAGCGGTCGTGGAACGGCGTGTAGCGGTCCGGATGCACGTTCATCCACTTCGCGCCAATAGCGCCGAACACCCGCACACAGCGGCGCAGTTCGGCGACGGCTCCGCGGCGGACCTCCTCGATGGCGCTCGCGATGGGCAGATAGAACGGCGTGTGCCCGACCACCTTGAAGCGGTGCCGCTCGAGCGCGGCGCGTATCTTGTCCACATCAGCTTTCCAGGACGGAACCTCGGGAGGCTCAAGCGTCATGTCGATGAACTCGAGTCCCATGTCAGCCATCCACTGCATCTCTTCGAAAAGGTCGCGGTGGGGGTGGTTCATCGTTCCGACAATCATCAGTTCAACCTCCCTGTCGGCGGACTCCCGCCCACGTACCAGCGCCGGGAATCCAGCAGAACGGCCCGGATGGCGGGCGGCGCTTCGGGAAGCGCCGGTGGAGACGCCGGCTGCACCAGCCGCCAGACGCGCGCGGGCAGGCGAGCGGCGCGCGACGGATCAAGCCAGGCGAAAACGCCCAGCACGGCGGCGAGCAATGGAAGATCTTCGCCCAACCGTTCCGCGAGACGCTGCCAATCCATCACGGGCCCGGCCGCAGCCAGCAGGTTCAGAATGTCGGGCCAGTCGCACCGGTCGCGCTGCAGCACATACAGGCGCGTCCACAGCGACTCTTCGGGCGGTAGCGCGCGCAGGCGAAAGCCTGCGATCCGTATCTCGGGCCCCGCTTCGAGCCAAACCCTGTCGACCTCGGCGCGGCGGTTAGCCATCGCCCAGATGACGTCCACGATGACGCCGTTGAGGTGCGAGCGGTAGATCCACCGGCGGTCGTAGGGCGCGATCCGGTAGTAGTCGTCGAGGCCGGCTGCTGCAGTCGCTCCGATCATGCGCTCGCGATCCGGCGGCAGGACGTACAGATCGAGGTCCTTTGATTTGCGCTTCAGGCCCGTGTAGGCGGCCAGCGCATGAAAGCCTCCGACGGCGAATGGAATGCCGGCGTCGCGCGCGCGGCGGATTACGTTGCGGAACAGAACCCGCTCCCCCGTATCATCCCCGCGGGCCATCTAGTTTCATTGTAAAGCGCGGCCGGGCGCATCCTGTGCCGTCGCAATCCGGCCGGTTCGGGGGCGTCTCACCGGGCCGCCCCGCAACTTGGTATTTATCGAAGTAGCGGCTTGGGGAGACGGTCGCGTCCGAACTCAGAGGTCTGAATGCCACACACAATGCCGGCGCTGGTGAAAGCCGAGCCTGCGCCGGGACTCGTCCTGCGCGCGGTTGAGATCCCATCCTGCGGACCGAACGAGGTGCTCATCCGGGTAAAGAAGACTGGTATCTGCGGCACCGACTTACACATCAACGACTGGGACGAGTGGTCTCGGCGCCGGCTGCGCCCGCCGGTCACCATTGGCCACGAGTTCGTCGGCGAGATTGTCGAGACCGGCGCGGCCGTATCGGCGTTCCGGGTTGGCGAGATCGTCTCGGGCGAGGGCCACATCGGCTGCGGCGTATGCTACTTCTGCCGCACCGGCCAGGGCCACATCTGCCGGAGCGTGCAGATACTCGGAGTGGACCGCAACGGCTGCTTCGCCGAGTACGTCTCGCTTCCACAAGCCAACGTCTGGCGCGTGAAGCCAGGCATTGACCTCAGCGTCGCGTCCATCCTCGATCCCTTCGGAAACGCGATGCACACCGTGATGGCACAGCCGGTGGCGGGCCGGACGGTGGCCGTAGTCGGGGCAGGCCCCATCGGCCTGATGGCCGTGCTCATCGCCCGAGCGGCTGGCGCACTAACTGTCTCGGTCATCGAGCCCATCGCTCACAAGCGCGAGCTGGCGAAAGCGTGCGGTGCGGAGTTCACGCACGACCCCGGCGTGCCCGGATGGCGCGAGCGTTTCCTGGCCGATACGCCCGAGGGCGTGGGCGTGGACGTCGCGCTCGAGATGTCCGGCGCGCCCGATGGCATTCACAGCGCTTTCGATATCGTGCGGCCGGGCGGCGATGTCGCGCTGCTCGGCATCCCGCCCGGAGACATAACGCTCAACCTCTCCGACTCAATCATCTTCAAGGCGGCGCACGTCCGAGGCATCAATGGCCGCCTGATCTTCGAGACCTGGTACCAGTGCGAGCGCTTCCTGCTCGATCACAAGCTGGACCTTAGCCCCCTCATCACGCACCGCTTCCACTACACGCAGTTTCAGGAAGCCTTCGACGTGCTGAATCGGGGTGAGGCGGTAAAGGTGGTTCTGGATTGGGAGTAGCGGACATGGCGAACCCACTCAGCTATCTCAGTGAGCAGATCGAAGCCTGGAAACAGGCTGGCACGTATCAGCGGCTGCGCGAGATGCAGTCCGCGTGCCGACCTGTATCGACGTTCGACGGGCGCGAAGTGATCAACCTCGCTTCCAACAACTACCTGGGGCTCACGGACCACCCCAAGCTCATTGAGGCCGCGGTCGAGGCCACGAAGCGCTACGGCGTGGGCACCGGCGCGGTGCGTACCATAGCCGGCACGATGAACCTCAACATGCAGCTCGAGCGGCGCATCGCGCAGTTCAAGAAGACCGAGGCGTGCGTGGTGTTCCAGTCCGGATTCGCCGCTAACTCGGGCACTGTGGCGGCGATCCTGACGCCCGATGACCATGTCATTTCCGACGAACTGAATCACGCCAGCATCATCGACGGCTGCCGGCTGTCGAAGGCGAAGATCCATGTGTACCCGCACAAGGACGCCGCAGCGGCCGAGAAGCTGCTGGGCGAGCTGCAGTCCGTGCCGGGGCGCAAGCTGCTCATCACGGATGGCGTGTTCTCGATGGACGGCGACATCGCGCCCCTTCCGGAGCTGGTGGCCGCCGCCGAGCGCTACGGCGCGATCATGATGCTCGACGACGCGCACGCCTCCGGTGTGCTCGGGCGCAATGGGCGCGGCACGGTAGACCACTTCGACCTGCACGGGCGCGTGGACATTCAGGTAGGTACGCTGTCGAAGGCCATCGGCGTGCTTGGCGGGTACGTGTGCGGCAGCCGCGACCTGATCGAGTTCCTGTACCACCGCGCGCGGCCGTTCCTGTTCTCCACGTCGCACCCTCCTGGAGTAACCGCCGCGTGCATCGCGGCGTTCGACGTGCTCGAGCAGGAGCCCGAGCGCATAGAGTCGCTCTGGAAAAACACGAAGTATTTCAAGAGCGAGCTGAACAAGGCCGGGTTCAGCACGGGCATGAGCGAGACGCCGATTACGCCCATCATGGTGGGCGAGGCGAAGACGGCTCACGCGTTCTCTCGCGCCCTGTTCGATGAGGGCGTTTTCGCGGTGGGCATCGGCTATCCGACGGTGCCGCACGGCAAAGCGAGGATCAGGACCATCGTTACAGCCACGCACACGAAGGATCAACTCGACCGGGCGCTGGAGGTGCTGGTGCGGGTGGGGAAAAGGATGGATATTCTGTAGCCCGAATCAACGTGTCAGTTCCACAGCGGATGAATCTGCCGCGTGATCGCTGCACCTGTTACCGGAAGAGAACGCTATCTGAGCTTCATGCCGTGATGGCCTGTATTGGTCGCACTCTCGCCCCCGCGCATCTGGAGACTACAGCTTGTGGGGCGGACCCCCTGGTCCGCGGGCGCCCCCCCCGGTCGCCCAGCCAGCGCTAGACCAGCGGTAGTCGCAGGCGTGGCGGACGAGACCCGCTCGCACCGGGTCCTCTTCGATGTACCGCCGGATACTCTCGAATTCCCGCTCGTGCCGCACAGCGTGATCGTAGCTCTCCTCCTGCCAGAACGGATTTCCCGTCAAGGCCAGCAAGATATTGGCTCGCTTGGCTGTGATGCCCTTGAGCGATTTCGTCAACCGGGGCAACTCAACTTGAGCGGTCAGCAGTAGATGGACATGGTTGGGCATGACCACAAACGCATGCAGAACATAGTGCCCGACCACGTGGCTGTTATACGAGATCGCTTTCACGACCATGTCGGCCAGCGCTGGTTTGCGAAGATAGAACGGACCGGTGCGGGTTTCGCCCAGGAGCCGGTCCAATGCGGCGAATGCCTGACCGGAAGACATCCCGCCGCCCGGGAAAACACGATGCGCAGGCAGACTGCCATGCAGCTGCCACGTGATGAAGACCGGGTGTTCAGTCGATGAGATGTGGGGAAGGCGGCGGCGGTACTGCATTCCAGTCGAATTAGTGACGAGAGGGGCAGATCCTTCTGTCCCGAGTTGAGTCGGAAGACATAGCCAAGCCGACCAGGGGGTCCGCCCCACGATGCTTCGCACTCTTCCTGAGGTCGCACTGGTCGGGCAAGCCGGACCAGGGGGTCCGGCGCGGGCGAGGGCGCCCGCCCCACAACAACATGCTGCGGGCAAGCGGCTCTCCACGCTCACGCAGCTCTCCAAACCAAGCTCGTGCACGATTTCGTAACCCGTGAGGTGGCCGCTTTCACCTGGATGCTAGAATTGTTATTCCAGGCTCCGGGCTCCGTGCAATGGACGGCTGCAAACCCCGCCAGGTCCGGAAGGAAGCAACGGTAGCGGTGCGGTTCGTGTGCCGCGGATCACCCGGGGCCTGGTAAAGCCACCGAGGCCGCCCCGCCCTATGTACCAGGTAATCGCCAGGAAATACCGGCCGCAGACGTTCTCCGAACTGGTTGGCCAGGAACACGTCAAGACGACGCTGGAGAACGCGATCGCGAAAAACCGCATCGCGCATGGCTACATCTTCTCCGGGCAGCGCGGCACCGGAAAGACCACCGTCGCCCGCATTCTCGCGCGATGCCTGAACTGCGTCGAAGGGCCCACGGTGACGCCGTGCGGCGTGTGCGCATCCTGCGTCGAGACCGCCGCCGGCAACGCGCCCGACGTCATCGAAATCGACGCCGCCTCGAACCGCGGCATCAATGAGATGCGCGAACTGCGCGAGAACGTGCGCTATCGCCCCTCGCGCGACCGCCACAAGATTTTCATCATCGACGAAGCGCACCAGATCACGAGCGAGGCCTTCAACGCGCTCCTCAAGACGCTCGAGGAACCGCCCGAGTGGGTCGTCTTCATGCTCTGCACCACCGAGGCGCACAAGATTCCGGCCACCATTGCCTCGCGATGCCAGCACTTCAGCTTCCGGTCCATCGATTTCGACGAGATCACCGCGCGAATGGAGTGGATCTGCCAGCAGGAGGGCATCCGCGCCGACGCCGAAGCGCTAGCCGTGCTGGCGCAGGCGGGCGAGGGCAGCATGCGCGATTCGCTTTCCGCGCTCGACCAGGCTATAGCGTGCTGCGGGAACGAGTTGCACGCGGCCGACATACGCCCGCTGCTGGGCGCGTTTTCGCTCGACGCGCTGGAGCGCGTCACGCAGGCGCTCGCCGCATCCGACCGCGCCTCGATGCTCACGATCGTCGATGACCTGGTCCGGAACGGCCATCACCTGCAGCACTTCGTGCGCGAGCTGGCGCGGTACTTCCGCAACCTGCTTGTATCCAGGATCTCGGGGCTGGACAGCAGGCTGATCGCGGCGTCGCGGCAGGAACGCGAACGGCTGGCGGAAATCGCAGCGCAGTTCTCCGAGCAGGACCTGACGCGCTACCTGCAACTCACACTCGACCTCTATCGCGACCTGCAGTTTTCGTTGCAGCCGCGGCTGCACCTGGAGTTGGGACTGATAGGGCTGGTGGAAGCGGGCAGACTGGCGTCGATTGAGGAAGTGCTGGCCGGCGTGGCTTCGGGCGCGATGCCGGCGCCAGCGCCGGCCGGTCCCGGAGGCGCACCGCCTGCTCCGAAGCCGCGGTCGGCGGCTCCGGCGTCCGCGGGCCAGAGCGTGCCGGCTCCATCGGCGGCAGGGGGCCTGCGAGAGCGTCTCGCTGCGGCGCTTCACGAGCTGAAGATGAAGTTCACGGCTGATGCAGTGGCGGTTTCGGAAATCCAGGAAACCGAAACCGAGCTCCGCATCACCGCGCCCGAAGAGTACAGGATGGCGCTGAACGAGCGCGACGTCACCGCAGGGTTGAGGGCTCTCGGCGAGCGCCACCGCAAGGTCAGGATCGCGTTCACGGCCGAGGCCAAGGCAAGCGCGGCTCCTAAGCCAGCCAGCGCGGCCGAGGACGAGGCTATGCAGCGCGCGCTAGCGCATCCCGAAGTTCGGCGGTTTCGCGAAGTGTTCCCCGATGCGGAGGTGCGCGTGGCCCGGAATCTGAGGGAATAGCCGCGGCGCTTCGTCAGGCCGCCGGGCGCTTCTTCCCGGTACGCTTGCGGGCCGGCGGTGCGGCCTCGCGCTCCGGACCCTTGCGAGCCGCGCCCGCAAGACTGCGCTGCAGCGCCTCCATCAGGTCCACCACCGGCGCGGCTTTCTTCTCTTTAGCCGCCTTGACCGGTTTGCCTTCGCGCTTCGCCTCGATCAGCTCGACAACCCGCTTCTGGTACTCGTCATGGAACTCCTCGGGACGGAACGGCGCGGCGAGGTTCTCTATGAGGCGCTCGGCGAGTTCCAGTTCCTGCGGGCGCGCCTCCTCTGCGGGCGGCTGGCCGTATTCGGCCAGTTCGTGCAGCTCCTCCTTGTAGTACGCCGTGTGCAAGGTGAGCCCGTGCTCGCGCGGGCGGATGATGGAGAGGTACTCGCGGTTGTGCATCGCCACCTTAGCTATCGCTGCGTAGCCTGACCGCTCCAGAGCGTGCACCAGCAAGGCGTACGCCTTGCGTCCCGGCTCCTCCGGGAGCACCCAGTACGATGTGTCGAAGTAAACCGGGTCCACCTCGTCGAGCTTGACGAACTGGACGATGTCCATGTTGCGCTCCGACGGCGGCGCGATCTTCTTCAGATCGTCGGGCTCGATCACGACGTAGCTGTCCTTCGATTCCTGATAGCCCTTAACGATCTCGTCCCGCTCGACAACGCGCTCGCACGTTGGGCAGTAGAGCTGCTGCTTGATGCGCGTCCCGCAGACCCCGTGCAGCATGTTGAAGCTGATGTGCTCCCGCCTCGCTCCAGCAAAGAGGCGAATTGGAACCGAGATCAAGCCAAACGTGAGGTAACCCTTCCAGACCGTGGCAGCCATCCGCGCGCCCCCCTCTGCCTATAGAGTGCCACGGCGGGCGCGCCATGTACGTTCGGCCCCGGCCCCTGATCCTTGCCCGGCCTAGGCACCCGCCGCGCGGCGGTGGGACATGCGGATTGCGGAGGGCGGCTCCCATGCAGCTGCGACGCGGCGCGATGCCCCAAAAACGCCAGCGCCTGTTGAGCTATCCTCAGACTCGTGTTTGCATACGACGTCGTAGCCTATGAAGGCCAGCCGGTGGCGCAGGCGCACCCGGACCGCCTGGCGGTGCTCGGTTTCCTGCACGGTATGTCGCCCGCTCCCATCGAGCGGGCTCGCGTGCTGGAGCTCGGGTGCGGCGACGGCGCGCACTTGGTTCCCGTCGCGATCACTCATCCAGGGTGCGAGTGCATCGGAATCGATCTCTCGGAGTCAGCAATTGCGCGTGGGCGTGAACGCGCCGCTAAGCTTGGCCTGACGAACCTAAGGCTGGAACGCCGGGACATACTTGAGATCGGTCCGGATGTCGGCGAGTTCGATTACATCATCTCCCACGGCGTGTATTCATGGGTTCCGAAGCCGGTGCGCGACCGTCTGATGGCCATCGCGCGCGAGCGCCTCGCACCCCAAGGCGTGGCATACATCGATTACAACGCCTATCCGGGATGCCACCTGCGCATGATGCTGCGGGATATGCTGCTGTTCCAGACGGACGGCATCGAGGACCCGAAGCTCAAACTGCAGCACACTTACGCGCTGCTCAACCTGCTGGCACAGTCTCCGCGCACGGTACTGGCCGAGGAAGCCCGGCAGGCGCGCGAGCGAGCCGGATGGCAGCTCTTCCACGACGATCTGGGCGAGGTGTTCCATCCCGTCTACTTTGCGCAGTTCATGCAGCACGCGCGGGCGCACGGTTTGCAGTTTCTGGCCGAGGCGCAGTACCCCACGCAGCAGCTTTTTGCGCTGCCCGCGGAGATGGCCGACACGATTCGCATGGTTTCGGGCGATGATATCGTCCTTCAGCAGCAATACCTCGACTTCGTCGAGCTGCGCCGGTTCCGGCACACGCTGCTGTGCCGGGAGGAGATCGCGCTCGAACGTCCGCCCGACGCGCGGCGCATCAAGGACCTCTACATCGCGAGCAAGGCCGAGCGCACCGGTCCGAATGAGTTTCGGGGACCGCGCGGCGCGAGCATGAAAACGGACCTCGACTACGCGCTGGCCGCGATAGCTTATCTAAGCGAGCGCCAGCCGGCGGCGGTTCCGTTCGCCGAACTGGCCGCGGCAGTGTCGACGGACGAGGACACGCTGGCGCAGTTTTTGCTGGGCACGTTCGCCGCGGGGATGGTGGAGTTGCACACGGAGCCGTCGCGGTTCACGATCACCCCCGGCGAGCAGCCGCGTGCTTTCTCACTGGCGCGGCTGGAGGCGGCCGAGGGCGATCAGATCATCACGAGCATGAGGCACCACTGCATCGAGCTGCACGACGATGCCGCGCGCCGTGCGCTGGTGCTGCTCGACGGGACACGCAACCGGGAGGAACTCGCGCGCGAATTAGGCGGCGATGTCGAGGCCAACCTGGCGCGGTTGGCGCGGCTGGCTTTGATCGAGAGTTAGTCGAACGCCGGCGCGGTGGGGGCCGTGCGGCTAGACTCCCTGTTCGGCCGGCATGACAATCCAGGCAGCCAGGTAGACGAGCACGCCGAGGCCGCCAGTGACTATCGCCATGGCCAGCCATAGGATGCGCATGAACGTGACATCCACGTCAAAGTAGCGCGCGAAACCGGCGCACACGCCCGCAATCTTCTTCTCGCGAACGGGCCTGACCAGGCGCGCCGCTTCTCGTGAAGACGGCGCAGTGTAGCCCGGAGCGGCCGGCGCGCCACAACTGGCGCAGAAGCGGTCGCTAGGCTGCAACTCGTTGCCACAGGTTGTGCAGTACATGGCTGTCGTGGGCCCTTCGGCCGGGCCCGGCCTCCTCAATTTGGTACGCCGCTAGAGGACCAGTTGTTCCGCTAAAACGTTCACGGGACCAGACGTTTCCGGTAGCGCACCTCGAGCCACGCTGCGAGGCCGCGCGCGTGCGCACCGGCGGGTTCGAAGCCGCTGCGCGCGGCCAAACCGTTGAGGGCGCGTGGTCCGAATCCATACAGGAACGGGAAGCCGAGCAGGTTGTGGCGATCGAGAGCGCGTGCGGCCGCGCAGGCGGGTGCGCGCAGCTCCACCCGGCTCGAGGCGG
>JBLNBX010000102.1:0-32664 GCA_050260275.1 bacterium
CCCGCCATGCGCCGGAGCTTATCACCTCAGCGGACTTCAGAATTCTGAACGACCGGATCGTAAAGCAATCGCTGTATCCTTCCCGCGTGCTGGTTTCTGAGAGAGTTTAGGCGCCGCCGCCAGAGCCCGCGGTTTTGCAGCCGCGCACAGGTCTGCCGGATAGTACATAACCCCTTGGTAATAGAACGAGATGTACCTTGACGGGGACGCGCCCCATACACTACCGTGAACCACTTATGAGACGCATAGTCCGGCTTGCGGTGCTTCTCTCGCTATCTCTGACAGGCGCGCTGGCGGTGAGCATCAACCCGCTGCCGGGCCAATCGCCGGATGACTTCTACACAGGCGCCGGTTCGTTTACCGGCGTCGCGCTGCTCACGATGGACGGCATCGGGAGCTGCTCCGGGTCGCTGCTCTACACGGGAATGCACATTCTGACGGCCGCGCACTGCCTGGACGCGTCGAGCAACCCTGCCAGCGTCCACGCGACTTTTCAGTGGGACGGCGGAACCGCCACTTTTGACGGCGCCGGGATATATATACCCCCGGAGTGGACGGGGGATCTCGCAGGCGGCTGGGACTGGGCGCTGCTCGTGCTCGCCATGCCTATAGAGAATCCGCTGATAGACAGGTATATGCTGGCCACCGACCCATACCAGGACGGAGGCGTCATCACCATCGTTGGTTACGGGATAGGCGGCACCGGCTATGACGGACAGGACCCGTCGACATACCCGTTCGGAACGCGGCGCGCCGGACAGAACGAGGCTGAGGCGTCTTGGTACGGGGTGGGGCGCGGCGGAAATGCGACGCTGGTTTACGATTTCGACGGCGCGGGCATCAACACTCTCGGTTCAGTTGGGTTGGGTCCGGGACAGGAGGTCATGATCACCTCCGGCGATTCGGGCGGCCCGAGCTTCCGAAACGGGGTGATAGTGGGCGTGCACTCGTTCGTGTCCCTGCCGGCGGGAGAAACGATCGGCATGTTCGGGCAGTACGGCACCGACACACGCGTGTCGTCCTACGCGGACCTCATCATGGCTCAGTTGTATACCCCCGAACCCGCGTCGCTGGCCCTGGCTGGACTTGGAGTGGTTGTGCTGCTGTGGCGCTTCAGGCGAGGCCGGATGGGCTGAAGCTCAGGCGGCCTTCTGAACCTTGCCGTTGCGGAGACACGACGTGCAGACGCGCATTCTCTTAGCTGCGCCCTTCACGAGCACCCGCACCGTCTGCAGGTTGATGTTCCAGCGCCGGCTCGTCACATTGTGGGCATGACTGATCCGGTTGCCAAATATCGGCCCTCTTCCACAAACCTCGCAGACTTTTGCCATAAGACGGAAATCTCCTTCAGGTAGGAAACCCAATTGTATCAACGCGGCAGGAGCGGGCGCAACTCGGGCGGCCGCCCGGCGGCGGAGCCGCTGGTCACCACTCCGAGTAGGGCGTTCCGTCGAGCGGACTCACGGTATCCGCGCCGCTGCGCACGTCGAAAATGCCCGGCTCGTTCTGGTCGACGCTGGCCATGGCGTCTTCCATTATCACTTCCCAGGTGTCGCTGGAGCCGGTTATCGGATCCACCGGGATCTGCCGCAGATAGCCCTCGGAAACAAGGTCCTGGAGCGACTGTGGAGCCTTCTGCTTGTCGTAGGTGTACTCGTCGATAACGGTCCGCATGGTGAACAGGTTGCTGCGCAGCAGGCTCTCCTTGGCGCGGAGCACGGCCTTCTGATACATAGGCACCGCCACCGAGACCAGGATCGAGATGATCGTCATGACGATCAGGATCTCGACCAGGGTGAAACCCAGGCGCGCGCGGCCCCGGCGCGGGCTACCACTCCGAATACGGCGTTCCATCCGAGGCTCTCTCCATGCTCTTTGTGTACACGTCGAAGATGTTCTGCCCTCCCCATGACATGGACGTGGGCTCGTCTCGCGTGCTGCGCAACCCCCAGTCCGTCGAGTTGGTGAACGGGTCCTTGGGAATGCGGCGCAGAAAACGGACCTTCTTGTCCACGCTGCCGGAGAGCTGCACGCCTTCCACGAGTTGTTCGAGGCTCTCCGGGTATCCATCGCTGTCCACCGAGCCGGGCGGGATCTGCTTCAGGTCCGACATGTCCTTGTACTTGTCGATAGCGGCGCGAATCTCCCGCAGTGCGATGCGCAGCTCGCGCTCGCGTTCGCGGCGGACCTTGCTGCGCGCGAGAGGCACGGCCATGGTGGTCAGCAGGAGCATGATCGTGAAAGCCACGATCAGCTCTATGAGCGTCAGCCCGCGCTGCCCTTTCCGCCTCGGACCAACCCGCATCATCGCCGCACCCCGCTATTTCACTGTGATGACCGCGTGCGGCGCGTCGGCCGCGACGGCGGTCCGCTGGGCCGTCTGCGGATCAAACCGCGGCATGGTTATGTTGGCCTCGCCCGCGGCGACGGCTCTGAACGTGAACACCGCCAATACGCCGCTGCCCGTGACGCCGCCGGCGTCAGGCATGCGGCCAAGGTTGACCGTGAGGACGCCCACGTCGTTCTGTATATTCCGCGTGAACACCACCTGTTGTCCCCCGCTCGCAAGCAGCGGACCCGCCTGCACGTCCTCGAGCCGAAGAAGCTTGGGGTCGAACTGGAGGGTGAACGGAGCGGAGGCCAGCTCGCGCGCGTTCTCGGCATAGAGCGACAGCGTCACGGTGGCGTTCCGCTGCACTGTCGTCGCGGATGGCCGGAGCGTAAAGCGTGTTGCCGCCATCCCTGCCTGGGGCGCGGCAGGCTGCGGCCCGCCTGGCGTGGCCGATGGACGCCGGACTCCGGGAATGGTGACTCCGGGAGCGAGTTGAAGCTCCGCGGGAGGCGCCACGGGAACACCCGACGGCGTGCGCTGCACGGCCGGCGGAGGCGCCTGGGGAGGGGCAGTCTCGGGCGCAGTCTCTGCCGGACGCGGTGCGGGGGCCGCCGGCCCGGGGACGCCGGGGACCGTGGCCGGGGGCGCGCCGGGGACGACTCCGGGCGCGGCCTGCTCGGGAGCGGATGGCGCGGCCGGCTCTATCCTGGGAGCGCGGTTGACGCGAACCACCTGATCGGCGCCGGTGGCCACCGGGCGCAGGTTCAGGTCCGTGATGCCGTTGGAGCGAACTATGTGCGGAATCAGCGCAATGAGCAGCTCGGTCTGGCCCTTCTCGATCGATTCGCTCGAAAACAGGCGCTTGATGACTGGGATGCTCGCCAGGCCAGGAACGCCGCTGACAGACTTCGTGTCCTGATCCTGCATGAGGCCGCCGAGCAGGCTGGCCTCTCCTTCCTTGATCCGGATGGTGTGCTCGATCCTGCGCTGGCCGATGACGGGCTGCGAAATGCCGCCGATATCGACGCGGTCGCGGACGTTCGAGATCTCAAACGCCACCTTGAGCGTTACCTCGTCGTCGCCGTGGATGATGGGCGTGATGTCCACGTTCACGCCGACGTCGATGAACTGGAAGGTGGAATACAGCGAGCCGTAGCCGCCCACGGTGCCCGCGATCGGCTGGTAGCCGCCCTGAGCGACCGGCACCTTGTCGCCAATCCTGAGCGTGGCCTTCTCGCCGTTGGCGGCGCGCACCTGCGGGGATTGCAGGACGCGCGTGCTGCGGTCCGTCATCATGAACTTGAGCAGCGCGCCGGGAACCGTGACCGAGAAGTCGTTCGTGGAGAGCTTGGCGATGCGCGAAAGCGACATGAGCTGCTGCGTCGGTGTGCCCTTGTCGTCCGTTGTCACCTCGCCCTGGGGTGTGAAGACGATAGCCGATGCGATCCCGGCCTGGCCGGCGGTCGCGACTGTCGCGGCGATGTCGCGCGTCTTGGCGCGGTTCGCCTCCATCACGACGACGTCCACCACTACCTCGGACCGGGGTTTGTCGAGATCGTAGACCAGCTTCTCGACGAGTGCCAGTTGGTCCGTCGTGCCTCTCACGATGATTGCGTTGAGCGAGTTCACCTGGAACAGCTTGGTGATGCTGGCGACGGTGCGGAGCGTTGTCGCGATCTCTGTGAGTTCCTGCGGAGTGGTGGCGTTCTGGAGGTAGAACACCTTGACGGCCGTGTCCTCGTACTCGCGGCGCTTCGGCTGGGTGTCGGCGGCCACAAAGATCGTGTTTTCGGACATGGGCTGCCAGAACGTCCGCGTCATGGTGGCAAGGTAGTCGAGCGCGTTCTCGAGCGTCGAGTTGGTGAGCTCGAGCGACAGCGGACGATTGGCGTTCGGATCCTGGCGGTAGTCGGGATCGAAAACGACGTTGATGCCCGCAAGCTTGCCGACGGTCTCGTAAAGCACTCGCGGCGGCTGGTTCGTCATGCGGAGGTTGATCGGCTGCCGGGACAGGGGCTTGAGTTCGGGAGGCGCTTCGAGGCGCGCGATGCGCTCCAGCTCTTGCTTGCGCGCAAGCTCGGTGGCGGTAAGGCCGCGCTCCTCGGGCTTGGCGTCCTTCTGGTTCTCCCGCTCCATCATCTCGAGCGTGCGCTTGAGCTCCTGCTCGGCTATGGCGGAGGATGGATCCATCGCGTAAGCCTTCTCGAACTCGGCGAGAGCTTCGATGAGCCGGTTCTCCTTGCGCAGCTTCTGGCCGTTGTGGACGTGTGCCTGCGCGGCCTGGAACCGCATGCGCCGGACGGCTATCTGATAGCTCAGCTCCGAGGGATTCGCGGCGAGGGCCTGCTCGTACTGCGCCAGGGCCTGGTCCCAGTTCTGGGCAATCTCGGCTCGCTGGCCCTCCTTGTAGAACTTTTCGGCGGCCTTCTTGTCCTTGTCCTTAGCCTGGACCATGCCGGCCAGGGCAAGCGCCAGCACTGCGGCCGCGAGAAACCTTAAGTAACTTTTAGACTTACGCATCTCATTGGTCGTGTTGGGTTTGTGCTACGATAGGTGAGCGGACAAACCCTGGCACCACAATTCATTGACGCCCAAGTGTTTCCGCGCGTGTAGAACATTCTCGTGGGCGAAACCAGCATTAAGGTTCTTGCTGTAAACAGGCCGGCCGGCCACAACTACAACCTCCTGGAGCGCTACGAAGCCGGGCTTGTATTGACGGGCACGGAGGTAAAGTCGGCGCGCGAAGGCAAGGTGCAACTGAAGGACGCGTACGCCGAGATACGCGGGAACGAAGCATGGCTGGTGAACGCGCACATCAGCCATTACTCGCACGGGAACATCATGAACCATCACCCGGTGCGCGACCGCAAACTCCTGCTGCACGCCAGCGAGATACACAAGCTGCTGGGGAAAACTCGTGAACGCGGCTTCACGCTGATTCCGACGCGGGTGTATCTGAAGAGTGGGCGCATCAAGTGTGAACTGGCGCTCGCCAAGGCCAAGAAGCTGCACGATAAGCGCGAAACCGAGCGCAGACGGGAGGTCGAGGCCGAAGCGCGGACGGCAATGCGCCGCGGCCGGGAGCGGTGAGGGTTTTCGCCGCGACTGGCCCGGACTGGCCACCGCCTCCAGTGGGGCGGACGCCCTCGTCCGCGCCGGACCCCCTGGTCCGGCTTTTCCTTACCTCTGAACCTCGCTGGAGAGCCTCGTATCAGGGCCCGACTCGGTCGCGCCGAACAGGAACCCCCGTCGCCAGAAGGATGCCGCAGCGGCGCTAGCCGCGGGCCGGCTGCTGCATGGTCATGCAGTGGAGGGTGCCCAGGCCCAGCACGAGGTCCAGCGAATGTATGCCGACCACCTCGCGGTCCGGGAATAGCGCGGCAAGCGTGTTGAGCGCGACGCGGTCAGCCGGGTCGTTAAAGGTCGGAACGAGCACAATACCGTTCGCTATGTAAAAGTTAGCGTAGCTCGCCGGCAGCCGCTGGCCCTCGAAGTACACCGGGCGCGGCATGGGGAGCGTGTGCACATCCCACTCGCCGGAGGCGCGCAGCAGCTCCAGGTTCTCGCGCAGCGGTTCGTAGTTCTCATCGCGCGGGTCGCTCTCCGAGACAATGACGATGGTGCGCGGGTTCACGAAGCGCGCCAGGTCGTCTATGTGGCCATGGGTATCATCGCCGGCGATGCCTCGCTTCAGCCACACGACGCGCGTGATGCCCAGATACTCGCAGAGCGCCTCTTCGAGCGCCTGGCGGGAGAGACCCGGGTTGCGGACCTGCACGTCCTCGGAGAGCAGGCACTCCTCGGTGGCCATAAGGACGCCCTCGCCGTTCACGTCGACAGCTCCGCCCTCGAGCACCAGGCCCGGATGCCATATAGGCATCTCGAGCTGGGGCGCGACGCACGCGACCACCGAGTCGTCGGCGCGCCAGTTGCGGTACTTCGCCCAGCCGTTGAAGCGCCACTTGGTGATGGCCACCTCGCCGGTATCGGGACGCTTAACGAAAAGCGGGCAGTAGTCGCGGGTCCAACCGCGATTCGTGTTGCAGTGGAAGAAGACGACGGCGTCCAGATCGGCGCCTGCCTTTTCCAGGCATTGGCGGGCCTTCGCCTCAGCCGTTTCCCCGTTCACGATCATGTGAACGCGCTCGAATCTCGCCAGTTTGCTGACAACGTCGGCATACACCCACTGAATGGGTGAGAACTTGCCGGGCCAGTCCGAGCGAATATGCGGCCACGCGAGCCAGGTGGCCTCGTGCGGCTCCCATTCCGCGGGCATGCGGTAGCCGAGTTGACGTGGGGTTTGGTTGGTTATGCCAGCCATCGTTCGAGCACCGGAGCGTACGCGTCGATGCGGCGGTCGCGCAGAAACGGCCAGTTGCGCCGGACCTCATCGATACGGCGTGTATCTATCTCCGCGATGAGTATGTCTTCCTTGTCGGCGGGCGCCGATGCGATCATCTGACCGAAGGGGTCGGCGACGAATGACGAACCCCAGAACTCAATGCCGCTTTCCGGCGTTCCCTCATAGCCGCAGCGGTTGACAACGGCGACATAGACGCCGTTGGCTATAGCGTGCGCGCGCTGGATGGTGCGCCAAGCGTCGAGCTGCGCCGCGCCGTACTGCTCCTTCTCCGAGGGATGCCAGCCTATCGCGGTCGGATAGAAAAGCACGGCCGCGCCCTGGAGGCTGGTGGCGCGCGCGGCCTCCGGATACCACTGGTCCCAGCAGACCAGCGTGCCTATGGGGCCGAAGGGCGTATCGAAGCAGCGGAAGCCGAGGTCGCCGGGAGTGAAGTAGAACTTCTCGTAGTAGAGCGGGTCGTCGGGGATGTGCATCTTGCGATACAGGCCGAGGATCGCGCCGTCCGTGCCGATTACGGCCGCGGTGTTGTGATACAGCCCCGGCGCGCGGCGCTCGAAGAGCGATGCGATGATAACCACGCCGAGTTCGCGCGCGAGGCGCCCAAGGGCCTCGGTGGTGGGACCGGGGACGGGCTCGGCGAGCGCGAAAAGCTCGGCGTTCTCCTCGCGGCAGAAGTACTGTGTGCGAAACAACTCCTGGGTGCAGATCACCTTCGCTCCACGCCCGGCGGCCTCGCGCGCCTTCCACTCGAACTTGGCGAGGTTCTCGTTCGGGTCCACGGAGCAGGGCATCTGCACCAAACCGATGCTGAATCGCGCGTCCTTGGCGGCCATAGTGCTATTTTCATCGAACGATCTGCGGGTTGTCTCTTCCGCCGTCCTTGCGGCCGCGGGAACCCGGGCGGCCGCGCCTCCGCGTGCGGCGCCACCTGTTTTCGCTTGTGACTTCGCCGTGCGCGCTAAGATCGGGACTTGGGGGAGGCGAAGCGAAACATGGCGACGCGCGCCTATGAGGCAGAGCGCTTCGCGGGGCTGGATCAGGAGGTTCTGATCCGGGCTCTGCGGGTGATGCTGACTTCGCGGAGGCTGGACGACCGCGAGATCCTCCTGAAGCGGCAGAACCGGATCTATTTCCAGATCAGCGGCGCGGGGCACGAGGCCGCTGGCGCGGCTGCCGCGCTCGTGCTGCGCCCGGGCCACGACTGGGTTTACCCGTACTACCGCGACCGCGCTCTGTGCCTCGGGCTGGGTATCACTCCAGAGCAGATGCTGCTCGCCGCGGTGGGGGCGGAAGCGGACCCGGCGTCCGGAGGGCGGCAGATGCCGTCGCACTGGAGCTCGCCGGCGCTGAACGTTGTGACAGCGTCCAGCCCAACGGGGACGCAGTTCCTCCAGGCGGTGGGGTGCGCCGAGGCCGGCCGGTATCTCGATCCTCGGAGTGATTCAATCACATTGGTAACCAGCGGCGAAGGCGCCACCAGCGAGGGAGAGTTCTGGGAAGCGATAAACGCTGCATCGCTCCTGCGGTTGCCGGTCCTGTTCCTCATCGAGGACAACGGCTTCGCGATCTCGGTACCGGTGGAAACGCAGACCGCGGGCGGGAACATAGCGAACCTGGTGAGGAGTTTTCCGGCGCTGCACGTGATCGATGCGGACGGAACGGATTTCATCGCAGTATATGCGGCGCTGCGGGACGCGGCCGCCTGGTGCCGGGCGGGCAATGGACCGGCGCTGGTGCATGCTGGAGTGACGCGGCCGTATTCGCACTCGCTCTCAGACGACGAACGCCTGTACAAATCGGAAGCCGAGCGCGCGGCCGACGCGGCGCGCGACCCGCTGACGCGCTTTCCTCAGTTTCTCGAGCACGAGGGAGTACTCGGAGCCGAGGGATTGCGCGCCATGGCGCGCGAGGTGGATGAGGAGATCGAACGTGCGACGGCGGCGGCACTGCGCGCGCGGCCGCCCGCGCCCGAAACAGTCTTCGTGAACCTGTACTCGCCCGTCACCGATATTACATCCGAGCGCTTTTCCACGCCTCCCGCATTCGCGGGACCACCGTGCACAATGATCGACGAGATCAACCGCACGCTGGCCGAGGAGATGCGCCGAGACTCCCGGATACGCGTCTTCGGCGAGGATGTGGCCGATTGCAGCCGCGAGGAGAACCTCGCGGAAGTGAAAGGAAAGGGCGGCGTATTCAGAGCCACTCATGGTTTGCAGCGCGAGTTCGGAAGCGCGAGGTGCTTCAACACGCCGCTGGCCGAGGCGGGCATCGTGGGCCGGGCGATCGGAATGGCGACACGCGGGCTGAAGCCGGTGGCGGAGATACAGTTCTTTGATTACATCTGGCCGGCGATGATGCAGTTGCGCAGCGAGCTGGCTACTATCCGCTGGCGCTCAAATGGCGGGTTCTCCTGCCCCGCGGTGATCCGGGTGGCCATTGGCGGGTACCTGCACGGAGGATCGATATACCACAGCCAGTCGGGAGAGGTCGCTTTCACGCACATTCCCGGGCTGAGGGTAGCGTTTCCGTCGAACGCGCTGGACGCATGCGGATTGCTCCGGACGGCGCTGCGCGCGGACGACCCGGTGCTGTTCCTCGAACACAAGCGGCTGTACCGCGATCCGCATAACCGCTCGCAGCACCCCGGCGCGGATTTCATGCTGCCGTTCGGACGGGCGAACGTCGTGAAGGCCGGACGCAATCTCACAATTATCACCTACGGAATGCTGGTGCATAAGGCGCTGACGGCTGCGGCTAAGGTCGAACGCAGGCGAACCGGTGTTTCCATCGAGGTAATAGACCTGCGCACGCTTGCGCCGTACGACTGGGAAGCGATCGCGGCGAGCGTCAGAAAGACCAGCCGCGTTCTAGTGGCGCATGAGGATACCCTCTCTTGGGGATACGGCGCGGAGATTGCGGCGCGCATAGCGGACGAGCTATTCGAGTACCTCGACGCTCCCGTCAGGCGCATCGGCGCGCTGGACGCGTGGATCGGATACAGCCCTACTCTTGAGGAAGCCACCTTGCCGCAGGTAAAGACGCTTGCGGCCGAGGCGGAGCGGCTTCTCGCCTACTGAATCGCGCGGGCGCGGATACCGGTGTGCCCGCCGCGGGACGAACCTAGGCTTTGCCAAACGGCAATACTCCTCCGGCTACTCACGATTGTCGGAACATGGGAGCAGTGGCCGCGCGGATAGAGGATTACGCTTTCATCGGAGATCTCCAGACCGGCGCGCTTGTCTCACGGGACGGCTCCATCGACTGGCTGTGCGTGCCGCGTTTCGACTCGCCAGCGTGTTTCGCAAGTCTTCTCGGGACGCCTGAGAACGGCCGCTGGCAGATCCGCCCCGACGCCGAGATCCGCGAGGTGCGCCGGCGGTATCTGGACGGAACGCTGATCCTCGAGACCGAGTTCGTTTGCGACGGCGGGTCCGTTGCGGTGATCGACTTCATGCCTCCGCGGACCAGCGCTCCGGACCTCGTGCGAATCGTCGAGGGCCGCCGCGGCGAGGTGCCGATGCGCATGGAGCTGGTGATCCGGTGCTACTACGGGTCGGTCGTGCCGTGGGTCCGGCGAACTGAGAACGGCATCCGGGCAGTGGCGGGTCCGGATACGATCTATTGCCGCAGCACGGCGGAGATGCACGGAGAGAACCTGCACACCGTGGCGCGGTTCACCGTTAAGGAAGGCGAGCGCGTACCGTTTGAGCTGGTGTGGACGCACACACGCGCGGAGGAGCCGCCGGCGCAGGAGCCGAACGATTGCGTCGCCTCCACGGAAGCGTTCTGGCGCGACTGGTCCGGCCGCTGCTCGTACAAGGGGCGGTGGTGGGACGCAGTAGTGCGGTCATTCATCGTTCTCAAGGCGCTCACGTACGCTCCGACCGGCGGAGTGGTGGCCGCGGCGACGACATCACTGCCGGAGAAACCCGGTGGAGTCCGTAATTGGGATTACCGCTACTGCTGGCTGCGCGACGCCACGTTCACGCTATACGCGCTCGTCGCGGGCGGATACACGGATGAGGCCTGCGCGTGGCGTGGGTGGCTGGTGGATGCGGTGGCCGGCGAGCCCTCGAAGCTTCAGATCATGTACGGATTGAGGGGCGAGCGCCGCCTGTACGAGAGGGTGATCGATTGGCTGCCGGGATACGAGGGGTCCGCGCCCGTACGCGCCGGTAACGATGCCTACCGGCAGCATCAGCTCGACGTTTACGGCGAAGTCATGGACGTGCTGCACGCCGCTCGCGTCGCGGGTCTGCCGCCGGACGAGAACGCATGGCGCATCCAGCGCGGAATTGTAAGCTTTCTCGAAGGCGACTGGAGAAAACCCGACAACGGCATCTGGGAGGTCCGCGGACCCCAGCGGCATTTCACGCATTCCAAGGTTATGGCCTGGGTCGCGATGGATCGCGCTGTGAAATCGGTGGAGCAGTTCGGAACACCGGGAGACGTGGCGAAGTGGGCGGCGGTACGCGACGCGATCCGCTCCGAGGTCCTGGAGCAAGGCTTCAACACCAAGTTGAACGCGTTCGTGCAGTACTACGGCTCGGACCAGCCCGACGCCAGCCTGCTCATGCTTCCGCTAACTGGATTCATCGACGCCCGCGACCCGCGCATGATTGGAACGGTGAAGCTCATACAGGACCGGCTCACATACGACGGCTTCCTCAGGCGCTACGAGAATGAGCACGACGTGGATGGGCTGCCTCCGGGGGAAGGCGCGTTCCTTTTGTGTACGTTCTGGCTCGTGGACAACCTCGCGCTTCAGGGGCGGTTCAGCGAGGCCGAGGAGATCTATGAGCGCCTGGTGGCGCTCCGGAACGACGTGGGGCTGCTCTCAGAGCAGTACGACCCGGAAACGAAGCGGATGCTCGGCAATTTCCCGCAGGCCTTCTCGCACGTTGGCTTGATCAACTCGGCGCGAAACCTGGACCACGCCGGCGGCCCGGCCGAGCAGCGAGCGGGCGTATAGTCCGGATTCGCCTCGCGCGCCCTGGCGCGCGGAGCGTCTCGCTCGGACGCCATGCTATGATCTGACCGCTTTGGGCCGTTTGCTTCTGCTCACGGCGGCGCTGGTTGTGTACGCGTCGCTGTACCCATTCGACTTCACCGCCCGCGATTCACTCGAGGGCCTGCTGCGCAGGTGGCCGGCCGGCCTGGACCGGTTTGCGCTGCGGGATATCGGCATCAACCTGCTGGCGTACGTGCCGGTGGGTTGGTTCGCTTTCCTCACCCTGGCGAAAAGCACGAGCCGGCCCGGCGCGGTGCTGTACTCGGCGGAGCTTGGGGCCGCGCTGTCGATCGTGATAGAGATCGCACAGTATTTCGAGCGCACGCGAGTGTCGAGTTCGCTCGACGTGATGTGCAACACAGCGGGAGCGGCGCTGGGAGCATCGCTTGCAGCGCTCGTTGGCGGCGCGGCGGTTCAGGCGGCGCGCCGCAGCGGTATAGCGTTATCTGCTCCCGCAGCGCTACTCGCTGCGTGGGCCGCTCATCTCGTGTTTCCACCGGTGCCGGCGATCGGGTTCACGCGCATAGCGCGGCGCTGGAGCGAACTGGCCGCGAGCGGCCCGCCGGAGTTTCTCGCGACGGCTGCGGGCGCCGTGTGCTGGCTGGCCGCCGCGCGGTTGATCGAAGCGGCGGGAGTGAAGCGCGTGCGCATCGCTCTGGCGTTGATGATGATGCTGGCGCCGGCGCGGCTGCTGCTGGCAGGCCCGCCGTTGAGATGGTCCGATATCGCCGCGCCCGTGGCGGCTTTCGCGTTATGGCCCGCACTAGAGCGCGTTCCCAAGAAGAGCGCGATTCTCGCGGCGCTGGCCGTCGCAGCCATCACGGTGAGCGGTCTTGCGCCGTTCCAGTTCGCCGAGCCGCACGGTTTTTCCTGGCTGCCGTTCCGGGGCACGCTGGACTCGGAGCGGACTAACGCCGCGGTCGTTCTGTTCGAGAAAACGTTTATCTACGGCGCGGCGCTGTGGCTGATGCGGGATGCGGGCTTGCGGCTGCGCACCGCCGCGGGGGTTCTGCTGCCGCTCGTTGCCGCGCTCGAAGCCGCTCAGGTGTACCTGCCTGGCAGGACGGCGGAGATCACGGACCCGCTGCTGGTTGCGCTGCTCGCCTTTGCCTTGGCCCGCACCAAACGCGCCGGCGCGACGGCCGCGGGCGGATGATTGCGGGCAGCGCCGCGGCCCGCGTATTCGGGGCCGCCTGCAGCAGCAACCGGATGCGGCCTCGCTGCAGCGATGACGGCCGTGTACGCGGGAGCGGGCTCGAAAGGCAGGGCGGTTGCCTGGCAGGCGGGCAGTGGAGAAAATGAGGCGTTATGACGAGCCGGCGTGAGTCACTCGGTGGCGCGGGCGCACGTGCGTCAAGCGGCCTGGTCCGGCGCGAGTCGGAGATTGCTCGCGCGGACTATCGCGTCCACATCACGTTGCAGCGCGCGCCCGAGATATTGGAGGAGCGCGAAAACCGGTTCGGGATCGTGAGGAGATTCTAGCCCATGGCCGGCCCGCGTGCGGTTCCCAACTGGGACGAGTATTACCTGCAAGTCTGCCGCGTCGTAGCTTCTCGCAGCAAGGATCCGAACACGCAGATCGGCTGCGTGATCGTCGGACCGGCGCACGAGATCCGGTCCACAGGCTACAACTCGCTGCCGCGCGGCATTCGGGACGACGTTGCCGAGCGCTTCGAACGCCCCACCAAGTATCTCTGGATGGAGCACGCCGAACGCAATGCCATCTGCAACGCGGCGCGCGCCGGCACAGCTACCGAGGGCTGCACCATCTACGTTGAGATCATGCCGTGCATGGATTGCGCACGGGCAATCGTGCAGGCCGGCATCGCCGAGGTGGTGATCTCCGCCTCGCGCATGGAGGCCTATTCGAGCGAATACTATGACCAGCACTTCGGCATCGTGGAGGTGCTGTTCCAGGAAGCCAATGTGAAGGTTCGCCGTGTGTAGCGGAACCGCCGTGCTTCCCGGGCGACGGAAAGCAGCCGTTGAAACGGCCGGGAGGCCCTGCTAGGATAAGCGGGTCCGTTTAGACGGTCTCAAGGGAGTCAATCATATGGACGCTGCCGCCGCGAAGGCGGGAAGACAGCCAGCGCCGCTGCTCGAGCGGCTCGGGATGTATCCGCCCCTCGCCTGGGGCTTCGTGGCTGTATTGCTGATGATGACCGCTTGCGGCGTCGAGTCCGGTTTCCTTTCGGCGTATTTGGTCGGGAGAGGGATCTCGGAATCGGCCGTCGCGCTCGTGTTCACCGTTTACGGCGTTACCGCGGCGTTTGCCGCCTGGCTTTCCGGAGCGCTGTCGGACCTGTGGGGGCCGAAGCGGGTTATGGCGGCCGGGCTGGCTATCTGGATCGTTTTCCACGTTTCGCTGCTCGCCCTGGGCGTGGGTCCCGCCAACTACCTGCTCATCCTGCTGTCCTATGGAATGCGGGGTTTCGGATTCCCGCTTTTTTCATACGGCTTTCTCGTCTGGATCACCGTGGCGACGCCCGCGAAGAATCTGGGCACGTCACTCGGCTGGTTCTGGTTCGCCTTCGCTGCCGGTTTCCCGACGCTTGGCTCTGTCGTGGCGACATCATTGATTCCGCGAGTCGGCCAGTTTGAGACGCTCTGGTTCGCGCTCGGGTTCGTCGTGCTGGCGGGTGGGGCGCTGTTGGCCGTGCGGGAGCCCGTCGGCTCGCGGCGCCTGGCGCCGGCCGGGGAGAACCCTATCAAGACGCTGCTATCGAGCGCAACAATAGCCTGGAAGATTCCGAAGATTGGCATCGGCGGCATCGTGCGCACGATCAACACGTCGGCGCAGCTCGGGTTCCTGGTTTTCCTCCCGGTGTACTGCACGACGACGGTCGGCTTTACCCTGAGCCAGTGGCTAAGGCTGCTGACCGCGCTCTCCGTGGTCAACGTTATCTGCAACCTGCTGTTCGGCATCATCGGCGACAAGTTCGGCTGGCGCAGGACCGTGACGTTCTTCGGCGGACTCGGATGCGCGACGTTCACGCTCGCCCTGTACTACTCGCTGCAGGGCGGGGTCTCGAATTACTGGTTCGCGGTGCTGGCCGGGATGGGCTACGGAGCCATGCTGTCGGCCTACACGCCTCTCGGCGCCATCATGGCGGCGCTAGCCCCCGGACGCAAAGGCGCGGCGATGGCGATCCTGAACTTCGGCGCGGGCGCGAGCGCGTGGGTGGGTCCGGCGATCGCGGGCGTGTTCCTGCCGCTGGTGGGCGTCGGCGGGGTGATGTGGATCTACGCCATCCTGTACATAATCAGCGCGGCGCTCTCCTGGTCCATGAAGGTGCCGGAAGACAAATAGCTGTACGGCTGGGCGCCAGCACTGGGCGGCGTTGAGACGCTTTCGCCCTACTGGGTTTTGCCCGCGCTGTTGAGCCCCGGAAGGGGCTGCAGACAGGGGTTCCCATGGCTCACGCCATGGGCTATTTTCTTTCGCCCTGACGGGCTTCGTTCCCGGACTTTGCAGCTCCACAGGCGCGGCGAAAGCGCCCAACGGCGCAGTTGGTGCATTCTCCCCGGTGCCTGGTTTTCGGGAAGACGTGCTGGATTCGCGTTGGGTTCGTATCAGGGCACGGCTTCAGCCGTGCCGATAGACGCCCTATCAATTGGGGGCTTTAGCCCCCTGTGGCCAGTGAGCTTGATTCGCAGGGCTGAAGCCCTGCGCGGGCTCAAGCCCGCCCCCCGAACGGCACACATGGGGGGCGGAGTTTACTCCGCGCGGAGCTTCAGCTCCGCACCGATCGGCTCGCTGTGGCGATGGCGTTTGAGATCCAGGTGCTAAAGCCCGTGAACATCCAATCCTTCTTCTGCCCGACTGAAGTCGGGCCCTGATGCGAGGCTCTTCAGGTGAGGCTCACTGGTAAAGAGAAGCCGGACCAGGGGGTCCGGCGCGGGCGTGGGCGCCCGCCCCACTAGAGGCGTGGGCCCGGCGGCCTAGAATGCAGTGCTCGCATCAGGGGGGCAGTCTTCATCCCGCGGGGAGCTTCAGCTCTACACTTGCCGGCTCGCTGTCGGCTGCGGGCTGAACACTCGCCTCCTCCGGGAATGAGGGGCCGGCCCGAGCGGCCGCTGTACGCCGGGGCCCGCCCCAACCTCGAATCGCGCAGCTTCAGACCGCCGCCGCGAAGCGCGATAGCTCCCTGAAGCTTTCGCACAGCCTTGGGTAGATCTCGCGGTAAATCGCCATCAGCTCGGCGTAACGCGCCGCCTGCCCAGGATTGGGTTCGGTTTCGCGCGTGATCTTGCCCGCCATCGCCTCGGCGGCCTCCGCGGCATTACCGAACCAGCCCGCTCCCACGGCCGCGCACATTGCCGCGCCCAGGCTCGAGGCTTCGACCGTCTGCGAGCGCCGCACTATCTTGCCCGAGGCGTCCGCGACGATCTGGCACCATAGGTCGCTCGCAGCGCCGCCGCCGATCGCGATGAACTCCTTTACCGGTTCGCTCTGCTCCTCGATCATGCCGGTGACGAGCGCCTGCTCGAGCGCAATGCCTTCCAGCAGCGCGCGATACATGTGGCCGAGGCGGTGCGATCCCGTGAGCCCCACGAAGCAGCCGCGCGCCTCCGGATCCCAATACGGAGTCATCACCGCGCCCCAGTAAGGCACCGCCAGCAGCCCGTCGCTGCCTATCGGCACGCTGGCGGCCTCTGCTTCGAGGCGCGAGTAAATCGATTTGTCGTCTTCGGCTGCGCGGCAGATCTGCCGCACGAACCACTCGACCAGGAATGTTCCCGCCCGGAGGCTCGTCTCGTAGTAGTAGCCCTCGCCGGAGCAACTGCCCATGGTGCGCCACGCGGTCCCGATCCGGTACTCCCTGGAGTAGGTGCCCGAAACAATGGCCGTCCCAAGGTTCAGATACGCGCGCCACGGCGTGAGCGCGTTCACGCCGAGACCCGCCGCCTGCCCGTCGCCACCTCCAGCCACAACGAGGGTTCCGGGGAGCAGGCCCGACTGGGCCGCAGCCTCCGCGCTCACCTGTCCTATCACCGTGCACGGCGCGGCCAATTGCGGCAACTGCTCCGGACACAGCTCGAGCGCCTGCAGCACCTCGGGCGACCACGTCTTGGCCTGCATGTCGAGCACGCCCAGCGGATCCGCGCTGGCCCAGCTCGTCTTGAAGCAACCGGTGAGCCGCCAGGTGAGATAGCAGTGCACGTCGGCGAACATGGCCGTCGAGCGGAACAACTCGGGCTCGTTCCGCAGCATCCAGGCGATCCGGTACGCGACAGGCGCCATGTCGGGGGGCTTCCCCGAAATCTGGTGGATGCGCTCGGCGCCGACACGGCCGGTAAGCCACGGCACCTCGGCGCCGCAGCGCTGGTCGAGCCAGACGATCGCCGGCCGCACAGGTTCGCCTTTCGAGTCGAGCGGCACGAATGTTTCGCGCTGGTTCGAGATTGCCAGTGCCGCAACACGGTCGGGCGACACCTGCGCGGTAAGCTCCTTGAGCGCGGCTGAGGCCGCCTGCCACCAGTCGGCCGGGTTCTGCTCGTACATGTTGCTTCCGGGGCTGGAGAGCGGAATGGGGCTGCGCCCGACGCCTGCGACGGAGCCGTCGCGCGTCCATGCTATAGCCTTCGTGGCCGTTGTGCTGCTGTCGATTCCGATGACGACGTCTTTTGTTGCCATGGTCTTCGAGAATGATAGCAGTCTGGAAACGAAGAGGGTTCCCGCGCGGCGCGGGCGTGAAACCCTGTCACGCCGGCCGGCGGGGATGCATCATACTGTCCAGGAGGCCGCACAGGAGTGTCCAACCCTAACCGTTCCCGCCGCATCAGGCTCCTGATTCTCTCGGCTGGCGTCGCCGCGGCCATCTGGGCGCTGGCGCCGCGTGGAGCAGTCACGAGCGGGGCGCTCCGTGCTCCGGCCCACCGTAAAACCGTCGCGCCGTTCACGCTGCCCGCCATAGGCGGAGGGCAGTGGAGCCTGGCCGACCATCGCGGCAAGGTGCTGCTCGTGAACTTCTGGGCCACCTGGTGCCCGCCGTGCCGCGCCGAAACCCCGGTTCTGGTCGAGCTTCACAACCAGTTCGCGAACCGTGGCTTTAGCGTAGTGGGCATTTCGCTCGATAACAACCCGGAGCACGTAGTCCCTGAATTCGTCGCGCGCTATGGCGTCCCCTATCCAATGCTCGCGCCGACGCCGGATTTCAGCCTCGCAAACAACATCGCATCGATCCCAGCCAGCCTCCTTCTCGATCGGCAGGGACGCCTCGCGCGCACCTACTACGGCCAGGTGAGCGAGGACATGCTCGCGCGCGATATCGAATCGCTCATCGCGGATTGAGGTCCTCTCACGCACGGCGCTGGCGCGGCTCTACGGTATGGATCTGCGCCGGTCCCGACACAGTATCAGACGTTCTCAGCCGGCGCATCTCTGACACACCTTCCTACCCGCAGGCGGAAGCCGCTGGACGCCAGGCGCCCGCCCCGCCACTCAGCCAGCCGCTCCGTTCGCAGTGTAAGCTGGACGTGACTCGCAGGAGATTGACGCTGGGCGGCACGCACGGCGGCCACGTCGCGCAGGGCAAGGTCTTCGCGATCGCAACATGAAGGGACGTATGGAAGGTATGGGCACTCCGATGCCTAGGGCGGTGGTGCTGGTGAGCGGCGGGCTGGACTCGGCCACGACGCTCGCGATCGCCAGGCACGATGGCTTCGAGACGTACGCGCTATCGTTCCGCTACGGCCAGCGGCACGCGAGGGAACTGGAGTGCGCCGCGCGCGTGGCGGAGTCGCTCGGCGCGGCGGCTCATCACATCGTTGAGTTCGACTTGCGCGCGTTCGGCGGCTCGGCGCTGACCGCAGATATCGCCGTGCCTAAGTCGCGCGACACGGCCGCTATGGCGGGCGACATCCCCGTGACCTATGTGCCGGCGCGCAACACGATCTTCCTCTCGTTCGCGCTTGCGTGGGCCGAGGTGCTGGGCGCAAACGACATCTTCATCGGCGTGAACGCGCTCGATTACAGCGGCTACCCCGACTGCCGCCCGGAGTACATCGGGGCGTTCGAGCGCATGGCCAATCTGGCTACCAAAGCGGGCGTCGAAGGCCGCCAGCGGTTGCGGATACGCGCGCCTCTGATAGCAATGACGAAGGCGGAGATCATCCGGCGCGGCATCGAACTGGGAGTCGATTACAGCCTGACCAGCAGTTGCTACGACCCTGCACCCGGAGGCGAGGCGTGCGGCGAGTGCGATTCCTGCCTGCTCCGGAAGAAAGGCTTTGCGGAGAACGGGCTCGTGGATCCGATCCGCTACCGGGCGTAGTCAGACTGTGCCGGGTTGCCCGCGCAGAGCTGGTGCGGTGGGGCGCGCGGCCCGAGCCACCGGCGCGAGCGCGAATCCGCCGGCCTGAGCGATGATGCCCGGGCTCCGCACCTCCAGCACTCGATCGCGCGAAGCTGCACGCGCTCGCAGGAGGTCATTCCGGAGAACGGCTCACCTCCGCTCGAACCGGCCCATGTAAGAGCCCTCGGCGAGCACGTGTCCGGCGATGGCGCGGTTGAACTCGGCCCTTGTCGCGCCTTTTCGCAGTCCGAGCGACGGCACATCCAGAGCGTACAGTCGGAAGAAGTAGCGGTGCGCGCCGTGGCCTGGCGGCGGGCACGGGCCGCCGTAGCCGAGTTTGCCGAAATCGTTCGTGCCGCTCTCGCCGAGTGAGCCGGCCTTGAAACCCTGGGCGACGGCCGAGGCGGCTCTGGGGATATCCCACAGCAGCCAGTGCGTGAACGTTCCCGACGGAGCGTCGGGGTCTTCGAGTATCAGCGCGTAGCTGCCGGTGGTTTCAGGCGCGCCGGTCCACTCGACGGCTGGCGAAACGTTGGCGCCTTCGCAGGTGTACAGGCGTGGAATGGAGTCCCCCTCGGGGAACGCTCCAACGATCAGCTTCAGAGACATGACAGCCTCCAGGCTTCACGCAGTTACTTCGGGGCTCTGGCTCGGCCGAGGGCGCGGTCAAGCGCCTCGACAAAAAAGTAGTCTCCCCACATGACCGACTCGTTAACGCCGAGTCCTTTGTGAAGGTGGTACACGCCGCCTTTAAGGATGCCTTCCCAGTCTCCGTCGGGCTCGGCGAGGTGGTCGGAACAAAGCGTGTTCAGGATATGAAGCGCCGTCTCGCGGTAGAAGTGGCTTCTCGTGATGTTGGCGGAGAAGCGGGCCAGTTGCAGCAGCCCGGAGGCGGCGACGGCGGCGGCCGATGTATCAACCAGCTTGCGGCTCTCCGGCGGAGCGTCGTAATCCCACGGCGGGACTCCGTCGGCGGGCGTGTGCAGGATGTAGTAATCGGCGCACTGCTCGGCGGTTTCGAGCAGGCGGCGATCGCCGCTGTGTCCGTAAGCCGCGCCGAAACCGTACAGCGCCCAGGCAAGCCCGCGCGACCAGCAGGAATCGCCGCGGTAGCCTTGATGCGTCGTCTGACCGAGGAACTCGCCGGTGTTGGTGTCGAATATGCCTTCGTGCGCGGTGGACCCGTCGCCGCGGACAAGCGTGCGCCGCGTGGTTAGGCAGTGCCGCAGCGCGATGTCGCGCAGACGCTCGTCTCCGGAGTGCCGGGCGGCATAGAACACGAGCCCGACGTTCATCATGATGTCGATGAACAGCGAATTCTCGGCCACGAACGAGTGCAGATACTGGCCCTTTTCGCGGAACCGCAGCGCCATGGTGCGGCCGGCCCCGATGAGCACGTCCAGGAGAGCCCGGTCGGGCGCGAGCTGGTTCCAGCGATAGTAGGTGCTCATGAAGATGAAGCCGAGGTCGTGCACTTCGCGGTCGAGCTTGCGGGGCTCAAGCGGCAGCGTGTAGCGGATAGCCTGCTCGCGCCAGCAGTTGCCGTCGCCGTTCTGGTCGCGCGCGGCGAAGATCCACATCATGCCGGGCAGGAAACCGTCGCACCAGTGCGTCCAGGCCGGCATGTCGTGCTTCCAGCAGCCGCCGCGAGTGTACATCGGGTAGAAATCCGGATAGCGCGCGACGAGCGTACGCACCTTCTGGCGCGCGATATCCATGGCGTGCTCGAACAGGATGGTGTCGTCGTCGCGGTTGATGTTGAAGTGAATCATCGTCGTCGGCCCCGGAACATCGGTTCATTATCTCGCTTCCGGCGGCACGGCGCGGAAGCTCCTTGCGGCTTCGAACCTGCCGTTTCGCAATGAGAGCACCACGTAGGAGAGCCAGGGCCAGGCACCCTCGGCGTCTTCGGGAGAGAACGAAGCAGCGCGGTCAGGATGCGAGTGATAGATTCCGACGAGCTGGAGCCCTTCGGCTCGGGCGGCTGCGTCTGTTCCGGCGAGGTCATCGGGGCGGATGCTGTACCTCAGGCGGCGATTGGCGGCAGCGTTCTCAAGAGCGACGGCGCGGGTCACCGAATGCGAACCGCGCTCAACGCTTCCGATCAGCGCGCCGCAGCACTCCTCCGGGTAGGCGCGCTCGGCGTGTTCGATCATCGCGCGCCAGGCGGCGCGCCGAATCCTGATCATCTGATCTCCGTAAACATTATGCTGGGTGAGATGGATCGCGAACAGGCCTGGAGCATTCTCACGGAGTTCACTAAGTCAGAGAGCCTGCGCAAGCACGCGCTGGCGGTGGAAGCGTGCATGGTTGCGTATGCCCGGAAATTTGGCGAAGACGAGCGTAAGTGGGCCGTGCTGGCCTTGCTGCACGATTTCGATTGGGAGATACATCCACAGGCGCCGGACCACCCGATGGCGGGCGAGCCGATCCTCAAAGAGCGCGGTGTGAGCGACGAGATGCGCCGGGCCGTGTTGTCGCACGCCTCCTATAGCGGCGTGGCGCGGGAATCGCTCATGGAAAAGGCTCTGTTCGCATGCGACGAGTTGTCGGGATTCATTATGGCAGTGGCGCTGGTGAAGCCCAACCGCAGCCTGGCCGAGGTGGAGCCGAAATCGGTCCGAAAGAAGATGAAAGACAAGGCGTTTGCACGCTCGGTGAACCGCGAGGACATCGTGCGCGGCGCCGAAGAGCTGGGCGTGCCGCTGGACGAGCACATCGCTTTCTGCATCGCGGCCATGCGTGAGCGCGCGGCGGAGCTGGGCCTGGCGGGTTAGGCGCGGCGCACCGCGGCGACAACCGTGATATCGTCCGCCTGCGGCTGCCCGGCCGTGAACTCGCGCACAACGCGATCGACTGCAGTAACGATGCCCCGCGCGGAGCCGGCATTGCACCGGACAACCTCGATCAACCGCTCCTCGCCGAACTCCTCGCCGGCAGCATCGGCGGCCTCGGTAACACCGTCACTGTACATCACAAGCACATCGCCGGGGGCCAGCGACGCGTGCGCCTCGACGAATCGCATGCCTCGCAGAATCCCTAGCACCGGACCGCCGGCTTCGAGACGTTCCACCTCGCCCGAGACGCGCAAAAGCAGCGGAGGATTGTGACCCGCATTCGAGTAGACCAGCTCGCCGCTAGCCGGATCGATCACGCAGTAGAACAGCGTCACGAACTTGTTCGAAGGGCAGGCGCGCCCCATGCCGCGGTTCAGGCGGGTAACGACTTCGGCGGGACTCGTTGAGGTTTCGACGATGGCCTGCGTCATGGCCTGCAGGTTGGTCATAACGAGCGCGGCGGGTAGCCCCTTGCCGGCAACGTCAGCCACGACGATGCTGAGCTTGCCGTCGGCTGTTGGCAGAAAGTCGTAGTAGTCGCCGCCGACGGTGCGGCACGGCGCGTTGAAGCCGGCCAGATCGAGGCCCTCTAACTCGGGCGCGGCGGCCGGGAGCATTCGCGCCTGAATCTCGGCGGCCTGTTCGAGTTCGCGGGCGTGGAGGAGTTCCTGGCGCTCCACCTCGATCAACCGCTCGCGTTCGATCCGGATCGCGGCTACGTTCGCCATGACGGTCAGAAGGTTCAGGTCGTCGGAGGTGAACTCGCGTCCGGGCACGGGCGCATCGACGTAGATGAGGCCGATGACGCGATCATCCGTTTGAAGCGGCGCGGCCATGAAGCTGCGCACGCCTTGAAGCACGATGCTCTTGCTTCCACTGAAAGCGGCGTCGCTGAGGGCATCCTTCACGAGGACCGAATCGCGGCCTTCGAGCACGCGATCGCGGACGGTGCGGCTGATGCGAAACGCGGTGCCGCGCTGGGCCCGAACAACGTCCTGGCCGTTCTCGCTGGTGATGAGCACGCCGCGCTGAGCGCCGGCGGCCTCGATCGCGAGGTCGAGCAGGATCTTGAACAGCTCGGCCAGCGGACGCCCGCCTGCGAGTTCCCGCCCGGCGCGGACGAGGGCGTCGATGGGGCTTCTCCACGCGCCCGCGACTGGCCGTGCGGCCTGGCCGCCGCCTGAAATCGCCTGATGAAGGTTGGTGGCGAAAGTTACGCCGGCGGGCGCGCCGTCGAAGATCGGCGCGGGCTGCGTGGGACTGTCCGGATCGTACACCGCGCTCACGCGGCTCGCGGTGATGCGGTCGCCGGGGCGCAGGCGGACTGGCTCGGCAATGCGCGAGCCGTTGACGAAGGTGCCGTTCTTGCTGAGCAGGTCGCGGACGAGCCAGCCATCACCATATTTCTCGAAACGGAGGTGGTGACGGGACAGGCCGAGGTCGTCGGGGAACGCCAGCGTGTTCTCCGGCGAGCGCCCGATGGAGAGGTACTCTCCTTCGAGCGTCACTGTCTTCGCCGAACCGTCCGGGCACGTCACTGCAAGCTCGTGCGCCATGGAGAACAGTTTAGCGGGGCGCGCGTGAAGGGCGCTGCCGCGCCTACTCATGCTTCAGAACGGAGACCGGGTCCAGTTGCGCGGCGCGCCGCGCAGGCACGTAGGCCCCGAGAAGCGTTATGGCGATCAACGCAACCACAACTCCAACCAGCGTTGGCACGTTGTATGACGGCAATCCGACGTTCGCCATCACCACCCTGCCGAACGCGATGGCCAGCACGAGGCCGGCGGCGGATCCCACAACGCTCAGTGTCAGTCCCTGCCGCAGCACCATCCGGAGAACGCAGGCACGGTCAGCGCCGACAGCCATGCGAATGCCGATCTCGCGCCTGCGCCGGGCAACGCTCCACGCCATAACCGCGTAGAGCCCGGAGAGCGCAAGCGCCAGCGCAAGGAGTCCCATGCCGCCAAGCATCCCGATGAACATCCGGAAAATCATCGTGGCGCGCTGGTCGAAGTACTCTTCCATGGTGCGTATGCTGAACACGGGCTGATCGGCGTCGAGTTCCCGGACCAGGTTCAGCAATGGTTGTGTCACGCTGGCCGAAGCGCCGGCCGTGCTCAGCATGAGCGTCATCGGCATGCGCGGGTTCTGCGCAAGCGGCAAGTAGAAGAAGTCCTGCGGAGGCTCCGCCAGCGTGTAATACTTGCTCATCTTCGCTATGCCCACGATCTCGACCCACGGTCCCTGCGGGCCGTTCAGCCGGAACCTCTTTCCGACAGCGTCCTGACCCGGGTAGTAGTGGGCCGCGAAAGCCTCGTTAACAACCGCCACGAGCGGCGCTTCGCGATCATCTGTCTCACGGAATGCCCGGCCGCGGATGATGGGGATCCCGGCGGTGGTGAAGTAGTCTTCCGTTACCACGTTCACCGAGACACCCAGCGCATCTTTGCCCGGCGGCATCTGGAAGCCTTCCGGCACGATCAGGCGGCTATCCGACGAGTTCGCCATCGGCACAGCTCCGGCCAGCGCCGCGGAAGCGACACCCGGTATCTGTCGCGCATTCTCGACCAGCCGCTTGTAGAATTGCTGTGCCTTATCTTCGGTGTATCGCGCGAGGCTGGGGTCGAAGCTGGCCATCAGCATATTCTGCGAGCGGAATCCTGGAGGCGCAGCCAGCATGTAATTCACACCGCGGTACACCTGCGATGCGCACACCAGCAACAGAAGCGACCCGGCCACCTGCGCCACGACGAGCGCGTTTCTGCCCAGAAAGCGCCGCCGCGGTCCGGTCGCGCCGCCGCCGGCTTTGAGGTCGCCGGCAATGCCGGCCCGCGTGGCGCGCAACGCCGGCAGGAGTCCTGACAGCACCGCGGCGCTGACGGCAGCGAATATGGCATACAGCATGGCCCGGGTATCGATGCGGGCCTCGATCGTAATCGGTATGTCCGAGGGCACCTTTATGGGCGAGAAGAGGTCGACCGAGAACTGAGCGATCAGGATCCCGGCTCCGGCAGCGGCGAGCGCCATCACCAGGCTTTCCGTCAGAAGCTGCCGGACCAGTCTGCTCCGCCCCGCTCCTATCGCCATCCTGACGGCGAACTCGCGCGTGCGCGCCAGTCCGCGGCCGATCATGAGATTCGCTGCATTTGCGCACGCCACCAGCAGAACGATAGCCGCCAGCCCAAACATCATTGCCGCGATGATCGCGTCGACTGGAGACATGTCGATGCGCGACTGCAGCTCCGTGCGCACCGCCGCGGACCAGTTCCGGTTCGTGTCCGGGTATGCCTGCGCGAGGCCGCTCGCAATCACGCGCGCCTCGGCATCGGCTTCCTTAGCGCTAACGCCCGGAGCCAGCCTGCCCTTAACGGTGAACGCCCGGAGATCGCGCCGGGTGAGCAGCGTGTTGTTCGTATCGCCCGTAAGCCGGCCTTGCATTGCGAGCGGAACGTAGAGCGCAGGGCGGATGTACTGGTCTACGCCATAGAAGCTGCGCGGAGCCACGCCGATCACCGTGAACTCGATGCCGTTGATCAGCGCTTTGCGCCCGATCACTCCGGGGTCGGAGGCGAACTGTTCGCGCCAGAGGTCGTCACTAATTACGACCACGGCATCTCGGCCGGGCACGGTATCTTCGTCCAGCCGGAAAGTACGCCCGAGCTGCGGGCGTACACCGAGCACGTCGAAAAAGGCGCCGCTCACAGCCAGTCCGGCTTTCATAGCCGGCAGCTCGCGGCGGTCCTTCGCAAACCCGTACCGGTTGAGCTGAAATGCTGTGAGGCCGGAGAACGCGCGCGTCTTGTCGCGGTAGTCGGCGAAGTCCGGGTACGAAACGCCGCTGAACTGCTGGCCTCGCAACTGCCACCGCAGGTTGACTACCTGCGACGGGTTCTCGACGGGCAATGGTCTCAGCAGCATGGCGTCCGCCAGGCTGAACATGGCCGAGTTCGCGCCGATGCCCAGGGCGATCGAAAGGATAGCGACGATGGCAAACGTGGGATTGCGGCGGAGGGCACGCAGGGCATAGCGAAGGTCGGCAAGCATGGCGTTCTGAGAGAGCACTCCGAGTTCCACCGCAGGTAACAACAAAATCAAGGATTTACTGGTAGAAGCAGCCGGGCTCGGGTGTCCGGCGCCGGGACGCGACGTCCGGAAGCGGACAGGCGCGAACCGCTACCGCGCCGTCAGGAATTGCATATCGGCCGCGGGGCTGCCATTGAGCACCGCGGCCTGTTCCAGGATGAGCCGCGCGTGCGCGGCAGCCGTGCGGGCGCCGGCAGCGTACTTCGGATTCGGGTTGCCCGCCCCACCGTTATACGCGCCGACGGCTGTCTCGACATCGCCACCGAAGTCGTCGAGCAGCTTTCGGAAGAGAAGGCCCGCGTAGGTGGTCAGAACGCTGGGGTCAACGTTGTCGAGATCGAGTTTCGCGGGCGGCCGGAGGCGAGCCGGGAGCGCGTTGTAGTCGCGGGTGTCTTTCAGGTACAGCCTGTGGACGTACCGGAGCGTCTCGCGCGTAATCTGCCACGCGCCCGAGGACGGGTTCAGAACCAGCACTCGCCCGCGCCGCCGCTTCAGCACCATGTCGCCGTTCTCGGCGCGCCTTTTCCATACTGTGTTCTCGAGATCGCCGTCGACGTTCATGTAGTTGTTCTCCATCGCGCCTATGCCGAGGAAAAAGTCCAGCGGCAGGGAGTAGAAGTCCGCGACGGCCACGATGTCGGCGGCGAACAGGCTGGCTTCGTCGTGCGTGAGCGGGCGCGGCACGGGCTCGATCTTCTTTTGGATTCGCGGATCGGTGACGGACTTGTACCGGATGTAGCGCCTGACGTAAGCAACTAGTTCAGCCCGGCTCAGGTCCTCGAGCTTGCGGCGCGCGCCGAGGTTGTAGGCCGTTGTGAACACGCGCGTCTGGTATCGCAGCTTCTGAAGGGTGCTGATGTCCACGTAGCGCCACTCGTAGCGGTCGATCAGGCCCGCCTGCTCAGCGCGCCCGAGCAAATCGAAGGCTCCGAGAAGGTCATTCGGAAGGTTTACCTGGATGGGATAGACCAGCGTGCCGCCTTCCCTTCGGTACGTGAGGAATACATCGGCCTGCGTGAAGGGCTCGGCGCGGCGCAGATACTGGAACATCAGGTAGGCGAACAACTCGTCGTCGTAAACGGCGACCTCGGCGACCAGGTATTGTCCCGGCACCCGCATCACGTCGCGGCCGTCGATGCGTTCCCACACAAGCCTGACGGTCAGGGGATGGAACTCCACGCCCCGGGGCCAGAGCCGGTAGCCGCCCCATCCCAACAGCGACAGGGCGGCCGCGCCCGCGACGCTCAACCACACACCACGCATAGCGCAGGAACACCAATATGACACAGGAGCGCTCGAAGGCCCAGCCTGCGGGAAAAAGGCACGCCGGCACCCGCACTTTCCGCCGCGCCGGCGCCGGGGCGCAGACCGGACTGCCCGAGCGTGGTACCGTGTATCGAAAAGAGCGGAGGTAGAAAGGCTGAGCCGCGAGCCGCGTCTGGCTGAAGACGCCCACTGAGTAGCGAACTGCGCCGCCAGTTCTCGCGGCACCTGGAGGTGGATATGCGACTGCTGATCCTGCTGCTATGCGGGTTTGCCACGGCCCTCTGGGCGGGCGACGCGCGGCTGCCCGACGGGCGCGAGTTCCCGATCTGGGAGAGACCGCTTAAGTTCTCGAAAACCTACTACGTCGACGGCAACGCCGCTAACGCGGACGACAACGGGCCGGGCACGAAGGAGCGCCCGTTCCGCACCGTGAACAAAGCGGCGCAGGTGTTGCAGCCCGGCGAGCGGGTTGTGATCGCCGAGGGCATCTATCGCGAATGTGTGCGCCCGGCCAGGGGCGGCACGGGGCCGGACAAGATGATCAGCTACGAGGCTGCGCCCGGGGCGAAGGTTTCCATTCGCGGCTCCGTAGTGCTCAAGGATGGATGGCAGCCAAGCACCGGCTGGCGTATGGGCGCGCGCGGCGCGGCGGGTCCTGCGCCTACGGCGAAGATCTGGCAGATAAAGCTGGACCCGAAGCTGTTCGCGGAGAGCGGCTACAACCCGTTCGCGATGGTGAACGTGCTCGGAGACCGCTATTGGTTGAACTACGGCCGGATCGACATGGCTCCGTACTTCCGCCGCCGCGGGCTGGTTTTCGTGGACGGAAAGCCGCTCGAGCCCGTGGAGTTGTTCAGCCAGCTCATCGCCGAATCGCCGCGGTCGCTGAACTTCTTTAGCGAAGTGCGGTGGAAGCCGCTGTTCGATGAGATCGGCGGAGCGGGCGGCAAGTTCTGGATCGAGAACAACGGCCTGGTTCTGCACGTGCGCCTGCCCAACGACGACAGTCCGGATCAGCACATGATCGAAGCCACCGTGCACGAGCAGGTGTTCGTGCCGGCCGAGCGGTATCAGGGCTACATCCGCGTGAAGGGAATCGAGTTCAAACACGCGGGCAACGGCTTCCCTGTTCCGCAGCGCGGGCTGGTATCCACGAACCGCGGGCACCACTGGATTTTTGAGGACAACATCGTGGAGTGGGCCAACAGCGTGGGTTTCGACGTCGGCAACGAGGATTGGGGCGCCTCTGCGCCTCCGGGTATGGTGGGCGGTGACCT
The DNA here is from genome assembly GCA_050260275.1 of bacterium. Taxonomy (GTDB): domain Bacteria; phylum Acidobacteriota; class Terriglobia; order Bryobacterales; family Bryobacteraceae; genus DATMXS01. Next base: position 28,471 of record JBLNBX010000102.1, read on the forward strand.
GATACGGAACAACACGTTCCGCTACTGCGGTATCGAGGGCATCGGCGGCACCGGCGGGCCGCAGGAGGTGCTGGTCGAGGGGAACCTGTTCGAGTGGATAGGGTGGCAGAACGCCGCGGAGATGTCGGAATCGGCGGCCATGAAGATGCACAACGCGAAGGACGTGCTGTTCCGCAACAATATCGTGCGGCACGTGCGCTACGGGAACGGCGTCTGGCTGGATATTCGCAACGTCAACTGCCGCATCTCCGGGAACGTCTTCGCGGACATTCCGGGAACCGTGAACCCGCACGCCGTCCACATCGAAGGCAGCGAAGATCCCAACCTGATCGACAACAACATCTTCTACAAGCTCACAGGCGGGATCCTGATCAGGGATACGAACAACCTGACCGTCGCGCACAACCTCTTCATCGATTGCGAACAGACCGGCGTGACGAGCACGTCCGGGCTGGGCGGCCGGCCGCGGCCCATCGGCAGGCACACCAACGACGGATGGGGCAATCGCGTCTACAACAACATCTTCCATCGCATGGGGCGCGCCGCGATCGAGTTCACAACCGTGCACAACCGGTCCGACGGGAACGTGTTCGGCCAGATGCCCGCCGGCTACCTGCGCATACTGAGGCCCGAGCCGCAGCAGTGGCTGGATCTGGCCTACTGGCAGAAGTACCTCGAGATGGAGCAGCATGGAGCCGACGCGCAACTGGAAGTAGCGTTCGACGCGGACACACTGGAGCTGACGCTGGTCCCCGAGGGGACCCTGAAGAAGGTTCCGTTGTTCGACAGCATCGACACGGACCTGCTGAGGAAGAAGGCGGCGGGTACGGAGCGGCTGCCGGGTCCGTTCGTGGACATCGGCACGGGGCTGAAGAAGGTGAAGATCGACCCGCGTGTTTCCGTCGTCAAGATAAACAACTAGCATGTGAACGCCGCCCGGCTGCCTGAGCGCCGCCGGGCGGCATTTCCGCCGCGCGATCACTGAAGACACAAATCGCCGTGCTTCTTACCGCTCTGATGCGGGGGATACAGCCAGCCTGAGCTGGCGCGCGCCGCTTACCTGCCGGTTGCCGCTGCGATGTGCTTGCCGAGCGCCGATGTGAGAGCACCGGCGAGAGAGCGCGCGCCCTGACTCACCATGGCTCCGTCGGAGCCGCAGGCCAGGAACCGGAATCCAAGCTCGTAATAACGGTCGAACATGCCGGGGTTCGCCATGTGGACACCCGTGGTCTTGCCGTGCCTGCGCGCGGCGGCGGCCGTCAGTTCGAGCGCCTTCGTGAACTCCGGATGATCGAACTGGCCGAGTATTCCAAGGCTCATCGACAGATCGAGCGGACCGATGAAGAGCACGTCCACTCCATCGACGGCGGCGATCTCATCCACGTTGCTGATCGCCTCGACGGTCTCGATCTGAAAGACGCCGAGCAGGGAGTCGCGCGAGGCCTCGACATACTCCCGGAAGGAGTTCCCGAAGCCGCACGCGCGATTTGTCGACGCTACTCCACGCACGCCGTGCGGCGGATAGCGCATGGCGGCGACACAGTCGCGCGCCTCATCGGCGGTGTTGACGCGCGGGAACATGATGCCGTGTGCGCCCAGATCGAGCACGCGATGCGACCGCTGCCGGGCGTGACTTTCCACGCGGACGACAGACCGCGTCTTCGTGTGCTCCAGCGCCTGAAGCTGATGGAGCACATTGGCCTCGGTGCCCGAGCCGTGCTCGAGATCCAGCACCGCGAAATCAAACCCGGCGCTGCCGATCATCTCGGCCGTTAATGGCGAGCCCAGGTTGAGGAAACAACCGAGGAGGGTCTCTCCCGCTCTGAGCCGTTCCTTCAAATTAGTCACGTAGCATCACCTCTGCAGAAATCCGCCCTGCCAGCGCGCATAGCTGGGCATTCCGGCTCGCGCGGGCGGACCGGCGCCCGCGCCGTTTTGAACCCTCGACCTCGCCCATCACTCGGCCTGCGGTTTCGAGAGCGTAAACTCGCCGGGTGCCAGCGCCCTGGGCGTGATCCGGACCGAGTAGATCGCTCCTTTGAACCACGATTGCCGGTTCAGCCGGACGCCGATCGACGCCGCGCCACCCTTCATCGGCGTGTAGGGCACCTGTCCTTCGAGCTCCAGCACTCCATTGACGTAGTTGGACAGGCGTCCATTCCTGACAACGAACGCCACATGATACCAGCGGTCCGTTGGATGAACCAGCTTGGGATCGATCATGGGCCTGCCGGGCCCTCCGCCGGCGATGAACGTGTCCAGGTGCCATTGCCCGTTCGCCACGCGCGTCTCGAGAAGAACGCGATCGCCCATCACCTGCCCGAAGTGAACAAAGCGCTGCTCGGCGGGGCCATCTCCATCGGGACGGAACACAGCTTCGAGCGTGAACTCGCTGAGCCCTTCGAGAGGGTTGACGGGCAGGAAGTAACCGTCGTCTTTTCCGTCGAACTGCGCGGCTTTGCCGAACGGGCTATCGATGACCTGCGGGTTGCCCGCAACGGTCAGGCCCTCCGGCGGCGACGTGCTGAACAGACCGGGCCTGAATTCGACCACTGCGCCGGGCGCGCCGCCGGAGTTCTGCGCGTTCATAAATGCCGGTGCGAGCGCGATGAGAACGGAGAGACACACGAGTCTGCGCACGACGTTCCCGCTCACGGCTCCCTGTCCTGGCGTGGAAACGACGAGCCCGGCCCGCGGAGTAGTGTCCTGCGTGGCGGAAGCCGTCGCCGTATCCGGGCTCTGGTTCTGAGCCAGACCGGAGCCCGTGGTGATCGCAAGCGCCAGAGACACGCTCATACGGGACCTCCCGCGCGCCCGCACCGCCTCCAGACTCCGTGCGGATCAAGCGGGCGCGCCGGCGAGTCAGTCAGCCGATGCCGCCGAGCCAGCCGCTTCGGCGAGCTGCTCGGTGAAACGGACAATGGCGGAGTGGTCCAGCTCGCCCATGCCCCGGTTCATCAGCGCCATGATCTCCTGCTGCACGAGGCTGGTGAGCGGCAGCGGCACCTTATTGGACTCAGCCGCCTGCAGCGCGTTGCGAAGGTCCTTCTGGTGCAGGCGGATGCGGAAGCCCGGCTTGAAGTTGCGCGCGATCACCATGGGGGCTTTGGCGTTGAGCACAGCGCTGCCGGCGAGCCCGCCCTTCACGGCGTTGAAAACAACCTCGGGCTCGACGCCGCAACGCTGAGCCAGCACCAGCGCCTCGCCCATAGCCGCAATGTTGCACGCCACCATGATCTGGTTCGCGAGCTTGGTGACGTTGCCTGCCCCGACTCCGCCGGTGAGCGTCACGCTGGAGCCCATCTTCTGGAGAATCGGCAGGACCGTCTCGAACACTTCTTTCTTGCCGCCTGCCATGATAGCCAGCGTGCCGTCGATAGCCTTCGGCTCTCCGCCGCTCACCGGCGCATCGATGAACTCGACGCCTTTCTTGGCGCACTCCGCGGCAACTTTCTGCGACACCATCGGGTTGATCGAGCTCATGTCCACGAGGATCGCGCCGGCACGCGCGCCATCGAGCACGCCTCCCGGGCCCAGCACGGCCTGCTCTACCTCAGGGCCGTCTGGAAGCATCGTGATGATGACGTCCGAGCGGCTCGCGACATCGCTGCAGGAGTCTCCGCGTTCCGCCCCGTCCCGGGCGGCCGCCGAGACGAGTTCGGGCACGATGTCGTATGCGACGACGGAGTACCCCGCCTTTAGTAGGTTCCTCATCATGGGCATGCCCATGATGCCGAGGCCGATGAAACCGATCTTCTGCACGGTCTGTTCCTTTCTGATGCCGTATGCGCGCGCTCAGGCCACGGCGGTCATGCGCCGGAACCAGCCGAGGCCGTCCACCGTCTTGCCGAGCGGCTTGTACTCGCAACCCACCCAGCCTGTGTAGCCGAGTTCGTCGAGCAGCCGGAATATGTTTTCGTATCGCACCTCGCCCGTGTCCGGCTCGTTCCTGCCGGGGACGCCGGCGATCTGCACGTGGCCGCAGTGGGGCATGTACCGCTTGAGGTTCATGCTCAGGTCGCCTTCCATGATCTGCATGTGATAGCAGTCGATCTGCATCTTGAAGTTAGGCGCGGCGACGGCCTGGAGCAACTCGAATGTTTCGCTCTGGCGCGAGATGAAGAAGCCAGGAATGTCGCGGTGGTTGATGGCCTCGACGAGCAGCGTGATGCCGTGCTGCGCAAGTTGCTCGGC
>JBLNBX010000103.1:0-27281 GCA_050260275.1 bacterium
AAGAGTGAAGGGAACTCTGTTCGAGAAGACCAATATCATCAAGGTGACATCGATCGAGCGGGCCGCCGGCGCCCCTGCCCAGGCTGCGAGTCCTGCCGGGCACGGCGCGCACGGCCATCCAAACCACTGAGGGCAGCGGCGCGTGGATAGGGTCCCGCATCTCGGACGCCTGCCTGAAGCAGGCAGCGCCGCAGCGTGCCGCCAGCTCTGAAGACGGCGGCGGACGGAGCAGGGCTGAGGCGCGCCCGCTCTCAGCCCTCAACCGTATCCGGTGTTGCGATCGGGCGCTCAGCTACTGCTCGGAAGCGCAACTTGCGCCGTAAACGTCGTAACGCTCATCGGCGCAAGAGACGCCCTCAGCGTGTTCCCCGAGATGGGGATCGCCGGGAGCGTCGCCAGGTTCTCCGTCTCGGATGTGCGGCAGGGGACGGCAGAGGTGGCGTTGACGCCTTGCAGGCTGACCTCTAGGTCCTGCGGGCTATCGTGCTCGTTGATGGCGACCAGCACAAGCCGCTTCTCCGGCTCGTTCTTGTAAGCCGAAATCAGCACGCCAGGAGTCGGCTCCGTCTCCATCTCGATGCGGAAGTAGCCGGGCCGCACGAAGCGGCTGTAGTTTCCGATCGTATACAGGCGCTTGTCGATCGTATACGTCTTCTTGTTCAGATCCAGATGAACGAGGCTGCCGCCGCTGTTGTACTGGCTCACCGCCCACCAATAGAACCAGGCGTTCGTTCGATTCTCCGCCACATGGGTGTGGAGCACCTTGGCCCAGTAGACACCATCGCGTATGTCCGGGTAATTTTTGCCGAGATTGGCCGCTTCTGTCTGCCAGATCTTTTTCTTCTTCTTGAGTGTCTCTGTCAGCAGGCCCGAACGCTGGGTAACGGGCGGGAACGGCACCCGTGCGACGGTTCCGTAAGCATGCACGCCGACGATATCGACACGCGCCGCCGTGACTGGATCTTCGAGCGATTCGAGCACGGGGTTTTCGGTCCACGCGCTGTGCTCGCCCACGATCACCTTTGCTGTGATCTTGTCCCGCTCGAAAACTGGGATCAGCACCAGGAGAAAATCGTGGAATTCCTTCCCCGTCCAGTAACACGATGAGTACTTCACCGTGATGTCGGGCTCATTGGCGAGCGAGATGGCGTAGATGTCGATGTCGTGGTGCTCCTTGTACCCGCGCACGTACATCGAGAGATACTCCGCATAGGCCTGGTACTTGTCCCGCCGCAGGCGGCCGCCGACCACGTTGTTGTTGTCCTTCATCCACGCGGGCGGGCTCCACACGGTGCTCATGTACCGCGTGCAGCCGCGCTTGCCGGCTTCGCGCATGAACCAGATCTCGTCTTCGTCGCCGGTCCAATTCCAAACGCCTTCTTGCGGCTCGATTGACGGCGAAGGCCCGTTCTCCTTCGTTCCCCAGGTGCCGCCATCACCGACGAAGTTGCGAACGATGGAAAGACCCGCGCCGGTGGTCTGCGAAAACAGAGCATCCAATATCTCGCTGCGCTGCGGCTCGGGGAAGCCCATCAAGTTGCCGGCCATGTGGAACGCGGCCGAAGCCCCGAAACCGTCGATCTCCTGAGCTGTCCGGCTCCAGTCAAGAGTCGCAGTGCTCTTGCCGAACGCCGCTCTGGCAACGATAGGGAACATCGCAGTCAGCTTCGCGAATTCACGCCTGCTGTGCATCGGAACGCCCCTTTCCGTAAGATCCTCGAAGCCGGCCCTTCGGGATGTCATGGCCTGTCAGGCCGTCATCGATTATACTCGACGCATCCGAGCCCTCAGGCCGCGGCGAGCCGTGGCCCGCCCAACTCTCGCGGCATCGCCGCGCAAGCGCTTGCCTGGTGCCCTGCCCGGGAAGATAATCGGTTCTGGGACGAAGCCATGAACAAGCCATCCGAGAGCATCATCAGCCGTCGCGAAGTGTTCAGCAAGGCGGGCAAAGCCGCCGGCGTCGCCGCCGTCGCTCCGTTCTTGCATACCGCCATCCTCTCCGCCTCGCAAAGCAAGGAGGGCGCTCCGCTCAATGCGGAGGCCGGGATAGACCGCATCACGATCTTTCCCGGAAAGACGTACCTCAAAGCATGGGCGGGGTACGGTGATCAGCCCCGCCCGGAGCGCGCCGTGCCTTGGGAGCCCAAGCAGCCCGAACCGCCGGCGCCGACCGGCCCGGCGTTCAAGACCCTCTGGACAAAGGTGTCGGGGCCGGGCGATGTCAGGTTCGAAAACCCTGATGCGGCCGTCACTACGGCCACCTTCACGCGGCTCGGGGATTACGTGCTGAGATTCTCGGCGGACAACGGGCAGACGAAGAGTGAATCCACGCTGCGCGTCTCAGTTCAGGAGGCGCCCCCGGCGCGACAGCTTGATGCTGTCCACACCCGGCGCTACAAACTGGACAGCAAGCTCTGGAGCGCCCGTGCCAAGGCGCTGATCGTCAACTGGATTCCCCATTGCATCGACGTGATCAACAGCGATCACGTGGTCCTCGGGCCTGGCGGGATCGACAACTTCGTCGAAGCCGGCAAGAAGCTGCGCGGAGAGCCGGCGGGCCTGCACAAGGGCTTCGTGTTTTCCAACGCCTGGGTCCATCAGACGGTGGAAGCCATGAGTCTCGCCCTGATGGTCGACGCCAACGGCGATCCCGAGATCGAGAAAGCCCAGGCGAAGTTCCGCGCAACGCTAGAAGACTGGATCCCAAAGATACTCTCGGCCCAGGAGCCCGATGGCTATCTCCAGACCGCGTTTACACTGGACAGGCTTGAGCGTGACGGCCGGATAACCGAAAGCAGTAAGTTTAAGCACTGGGACCCCGCGCACCGCGACGACCATGAAGGCTATGTGGCCGGGTACTTTCTGGAATCTGCCATCAGCCACTACCTCATGACCGACAGGAAGGACTCCCGCCTGTACGACGCGGCCAAGAAGCTGGCGGATTGCTGGGCAAACAACATCGGCCCCGCGCCGAAGAAGCCCTGGTACGACGGCCACCAGGGGATGGAGCAGGCGCTGGTGCGCTTCGGCCGGTTCGTGAACGACATCGAAGGAGGCGGCAAGGGCGACCGCTACATCCAGACCGCCAAGTTCTTGCTCGACTGCCGCTACACCGCCGCGTCCACCACGCGTGACCGCCACGAGTACGATCAGAGCCACGCGCCCGTGGTGCAGCAGTACGAGGCGGTGGGCCACGCTGTCCGCGCCGCTTACACCTACTCGGGCATGGCCGACGTTGCTGTCGAGACCCACGACCCCGATTACCAGAGCGCTGTGAAGTCCCTCTGGGACAACATAGTCAATCGCAAGTACTACCTTACGGGCGGTGTCGGCAGCGGCGAGACTCCCGAAGGCTTTGGCCCGAACTACTCGCTGCGGAACAACTCTTACTGCGAATCGTGCTCAAGCTGCGGGATGATCTTCTTCCACTGGAAGATGAATCTTGCCTATCATGACGCGCGGTACGCCGACAACTACGAGGAGACCATGTACAACGCTCTCCTCGGCTCGATGGATCTCGAAGGCAAGAACTTCTACTACACCAATCCGCTCGACGCTAACATGGCCCGCAGCTCCTGGCATAATTGCCCCTGCTGCGTCGGAAACATACCGCGCACGCTCCTGATGATTCCAACGTGGACCTATGCCACGTCTCCTGACGGTATTTACGTCAATATGTACATCGGCAGCACGGTCACGCTCGAGCGCGCTGCTGGAACGGATGTAGAGATCGTCCAGAAGACCGACTATCCCTGGAGCGGAAAGATAGCACTTACCATCAACCCCAAGGCCGCCAGGCAGTTCGCGCTGCGCCTGCGCATCCCGAACCGTGCCACCAGCAAGTTGTACGAGGCCACTCCCGAAGTCTCCGGGCTGGTTTCGCTCGCCGTGAACGGCAGGCCTGTGAAGCCTGTAATCGAAAAAGGCTATGCGGTGATAAGGCGCGAGTGGAAGGCGGGAGATCAGGTCGAGCTGGAACTGCCGCTCAGGGTGCAGCGCGTGAAGGCCGTGGAACAGGTCGCCGCCTTGCGCGGCAAGGTCGCGCTGCGGTACGGCCCGCTCGTCTACAACATCGAAAAAACTGATCAGGACATCACAAAGGCGCTCGCCGATACCGCTCCTCTTACTGCCGAATGGCGTCCGGATCTGTTGGGCGGAGTGACAGCCATCACTGGCACATTTGCCGACGGCAGCAGACTGCTCGCGATTCCCAACTACGCTCGCCTCAATCGCCAGAAGGACCTGCCACCCGAGGCCGGGCCCCTCTCGGCCAGCCCGGAACTCTACATGGGGCCGAACGCGAAGGCGCCCGAGCGCCCGCAAGGCGGCGCACGCCGTCGCCGGGAGCAGTTGCCTCCTGCGTCGATCATCTGGATCACACGGGCATAGCCGGTTTGAAGCGAAGGCCGGGCCGGGAGCCTGATCCCGGTCCGGCCGGGCATCCCAGGGAGCACTCCGCGGCTCGCCATGCCGTAGGGAGCAAGGCCGCTTGATTCGGCACTGGCAACCTCGGGGCTTGAGCGAGTATTGGCTCAGCGCTCGCGCGCCGGCCCGGTGGAGTCGCGCACGACGAGCTCGGGATCGAGCAGGATTTCCCGGGCGGCCTGAGGCGCCTCCTTGGCGCTCATGATGGCTTCAAAAGCGAGCTTGCCGATTTTCGCGCGAGGAATGTTCACCGTCGTGAGCGCCGGGTAAGTAAACTCCGACAACTCGATATTGTCGAATCCCGTCACGCATATGTCGTCTGGTACCGACAGCCCCTGCCGCCTCACCTCGCGGAGCACTCCGATCGCCATATAGTCGTTCACGCAAACTATCGCGGTGGGCCTGAATGACGATGTCAGCAGCTCGCGCGCGGCGTTCGCGCCGCCGGCCGGAGTATCGACGCTGACGGCAACGGTGTTATCCACTTCAGCGCCGTACTGGCTCACCGTTTCGACAAATGCCGCCTTGCGGACCTGCAGGGGGCTGAGGCCGTCGTGGTGGCCGACGAAAGCCATCCTGCGGTGGCCGAGCAAGTACAGATACTGCACTACGCGACGCATGCCCAGCTCATACCGCACCCGGATGTTAGTGGTGTTGTCCCCGGGCACTCCGACATCATAGAACACGACCGGCAGTTTGCTGGCCTGCACCTTCGCCAGAACCGGCGGCGCCATCTCCGAAACCACGATGGCGAGGCCGGACACGCGGTTGCTGAGCAGAGACTCGACGCCCGCCATGAGCTGGTCCACGCTGTAGTCCGTGTGTTCGACTAGCACCTCGTAACCGCTCTCCCGCGCCGCGCTGTCGAGCGCGCGAAAAACATCTATGAAGAAGGGATTGCTCACGTTAGAGACGATCACCCCGACCGTGCGGCTGATACCGCCTGCGAGCGTCCGCGCGTGCAGGTTCGGATAGTAGTTCAGATCCGTCAAGGCCTGGAGGACGCGTTTCTTAGTTGTCTCCTTAACGACTCCGACATCGTTGAGCACGCGCGATACCGTAGCCGTAGATACACGCGCCCTCTTGGCGACTTGCTCTAGCGTCATTGGGTTACTTACTATGGCAAAGCCTTATTGTATCACGCCGCTACGGTAAGCGCTTACAGGCGTCTTACATGGGTTGCGCTCTATATCCAGGAACGCGAGGATCCGAGTCTCGCCACTCATCCACTCGGGAGCGCAGGCCCCGGTCAGGCTGCTGCGCTTCTACACGCGGGCGGCCCCCAGATGCCGTTCCGCGCGGGGAATCGGCTGCACCGGACAGGCTGCCACAAGGCCGGCACAACCTGCGGATGATGGTTCCAGCCGCTCATCCCGGTGCTTGCGTCATGGAATAGTGCCGCCGCCCGCAGACGCGCCCTGCATCGCCTCTTCTCTGCAAGCGCTTGCTCGCCCAAACTGTGTTGCTCTATACTCTCGTGGAAATCGGTGCGCGGGCCGCTGGCGTGTACTCAGCGGGCGCGCCGCGCCGCGTCGAACTGGAGGTGATCATGGCCAACAAGTCTTTCTCCCGGCGAGGTTTTGTCGCCGGCGCCGGCGCCGCGGTTTTCGCGGCCGCCACATCCCGCAAGGGCTTCTCCGCGACTGCGCAGGAGACCCGCGTCACGGTCTATCCTACAGCAGAGATAGGAACAATTAGTTCCCTGCTGCACGGATCGTTTGCCGAGCACCTCGGCAGTTGTGTTTACGGCGGCTTGTGGGTCGGCCGGAACTCGTCTATTCCCAATATCGAAGGCTTCCGCAAACAGGCCATCGATGACCTTAAAGCGCTCGGGATCCCAGTCCTCCGGTGGCCCGGCGGGTGCTTCGCCGACGACTACCACTGGCGCGACGGTATCGGCCCCGTCGAGAAGCGCCCCAAGACCGTCAACATCCACTGGGGCAACTACACCGAGGACAACAGCTTCGGAACCCACGAGTTTATCCGCCTGTGCCGCCTGATCGGAGCGGAGCCGTACCTGGCCGCCAATCTTGGCAGCGGAACGCCCGAGGAGATGCGCGACTGGATGGAGTATTGCAACTATCCGTCTGGCAGCAGTCTCTCAGACGAGCGCGCCGCGAATGGGTCGCCGGAGCCGTTCAACGTCCGTTACTGGGGCATCGGAAACGAGAACTGGGGCTGTGGCGGCAATATGACTCCCCAGTACTACGCCGACGTGTACCGCAGGTTCCGCACATATGCGCGCGCGTTTGGCGAGACCAGGCCGTTCACCATCGCGTGCGGACCCAGCGGCAACGACGTGGCTTGGACGCGAGGATTCATGGAGTCAGTCATCGCGCGCGGGCCGGGTTCGCTGCCCAACGGCTGGGCGATGCACTTCTATTCCAACGGCCGCGACGTACCCACCAAATTCACCGTCGAGAACATGCAGGCGCAGCTATCGTCGTTCGCGCAGATGGAAGAGGCCATCCGAATCCAGCGCGGCCTCCTGGACAGCTATCTGAGCGCGATAGCGCGGCGTAGTACCCAGGGCGGACCGAACAGGCCCACGCCCGCGGTGCATCTCATCATCGATGAGTGGGGCGTCTGGGACCGCATGATCCCGGAGGAGGAGAAGCAATACGGCCGGCTCTGGATGCAAAGCACCGTCCGCAGCGCCGTCGCGGCGGCTATGGGCCTCAATGTGTTCCACCGGCAGGCGGACAAGTTGTACATGTGCAACATCGCGCAGACCGTTAACGTGCTTCAGTCCGTGCTGCTCGCGCACGGGAATAATTGCGTTAAGACCACGACTTACTACGCTTTCGAGCTGCAAAAGCCTCACCGGGACAAGATTTCCGTGCGCACCGAGACCGGCGACACCTCGCCGCTCGGAATCTCGCTCTCTGCCTCGCGGAAAGACAACGAGCTGGTCGTCACGTTCGTGAACCCAAAACACGACGTGCACATGAAGGTGAATTGCTCGCTCGCAGGAACGCGGGCCGTGTCCGCCAGGGCGCAGTTGCTCCATCACCCTGACTACAACGCCTGCAACACCTTCGAGAACCCGAACACCGTGGTGCCGAAGGATCACCCCGTGTCGGCCGCTAACGAGCGCGTTCAGCTCGAGCTGCCGCCCATCTCGATCGCAACAGCGATCATCCGGCTGGCGTAGAGCAAGGTTGCGAGCCGGAGGCGGCGAATAGCCGTCCCCGGCTCGCCTTCACTCCCGTTCGCCCACCCTTCCCAACACATTCGCTCGAGTCTGCACCGGGCGCCCTCCTGTTCGAACCGCCGGCTTACGTACTGCGCGGATCGTCGCACGCGGGAACCTCACCGGGGCCCGTGGATCTGATATGTTCCCTGATGACGCGCTCTGTCCGCTTTCGGCCGGCCCCGCTGGATGTCGCCGTGGCGCGCGGTGTACGGCCGCCGCGGGCACGCGCGCCAGGGCACAAGCCAGGGCACAAGGAAGACTCCAAATGAGACTCAAAGCTCTATTCATCTGTGGGATAACCGCGTTCGCCGTCGCGGTGGCCGGCAGTCATGCCGCCGCGCAGACTGCCACGCAGACTAAGGATGATCCCGTGGTGGAGGGTTTCAAGCTCGTCGAGGTCGCGTCCATAGCGGACGCCATCGAACAGTTGTACGGAACCAGGAACTATATGGCGCACGACATGCGCCCGCTGTTCAAAACGAAATTCGCCGGACGGGCAGTCACCGTACAGCTCACGAAATACGAAAACAAAGAGGGCAACGCGCAGATTTCGCCGATGATCGAGGCTCTGGACACGGCTCCCACCGGCTCAGTGTTCGTCGTAGCTGTTGAGGATGGCCTTGATTTCGGCGTCATCGGCGGCCTGATGGGAACCACACTGAAATACCGCGGCGTGGCTGGCGCCGTGATCGACGGCTCCGTCCGGGATGTGCCGCAACTGACTCGCATTCAGTTTCCTGTCTACAGCCGCGGCGTGTCGCCTGGAACAATAGTGGGCCATTATCGGGCCGCTCGCGGCGTGCCGGTAACGTGCGCCGGAGTGAGAGTCAAGCCCGGCGACATCATCGCCGCCGACGAGGACGGCGTGGTTGTCATACCGCGCGAGCACGAAGCCGAGATCCTGAAGAAGTCCCAGGAACTGGACTACACGGAGCACTCCACGTACCCCTTCATCGAGCAGACGAAATCGCTGGCCGAAGCTATCGCGAAGTTTGGGCGGCTCTGAGCGGTGGGCGCACGGTTTCGAGGCGGGCAGGACAAAGCGCCCCGGCGCTCGGGCGGGTGTCTTTTCCCGTGCGCCGGGGCTGTCAGGGTATCGGGGTCAGACCCTAACCTAGAACTGCAACTTCGCTCCTAGCTGGAGGTTACGCGGACCGTAGGTGCCGCTTATCTGGCCAAAAGAGGCGCTGGTAAAGCTCGTGTTGGGATTCGTCCACTGCGTGTGGTTGAACGTGTTGAACGTCTCCGCACGGAACTCGAACCGGACTCTCTCCGTGAACGCGAACACCTTGAACAGCGCCATGTTCCAGTTGTTGCGGCCCGGGCCGACTATGGCGTCTCGTGAGGAGTTGCCCCACTCGAGGGGAGCCGGCCTCGCGAACGAAGACCTGCTGAACCACTCGAAGCGGGTCTTCGGGTAGGTGACAGCAGAGACTTGGTTCGCCCGGTTGTTCGTGGCGCCGCCCAGCCCGAGGTTGTCTTGGCCCAGGCCGACGGAAAGCGGACCGCCCGAAATGAAGCTCGCGATTCCGGAGAGTTCCCAACCGCCGAGGGCCAGCCTCAAAGCCCGGCTGCTGGAATTCCGGAAGAACGGGAACTGGTAGATGAAGCTCGTTACACTCATGTGTCGCCGGTCAAAGCTGGCTGAACTGTGGTCCCAACGAGCATTGAGGGGGTTGTTGATGTTGGTGAACAGTTCGCCGTCTATGACGGAGAGGGCGTGCGACCAGGTGTAGGAGCTGTTGATCGTGAGGTTCTTCCACGCCAACACCCGCAAGCTCGCTTGCAGGGAGTTGTAGTTGGAGTTCGCCATCATCTCCATGGGCGCGATGGTTCCCCACCCCAGGTATGGCCGGTAGTGGTTGGCGTTGACGGGAGTCCCGCTATAGCCGCAGACGGTGCCGCAGATAGCCAGGCGGGTTTCCCTGTCGTTCGGATCAACATAGTTGATGTTGCGCCCCATCGATTGGTGGTAGTTAGCGTTGCCGACGTAGGACACCGTCAGCATCGCGTTTTCGCGCAACTGCCGCTGGATTCCGAAGCTCCACTGGACCGCAGTGGGATGCCGGTAATCGCGCGACAGCGCAGTAAGATTGGCGACGCCGTAGGGAGTCTCAGCCGTCCGTCCGGTTGTCCATTCCGTTCTGGGATTGTCGAAGTACACGTTGGACACCGAAGACGTGTATGCGTACGGGACCATGTTTTGGCCCATGTTGTACATTTCGTTGCCCGCCAGGCGCTCATAGAAGATGCCTGCGCCGGCCCGCAGAACGGTCCTCCCGCTTCCGGTCAGATCGTATGCAAACCCGACGCGCGGGGCGAAGGTGTTCCAACTGTTGTTCACAAGGCCCCTGGGAATCCCGTCCCGTCCAGCCATACCGATGCCATTCATGTAGAACTTGAAGCCCTCGAGTGGCACGCCGGGAACCGTTTTGAATCCGGGACCGTTCGTGTCGAGCACTCCGCCGATGAAGATCGGCGCCTGAGCCGGGTCATACAGCTCGGGGTAGAAGTTCGAAGTTCTGTCCTTGGCGTCGTAGGCGTGGGGAAGGCCTTCCCATCGCAGACCCAGGTTGAGCGTCAGCCTGTTGGTGATGCGCCAGTCGTCCAGAGCGTAGAGGGCGATGGTGTGGTTGGAGATTCGCACGTAGTCCAGGCTGGCAGGCTCGCTATAGGAACTGGCGATACCCAGCATGAAATCGGCAAAGCTGTTGCCCGTCTGGGTTCCGAAGTTGAACTGCCCGCCGGCGTTGGTCTGGTACTGCTGCCACTTGTGCGTAAACATGTACGACCCGCCGAACTTCATGTTGTGGCGGCCGCGCATCCAGGAGATGTCGTCTTTCCACTGCCAGCTCCGCCAGGTGTTGTACCACGGCCACCAACCAGGGGTGTAACTGCCGCCGTACGGAGAGCCCATGGAGATGCCGGGCAGCTTGTTGTCCCTGTTTGCGTTGAAGAAGTTCTGCACTTTGTAATCAGCCGGCTTCTCCCAGACGCCGAAGTTCGTGATCGTGAGGTTATTGCCGTTGACGTTGAACGAGATCTCGTTCAGCAACGTGGGGCTGATCGTATGCGTAGCGTGGACTACGCCGGCCCAGGAGGGAACCGCCATGACTGACCCTGCGGTGTCGAATGTGCCGCCGGCCCACAGCGGGGGAATGTTCCTGTCCGTACCGTGGTCATAGATCAAAGAGCCAAACACGGACAGTTTCTCATTGAACTGGTGATCAATCCGGACGGCCTCCTCGCGATAGTTGGTAACTTGGTTCGCCGAGGCGTAGTACCTCCCGTCGGCAGCGTTGGGTCCCGGGAACAGGCCGGCCGCTAGCACCGACTTGGCAGCGGGGCTGAGCAGCCCGGACGGGATTATGTTGTTCGGGAAGTAGTTAGTCTCGGTAGCAGTGCTGGGTTGGAGCCCATACTGCGCAAGTTTCGCGATGAAATCCGGGTCCGTCGTGGCGGGAATCTTGATCCGCCCGCAGGTAGAGCCTACACAGGTTCCACCCGCGTCGACGGGCAGAAGGGAGCTGAAGTCGCCGGTCGTCAACACCCGGGGAACGGCGGTCGCGTTGATCGTGTTCCCGTTGATGCGCCTGCGCCACTCCATGTTGTAGAAGAAGAACGTCTTCTTCTCCTCGCCGATCGGCACCGGACCGCCCAGGTTGAACCCGAACATGTTGTACCGGAGTTGGGGCTTGGGCCGCCCATTCAGGTTTGCGAAAAAGGTGTTGGCGTCAAGAGCGTCGTTGCGGACATACTCCCAGAGTGCGCCGTGGAACTCCTTCGTGCCGGACTTGGTGGCCATGAGGATCATGCCGCCGGAAGAGTTGCCGAGGTCGGCGCTGTAGTTGCTCGTCAACACCTTGAACTCCTGGATCGCATCCTGCGACGGCGAAACAAGCATGATGCCGCCGCTGCCACGGTCGTAAGCTTCTCCGCCGTTGATGATCCAGTTGTTGTGGTCGCTCCGCTGGCCGTTGTACGCAATATTCCGGCTCTGGGTCTGAGCCATTGGCGTATCGAAGTCCGGAATAGATGACGCGGCGCCCGGCACCAGCGCGGCCAACTGGACTACGTTCCGGCCGTTGGTGGCAAGCAGCGAAACCAGGTCGTCGGTAATCGTCTGGCTGATCTCGTTGCTGTCCGCCTGAACCTGGACGGCGTTGGCCTCGACAGTGACGCTTTCTACGACCTCGCCGACCTGAAGCGTCGCGTCAGACCTGACCGTAGCTCCTACGTTCAGCGTGATGCCGGTCTGTCTGAACGTCTTGAAGCCCGCCGCCTCCACCTGGACGTCGTAACGTCCGATGGGGAGGTCGCGGGCAGAAAAGACGCCCGCCTCGTTGGATGCGGTATTGCGGACGAATCCGGTATCCACATTCGTGATCGTGATCTGGGCACCGGGAATCGCAGCGCCCGACTGATCGGTCACCGATCCAACTATGGCGGCAGTCCCCTGTCCATACGCGGCGCTGCTCAATAAAGCAACGCCGAGCATCAGCAGCACGGATACGCGCAGTATGCGATGTGCACTGAATAGCGCTTTCTCCATGTCTCTCCTTTCGGAAGTGCTGTGTCCATACCTAGTGAGGTCTGTACGCGCCTCCGGCCCTGCTCGAGAACAAACGCTGCGACAACTTCCTGTTGAACTGCAGTTAGCGTCCTCAACTTGCACGCAGAGCGTTTTGGCGCTCGCAAGACCCCGACTCCAGAGGATTTAATGCGTTCTAGATGATTTTGCTAGGTGTGTTACGGGGGTGTTACGGTTCAGCCTCGATTTAGCGCCCATTAACGTCCGGTGGATGCACCGTGCCGCTACGCGAACAAACGGCGAATCACCCGTGTGTTGCACGTAACACAACTCTTTGGCCGGAGCTATGTTAGTCGCCTTGGAGCTGCAGCCGGATCCGCCCCTCGCCACCGGTGATACACCGATATTCGCGCGTGCCCAGCCCTGTCTTTTCCGGCCTGGATTGCGGCTGGCAGCCGCAGGTGGTCGGGCGGAAATTCAGGAGCCGGTATTTGCGGATTTGCAGCCGTGTCTACCGGTCTGGATGGTAGGGCGCCACTGCTGGGCGGAGATTCACGTTCCAAAGGCCCCCGCCGCGGAGGCAGGACATCTACTTCGCTTCGTCGAGCACTTCTATGGCCCTGACTTCGGCGTAGTTCACCCGCGGCGAGAACGATAGCAGGAGCTTGCCCTGTCCATTCGGGCGCAGGCCGCGGAACTCGCGGACTACCGGCCGGAAGCTGCCCGAAGCGGCCTGGACTATGTCAAAGTTCTCCAGCAGCATAACGCCGTTACAGGTGACGTCGAAAACCCTGCAACCGACACCCCGGCAGCCCGCGGCGGGAATTAACGGGCTGAAAAAAGTCTCCAGGAAATGCAGTCTTACCGTGTAAGTGCCCGGCGGCACTGGCACTGCGTAGCTGAAATTACCATGCCGCTCGCCCGCATAGATGGGAGAAACCACCGGCCCCGTTTCGGGATTCCTGTATAGAGTGGTGCGCCCCTCGATGTAGTACCTGTCGCCGCTCCAGCGCGTGCCATCTGAATCAATGAAATCCGTCGCCTGGGCCCGAATCCTTATCGGCATCATCTTTCCGGGCGTGCCCGGCGTCAACTCAATCGCATTCACAAACGGCCGCTGCCCGCCCGAAAACTCGAGGTGGAGTTTTCCGTCCTCCGCAGGCGTGACATCCTTGAAAGCGCGGATGTCAACGGCGCTCCAACCGGCATCCGCGATGGGGTCGAAACCCGTCAGAAGCGGACGTCCGTTCATATTCACTTGAAAACTGCGGCGATTCTGGGCGCTCTCTCGTTCATCAGAGTCAGGCTGCCGGAGTGGATCGGCGAAATATAGCTTCAATTCATATGTTCCGGGGCTCAGCGGAATGTCATATCGGAACCACTGCGGGACCATGGGATCGTCCGACGCATTGGCCTCGCGCATGGTCTTGAAAATGCCCTCATCGGGAACCGGCGGGAAGAAGTGCTTGGGGCCGGGCCGGGAGACGCCTCCCTCGTAGTAGCGATCGGCCTCCCATCGCCGTCCCCACACATCGACGTAAGGACTCCCAGTCCTGCCGGCGGCGATCCGGATTGCGTCGACATCTGGCACCACCGGAACGGGCCGCGAATCCGGTGGCGGAGTCGCGCCGCTTTCCGCCAATGGTGCGGTCGAGCCTACCGAGACCGGAGTGGGCTGCGAAACGGGAGTTCTCGATTCGGTCAGCAGGTAAGCCAGCCATATGATGACGACTCCGAACACCACGGCGACACTGGCCGTGAACAGCAGTAGAACGCGGCGCTTGGTTCGGACCGGCGCTGGGGTTGCGGGCGATGCCGGCTCCGCAGGCGCACGCGGCTCGAAGACGGGCAGATACCTCCCCTTGGGGATCGTGATGACTATCGGCTCGTCCTTGCCCTCGGTGGCGAAGTAGTGCTCCAGTTTCATCCGCAGCAGCCTGGCCTGGGAACGGACGATGTTGTCTTCGTTTGGGTTGTAGCCGGGCGGCCGGTCGTAGACGTTGATGCCGATCTGCTGTTCGGTTGCCGCCTCGGGCCTGTTCTCGAGCGCGCACGTGCACACATACTGGAGGAAGGCTCGAAGTCTTGGAGATTTCTCGAACGTGCTGCTGGCAGCTACGCGGCGCGCCAGTTCTTCTCTGAGTGCGGTGGCGCGGTCGGCGTTGCTGGGAGTTTCATTCGAGAGCGGCGTCCGCATTTCCCTACCCAACCAGGACACGTTGCCAGGCTCCTCACGTTAGCGGACAACAAGATACCACATAACGCAGATTTCGAAAAGAGCAGATATCGCGTGACGTGTGAGGCCCAACCTCCACCGTGACACCACGGTGCCATCACGTACTGCCGCACAACTCCGGATGCCGGCAGTCTGCTTTCTTCCCCTGCGATTGCGATCCAGCGCGTAAGTGCACGCGCTTTAAGCATTTACGCGCGAAGCCGGGCGCCTTGTCGATGCAGATCTGCCGCCCTCAACCAGACAGGCACGTCTTCCGCCGGGTACACCAAGGGGCGTTCGTGGGCCCTGGCTTTCATAGGCCGGGCATGTTCCAGCCGAAACACCACTGGTCGGTGGGAGCTGGCCTCCGCTTAGTCGGGCGGCGCCCCGGATGTGATGCGCATTAACGTCTTGACTAACGGTTAGTTTGAGATGCCCCCGAGGCGCCTTACGTATGCGCAAATGCAACAAATTATTGGCCCTTACTGCATAGACCGTAACGAACCTAGCCTTGCCGTCACATTACGTGCTACTTTATCCGCTGATCGCTTTGGTTGTTACATAGGAGACTCTCACCGTTAACTGATATGTCTAGACAACCGCTTGCATTGATGTGTACCGCCCTGTTTTCGGGGCTATCTTTGTTCGGCGCAGACCTTGCGATGAAGGTGACCGAAACCGGCTACCTCGATGCGCAGGGCTTCAGCGTATTCCTTTACAGCAGCACCTTCCACCCTGTTTTCGTTGACCAAAAGAACACGGCGATGGAGCTGATCCTCCATGGCCGGCGCATCGCCACTAACGGTGACGTGCGGCTGCTGCCCACCCCGGAGCAGTGGGACCTCGTGGCGCAGCTTAAAGGCCGCCAGGCCGACAAGGAGAACAACCGCCTTACGGCGCAGCTTTCCTACCCAGACTTCGGAATGGATTACCGCCTGGAAGTAGCCGCCGAGCCCGGCGGCGTCCGCGTGAGCATCAATCTGGACAAGCCTCTGCCGGAGCGGTTGGTTGGGCGCGCGGGCTTTAACCTCGAGTTTCTGCCGTCAGCGTACGTCGGAAAAGCCTACATCGTCGAGGGAGGCGCTTCGGGTGTGTTCCCGCGAACTCCCCGCGATCCGATGATCAAGGTGCCGCCGGCGCCTGACGACCCGAAGAAGCTCTCGTACCAGGAGGAGTGGGACCAAGCCAAGGGGTATACGCAGCCTCTGCCGTTCGCCACGGGCAAGAGCATCACGCTGGCCGCCGACGATCCGCAGTATCGCATCCGGGTCAGCTCGGAGACAGGGCCGATTTCCGTCTACGACGGCCGCAACCGCGCGCAAAACGGCTGGTTTGTGTTGCGCACGCTGATTCCGCCCGGCAAGACCGAAGGCGCGATCGTGTGGCACATCCGCCCAGACGTGATTCCGAATTGGACCCGTCCGCCCATGGTGGCCCACAGCCAGGCGGGCTATGCGCCCAAGTTCCCGAAAGTAGCCGTGATCGAACTGGACCCCAGGTTCAACGCTCCCCGGACGGCGAAGGTCGTGCGGCTGGGCGAGGATGGCGCTTACACGCCGGTGTTTGAGGGCCCCGTCACCGAGCCCACGCCATGGCTGCGCTACAGATACGCGAAGTTCGATTTCACTCCCGTCAGGGAGCCGGGCCTGTATGCGATCGAGTACGCGGGAACCCGAACGGCGCTGTTCCCGATCGCCGATGACGTTTACTCCAAGACGTGGCAGCTTAGCCTGGACGGGTTCCTCGCCGTGCAGATGGACCACATGTCCGTCCGCGAGGGATATCGCCTCTGGCACGGCGTCTCGCACCTCGACGACGCCCGCCAGGCGCCGCCAAACTATCAGCACTTCGACGGCTGGCGGATGGGGCCGAATCTGGACTCGCCCTACAAGCCCGGCGAGCACATCCCCGGCCTGAACGTCGGCGGCTGGTACGACGCTGGAGACTTCGACATACAGATCCGAAGCCAGTTCGCGGTGATACAGGACCTGGCGCTCGCCTACCGGACATTCAACCTGACGTGGGACCAGCTCACGGTGGACTGGCAGGCGCGCTCGGTGGAGATGCACCGGCCGGACGGGGTGCCGGATGCCGTGCAGCAGGTGAAACACGGCGTCCTGCAGATCCTGGCTCAAATCAAGGCCATCGGGCACGCCATCCCCGGAATCAACGAACCCACGCTGCGGCAGTACACGCATCTGGGCGACGGCGCATCCAAGACGGACGGCCGCATCTACTCGGAGAAGCTGGGACCGTATGAGGTGGACGGCAACTACTCCGGTGTCCCCGATGATCGCCTGGCCTTCACCACGAAATCGGCCGCCACGCAGTACGGCGCAGCAGCTTCGCTCGCAGCCGCCGCGCCGGTTCTGAAGGGCTTCGACGACGCGATGGCGAAAGAATGCCTCGACACCGCGATCAGGATCTGGGAGGAAGAACACACCAACCCGACGCCCAGCCCCGCGCGCCCCGGCGGATTCGGCGGGATGCCGGGAATGCTGCAGGGGGAAGAGTTCAATGCGGCCGTGCAACTGCTGATCGCCACCAACGGCGGCGAGGCGTATAAGCGCCGCATCCGGGAGCTGTTCCCTGAGGTTGCGAAGCGGTTCGGCTCCAGCGGGTGGATTGCCGTACACGCTCTGCCTTACATGGACGCGGAGTTCAGGAAGCAAGTTGAGGCGGCAACGAAGGAGTACGTCGCGCAGTTGGACCGGGAGCTGGCGGAAACGCCGTTCGGCGTGCCGCCCAGCCGCGGCACCTGGGGCGCCTCTCTCTCCGTGATCGACCTCGGCGTCCGGATGTACTTCTTGCACAAAGCGTTCCCGGATATAGTAGGCACGGACTACACGCTGCGAGCGGCGAACTACATCCTGGGCACGCACCCGGTTTCCGCCACCTCCTACGTGTCGGGCGTGGGGACCGTATCGCAGCTCAAGGCCTACGGCAACAATCGCGCCGACCACACGTTCATCCCTGGCGGCGTGATCCCCGGCTACATCGTCATCAAGCCGGATTTCCCGGAGTGCATGGACGACTTCGGCTTCCTCTGGTTTGAGCACGAGTACGTCATTAACGTCGCGAGCAAGTGGGTCGTTGCCGCCAACGCCGCCGACGCGTTGGTAAGATAGACGCCGCGGCCGGGCGGGTGCCCGGCGGCGGCAGCAGCCGCGGGGGGCAAGTAACCCCCTTCCTGGAATGAGCGGGGCCGCCGGGGGCGTCCGGCGCGGCCCCTTCTGCTCCGCGAGTTCGGAGCTCACATCAAGGATTGAATGATGAAGCGAATCGTGTTCTGTGCCCTGACGGCGTTGGCGGTGGTGATCGCCTTTACGAGCGCAACAGTGCTGAACTCAACAGCGAATGCGGCCGTGCCGCGCTACGCAGGCGGAGCGCCCGCGCAGGTGAGAGCATCGGGCGCGCTGCCGTCCGGCATCGTGATTGTGCCGGCGCTCGAGAAGCCGGCGAATGCGCGCAAGCTGGAAGAAAAGGACTTCGCCGGGTACCTTCTGGTCTACTTCAAAGACCAGACCCAATCTGCGTACTTTGCCATCAGCCGCGACGGGTATACGTTCACCGACGTCAACGGGGGCCAGCCTGTCTTCGACGGCGCGTTGCTCGCCGAGCAAAAAGGCGTCCGCGATCCGCACATCACCCGCGGGCCCGACGGAGCGTTCTACCTGGCCATGACCGACCTCCACATCTTCGGCCAGCGCGCCGGTTTCCGCACCACGCAGTGGGAGCGCCCTGTTGAGCAGTACGGCTGGGGCAACAATCGTGCCCTGGTCCTGATGAAGTCGTGGGATCTCATTCACTGGACGCATTCGAATATCAGGGTGGATAAGGCCTTCCCGGAACTCGGCGATCTGAGCGCCTCCTGGGCCCCCCAGACGATCTACGACGAGCAGGCGGGCAAGATGATGGTGTACTTCACCATCCGCTACGGGCCGAAGGAGTGCAAGCTGTACTACTCCTACGCCGACGACGCTTTCACGCGCCTGGCCACCAAGCCGGAAGTGATCACAGGCATCAGCGGCATCGATGGCGACATCATCAAAGTCGGGGACAAGTACCATCTGCACTTCGTGTCCGACGCGAAGGTGCTGCACGCCGTCTCGAGCAGAATCAACGGGGGATACGAGGCCGAGTCCCGGCGCATCGATCCCGAGACGGTGTCCACTGAGGCGCCCAACGTATTCAAGCGGCTCGGAACGAACACCTACGTGCTGATGTACGACGTTTACGGCGCCCGCCCCAACAACATGGGCTTCAGCGAGACCACGGATTTCGTCACGTACAGGAATATCGGGCGCTTCAACGAGGGCGTCATGAAGACGACGAACTTCACCGGCCCCAAGCACGGCGCAGTGACGTACCTGACGATGGACGAGCTGAAATCCATCGCGGCGCACTGGAGTCGATGTCAAACTGGACTAGCAGGCTGCGCCGCCGTCCGGGAGTCCTCAGCGCGGGCCGCTGATGCCCCGGACCGGCGCAGCATCGCGTGCGGCCGGCTCCCCCACCCTGCCCCCGCTTTGGACGCCCAACCGTCGCCGGCACGGCTCCCAGCCGTATTTCCTAACGGTTAAGAAGACGCCCTCCACCCCCCCGGCGGAACAAGCCTAAAAGGTACATTCCATTATTCTTGCTGCGCTTAACCGTTTCGTGCCTGTTCCGCGCCTGATTCTGCACATAGGATACGGGGCGGTTGGGTGATCAAAGCCGTTGTTAATAGCGGGAGACCGGCCGCGAGGCTGGGCCTCGCGGTGTTGGCGTGTGTGCCAACCCACCTACTGGGGGAACGCTGCAACGGGACTGATGGGCAAGTCCAGGAGCCGGGATTCAGGGTCTCAATGCGCTGAAAGCCACACTATCGCAGCACTGGCTCCGCTTTGCGCCGGTTCAATCGGGAATCACTCAACGACCAGAGTCCGTCGTGATGGTACATGACGGAAGGCGCGGACCGTGGTTCTTCGATGTGAACGAAAGGGGTATGTGCTATGCGTTCGATCTACCGGTGCGCGATTCTCCTCGCGGCAACTTGCCTGCTGACCTGGGGGCAGACTGGGTCCAGCTCTGTCAAAGGAACGGTGACCGATCCCTCGGGCGCGGTCGTCCCGGGAGCGACCTGCACCCTCACCAATATTGCTACGGGGCAGACATCAACTGCGCCGACAATGGCTGACGGCGGCTTCACCTTCGCCAACGTTTCGCCCGGAAACTACAGGCTGGCGGTTACGGCTCCGGGTTTCAAGTCCTTGAACATTGAGGAAGTCGTAGTATCCACCAGCGAGTTGCGCACGCTCGGGAGGCTGGTGCTCGACGTCGGCGAAACCAGGGAGACCGTGACCGTGATGGCAGAGGCAGCGGCGGTCCAATTGGCCAGCGCCGAGCGGTCCGGCCTGGTCACCGGAACGCAGCTCAACGAGATCGCCATCAAGGGGCGGGACCTGATGTCGTTTCTGTCCACGATTCCGGGCGTCGTGGATCTGTCCGCCGGGGCGGGGCGGGAGGCTTTGGACCCGAACGCCGCCGTCAACATCACCATCAACGGGAATGCATCGAACCAGAAGAACGTGACGGTGGACGGAATCAACGTGCTGGACACCGGCAATAACACGGGCCTGCACTACGAGCCCAATATGGATGCCGTAGCCGAGGTGAGGGTTCTGTCGAGCAACTATCAGGCCGAGCACGGCAGAATGGGCGGCGGGGCGATCATCCTGATCACGAAAGGCGGGACCCGCGACTTTCACGGGTCGGCGTACAATTTCTACCGCCACGAGAGTCTGAACGCTAACGACTTCTTCAACAACCGGAACGGTATCCCGAAATCTCCTTACCGCTACCGGATTACGGGCTATTCGATCGGCGGTCCGGTGTACATTCCCGGGAAGTTCAATGTCGACCGGGACAAGCTGTTTTTCTTTTGGTCGCAGGAATTCTCGGGTATCAAGATGGACCGCGGCTTCCGCCGGACCAACATGCCTACCGCGCTCGAACGGCAAGGGGACTTCTCGCAGAGCTACGACCTGAACGGCAACTTGATCATGGTCAAAGATCCGCTATCGGGGGCGTATTTTCCGGACAACGTAGTGCCCACGAGCCGGATCAATGCGAAAGGACAGGCCGTCCTGAATGCCTTCCCGATGCCCAACTACACCGATCCGGACCCGAAGGGCAGATACAGTTGGAACTACATCGCCTCCTCCTCTTCGCCGTATCCGAAACGGCAGGAGATCCTCAGGATAGACGTGAATCCAAAGTCCTGGCTGCGGTTCTACGGCCGGTTCGTGCACAACAATGACGAACAGAGGAACTACTGGGGAAGCTGGACGGCTGGCAGCACGAATTTTCTGCTCACGCCGTTCAAGTACGGTATCCCCGGAAACGGCGTTTCCGGTACGGTAACGATAACCATCAGTCCCACGTTCATCAGCGAGACCACGTTTGGCCGCGACAATAGCGGAATTGACATCGACGCGGTGGACAAGGCTGCTGTATCGCGATCGAAATGGGGCGACCTGCCTAAGTGGTACACGTTCGAGTACCAGGATGGCGTGACCAATCCGGATTACGCGCCTGACATCACCTTCGGTGGACAACCGGCCAATACGCCGGTCGTGAACGTCGGCGGCCGCGCTCCGTGGAAGAACATAAGCCGAAACTACGATTTCCTGCACAACATGACGAAGATCACGGGAAGTCACCAGATCAAGTTCGGCATATACATCCAGTTTGTCAGGAAGAGCGACCCCACTCCATCCGACTACCGGGGATCTTTCAACTTCGGCAGGGACGTTCTGAACCCGTACGACACCGGGCACAGCTATTCCAACACGCTGCTTGGTATTTTCAGCAGCTACCAGGAGTCCAACGCCCGCCCCATCACGATGAGCCACATGTGGAGCAGGGAGTGGTACGTGCAGGACAACTGGCGCGCCACACAAAGACTTACGCTCGACTATGGGCTCCGCTTCTACAGTTGGGGGCCCTGCTGGGACGAGGGCAAGCGCCAGGCGACCTTCCTCGCGGATCTATGGGATCCGGCGCAGGCTCCCGCCCTATACGTGCCTGCGCTCAACGAAAACGGGGTGCGCGTGGCCATGAACCCGCTGACAGGCGCTCTTGAGCCCACAGCGGTTCTCATCGGCAAGCTGGTTCCCGGCTCCGGGGATGTGATCAACGGGATCGGCATCGGTGGCGTAACTCCAGGTGTTCCGAGGGGCATCGAGACCCTCCCGAAGCTGGCGTTGGCCCCCAGGTTCGGTTTCGCCTATGACGTGTTCGGAAACGGCAATACGGCCATTCGGGGCGGCTTCGGCATCAACTACAGCCGAGCCTCCTCCGGCATGCACCTGGACATGGGCTCCAACCCGCCGGCCAGATTCACCCCTGTGGCGTATTACGGAAATATCGACACCCTGGCGCAGTCCGGAGGCGCGCTTGGATCGCAGAGCATCAGAAGTATGACCGGCGAGGTGGATCTGCCGATGCAAATGAGCTTCAGCTTCGGCATTCAGCAGCGCGTGAAGACGGTTGTGGTCGAGGCCGCTTACGTCGGGGGGCTGTCCAGGCACCTGTATGCGTACCAGAACTACAACCCGATCCCGATGTACGCGCGTTTCGATCCGGCCAACCAGGATCCGACTAAGCCCGGCAGCCCGCTGCTGGACGATTTCTTCCGCCCGTACAGAGGCTACAGCTCGATTCAGTTGGCTACTCCCTGGGCCAGTTCGAATTACAACGCGCTCCAGGTGTCGGTCAACAGGCGCCTCCAGGCGAACCTTCAGTTCGGAGTCGCGTACACGTTGTCGAAGACCCTGGGCGCCACCTCCTCGAACCCGTACTTCAACATCCGCGACTACAGTTACGGGCCTCAGTCGCAGGACCGTCGCCACGTTCTGGTGTTCAACTACATCTACGACGTTCCGAAGCTGGGCCGGCTGTTGAACTCGAGACCGCTCGGCTGGGTGGTGGATAACTGGCAGATAAGCGGCATCACGTCGTTCATCAGTGGCGCGCCGTTTACGCCGAACTTCAGCACTACCGATGGCGCGGATATCACCGGATCGGAGATCGGTGCGCGCATCGTGGTCACCGGAAACCCCATACTGTCGAAGGGCGACAAGACGTTTTATCGTACGTTCGACACGTCCGTTTTCCAGCGCCCGGCAAAGGGCGACTTCGGCAACGCCGGAACCGGCATCCTGTACGGTCCGGGTGTCAACAACTGGGATATCGCAATCAGCAAGCGGTTCCCGCTCTGGTCGGAACAGCGGACACTGACGTTCCGGAGCGAGTTCTTCAACGCCTGGAACCATACGCAGTTCAGCGGCGTGGATTCCACCGCGCGCTTTGACGCCGCGGGCAACCAGACAAACGCTCTGTTTGGGAGTTACTCATCGTCGCGTCCGCCGCGGACGATCCAATTCTCACTGAAGCTTGTTTTCTAGCGAGGTGACGAGTATGCATGTGCGGGGCGGGCCGTGGTCGGCGGGGCAAGACCCGGGCTTGGCATCGGCAAGACCCGGCTTGACACCGGTGGGATCATATACACTGAATTCGACAAGATTCTGCCTACACGCGCCCGCTATGTCCGCCTGACGGCGACGGACTGGCCGAGGGTGGGACCACCGCTCGGTGTCGTCGAGTTCACCGTGTCCGGCAAGCCCATCGAGGCCCCGATGCAGTAGGCAGCACAGACGCGCGTGGGCTGGCCAGAGAGAGAGAGACATATGCCAATAAACCGACGTGAGCTTCTGAAAGCTTCGGTGGCAGCCACTGCCATCCTGAGGCATGTGAGGACGGCGACTGCCGCCCCGGCGGAGGGCATTCAAGTCGCGATCGATGCGGCCAAGGTGGGCGAGCCGATCTCGCCGCTGATTTTCGGCGGATACATGGAACCGGCGACGACTCGCATCTGGGCCGAAATGCTGACCGACAGGAAGTTCGCCAACCCGATCGTACCCGCGGAGCGGCAGCAGCAGCAGCCGGCGAGTCCGATGCGCCGTTTTATGGGCGAGCCATTCAGACCCGTTGGGCCTGCCGGAACCGTGGAGATGGATCGGGAACGGCCGTTCGTCGGCAAGCACAGCCCGCGCGTGAAACTGGACGGCTCGGAGCCTCACGGCATCCAGCAGTCCCGGCTCCGTATGCGAGGCGGAAAGTCTTATGTAGGCCGGGTCTACCTGAAAGGCGATCCGGGAGCCAAGGTCATCGTGCGGCTGGTGTGGGGACCCGGCCCGAACGATTCCCAGTCCATCGAGATCCCGCCGCTCTCGCGCACGTATCAGAAATTCCCGTTGTCTTTCACCCCTAAGGTGGATACTCAGGAAGGGCGATTGGAAATCCTGGGCACCGGCTCAGGCACGTTCCACATCGGTGCGGTCTCCCTCATGCCAGGCGACAACATCCAGGGCTTCCACGCCGGGATGGTCCGATACCTCAGGGAGGCAGGCTTCAAGATGGTCAAGTGGCCGGGCGGCAATTTCGTCTCCGGCTACGACTGGTATGACGGCATTGGCGACATAGACAAGCGCCCGCCGCGCCATCAGGCGATGTGGAACTCGCGCGTCGAGCCCAACGATATCGGCCTTCATGAGTTCATCACCCTCTGCCGGCTGCTCGGCGCCGAACCGAACGTCACTGTCAACAGCGGATTCGGAAGCGCTCGCGAAGCGGCCGAGGAGGTGGAGTACTGCAACTCGTCCACTGACACCCGCCTGGGCAAGTTGAGGGCGGATAACGGCCACCCCGAGCCCTTCAAAGTCCGCCTCTGGACGATCGGCAATGAGATGTACGGGCCTTGGCAGTTCGGCCGCATGTCCCTGAACCAGTACTGGGAGAAGCACAATCGCATCGTCGAAGCCATGCGGGCCGTCGATCCCGACATCAAGGTAGTCCTGTCCGGGGCGACGATCTGCGAAAGGTCGATCGGCGGGGCGGAAAAGAAGGGCAATTTCTTCCCGAGCGAATGGGAACCCCCCATCCCCGAAGACCTTCCCTGGGAGATCGGAAGCCACGAGGACTGGACCGGCTGGCTGCTTAAGAACTGCCTCGACAACGTGGACTACGTCTCCGAGCACACCTACTCGTATCCCCGGCTGGCCTACGACTCGAAGAAGCAGCGGTTCGTGGATGTTCAGGACCCGCTGCCGATCCAGGCGCGGCGCGCTTCCAACCGCATCGGCGAAGCCATGGAAGTCTGGCGGGTGTACGCCGAGAAGATGCCGGAGCTGACGCGGAAAGGCGTCAAGTTCATCTTCGACGAGTGGGGTTGCCGGCACCGTACTGCCACAGGCGCCAGCTACCAGCCGCCCGGGATGCTGACGCCACTAGCCTACGCCATGTTCATGAACGAAATGTTCCGCAACTCCAACATGGTAGCGGCGAGTTGCGCGACAGGCTCCTTCGGCACTGTCCTGATCGACAACACCGGCGAGGCTACGGGCTACTCGGCCGAAGGGTTGGTCCTCAAGCTCATGCACAACCATTTCGGTGACGCCATGCCTGTGCATGTGGGCGGAAATTCGCCCCAGCAGCCGGTGCCGGGCACGCCGTGGGTGGACATTCCCAAGGTCCCCATCGGAAGCCCCACCTTCCCGCTGGATGTGGTTGCCGCCCTGTCGCCGGATCGCAAGAGGCTGATCATCTCCGTCGTCAACCCGACGGAAACGGCCCAGGAGTTTTCGCCCCGCCTGACGGGAATCAAGCTGAAGGGGCCGGGCAAGCTCTGGCAGATCGCGCCTCCCAGTCTCAATTCCTCGAATCAGCCCGGCAGGAAGCCGGAGGTTGAGATCGTGGAGCATACGCAGCAGTCGCTCACGGGTACCGTGCGGGTTCCGCCTGTGAGCGTCAGCGTCTACGAGTTCGAAGTCGCGACTGCGTAGTCGCGGCACGGCCCGGACTATAGGCGTGACGCAGTGCAACCTGGATCGGCTTGGGACCGGAGGCTGGCGGCCAGCCTCCGGTCCCGCAACGGCACCGCCGTTGTCCGGAGTAAGGCTCCGGAGCGGATCTATCTGTCCGTTTAACCGTTAATCGAGCTGCCTGCGGGCGGTTCCGCTGGAGCCGTAATCCGCAGAATATGCGTGACTTACCTTAGGCAACAGTACGACACCTTCCCCGGTCCCGGTTTGGGGCATACAATCCCGACAGGCGTGGGGAATAGGTGTCCCCAAATCACTCCGGGAGGCCCTAACGGTCTGCGATGCCGATGGGCTGACGACAGCATTAAACAGCATTAAGGAGAACTCATGAGAATTTTGACATTGTTGATATGCGCTGGCGGCCTCTGCCTGGCACAGCCACCAGACGGTTGCAAACCCTCGTCGCTGAACATCCCGGGCGCGGATTACCCGTGCGTCTACCCCGACGGCCGCGCGATGTTCCGCGTCATCGCGCCGGACGCCCAAAAGGTGCAGGTCAGGGTGGGCAAGACCTTCGACATGGTCAAGGGCGAAGATGGCGCCTGGACCGTGACTACCACCCCCCTGGTCGTGGGATTCCACTACTACAACCTCGTCATCGACGGAGCGAACGTTGCAGACCCCTCGACTCACACCTTCTTCGGCAGCGGCTGGCAGAACAGCGGCATCGAGATCCCCGAGGGGCCGGAAGTGGACTACGACAAGCCCAAGGACGTGCCCCACGGGCAGGTGAGCCAGCGCTGGTACTACTCCAAAGTCACTGGCGCATGGCGCCGCTGCTACGTCTACACGCCCCCCGATTACGATACGAACCAGAAAGCGCGGTATCCCGTTTTGTATCTGTTGCATGGCTGGGGTGAGGACGAGACCGGCTGGCACACGCAGGGGCGTGTGGATCTCATTCTGGACAATCTGATCGCCCAGAAGAAGGCAAAGCCGATGATCATCGTCATGGACAACCTGAACGCGACCAAGCCCGGCGAGAGCTCGCAACTGTACTGGGCGCGCTGGCTGTATCCGCAGCCGCCGAGGCCGGCGGAGGGCGCCAAAGGCGCGGCGGCGCGGCGTCCCGGGTTCGGTCCGACTTTCGGTGCAACCTTCACCGAGATGATGTTCAACGACCTGATCCCGATGATCGAGCGCACCTACCGCGTGCTGCCGGGGCGTGAAAACCGCGCCATGGCGGGCCTGTCGATGGGCGGAATGCAGACCTTCACGACCGCGCTGTCCAATCTGGACAAGTTCGCCTGGATCGGCAACCTGAGCGGTGCCGGACTGCGTGGCGGCGAGACGGACGTCAAGACCATCTACAACGGCGCGTTTGCCGATCCGGAGAAGTTCAACAAGCAGGTGAAACTCCTCTGGATGGGCATCGGCACTGAGGAAGGCACGGGCATGAAGGCCCTGCACGAGGCGCTCAATAAGGCGGGCGTGAAGAACATCTACTTCGAGTCGCCCGGCACTGCCCACGAGTGGCTGACGTGGCGGCGGTGCTTCCACGATTTCGCGCAGCGTCTTTTCAAGTAGGCTTTTCGGCACACACAGCGGCCCGGCGGAATGCGCGGCTGGTAGCAATAGCCGCCGCCGCCGGGCCCTGCTCTCCGCGGGATGTGCGGTGAAGCCGCGCCCTCATGAGACCGGCTGGCGCCGTGCGGCAAAATGTTTCACAATCGGCCATGTGCAGGTTGAGCACACCCATGAGATTCTCCACAACAGTTCGAACGGCCGCGATCGCGGCAACATTGATGCTGCTGGCGGGCCCAGAAGCGGCCGCCCAGCGCCGGATACCCAAGGATCTGTCATGGGTCCGTGGGTTCAACTATCAGTCCGCCCCGACAACCGGACACACTGAGCACTGGCTTCAGTACAGCGAGGCGGAAACCGAGCGCGACCTGGATTTTGCCAAACGGCTGCAGTTGAACCAGGTTCGCGTGTTCGTTCCGTACGCGGCGTGGGAAAAGGATAAGGAAGCCTTCCGGAAGAACCTGC
>JBLNBX010000104.1:0-20449 GCA_050260275.1 bacterium
GCGGGCAACGACGTGGCCGGGGCGCATGGAGGCGCTCGGTATCGCGACGGACTTCGCGCCGAGTGTGCTCGTCGCTCCGCTGCTTGGCGTTTCAGGCTTCGCCCTGGGCTCCACGATGGCGTTCCGCGCGCGGGACCTGGAGCGGATCGGCGGTTTCGAGGCGATAGCCGATTACATCGCCGACGACTACCAGTTGGGGCAGCGCATCAGCGGCCTCGGGATGCGGGTGGAACTGTCACGGCACGCCGTCGAGACATCGCTGCCAGACGCGGACTGGGCGAGCGTGTGGCGGCACCAGGTGCGGTGGGCGCGCACGATACGAGTAT
Organism: bacterium; assembly: GCA_050260275.1. GTDB lineage: Bacteria > Acidobacteriota > Terriglobia > Bryobacterales > Bryobacteraceae > DATMXS01. Next base: position 327 of record JBLNBX010000104.1, read on the forward strand.
CGCGAGGAGCAGGGTACGCAGGGCTGCCGGTGACGTTCGCGACCCTGTGGGCGGCGGCTCTCGCGGCGGCCGGGATGTGGTGGGCGGCAGCGGCCGTCCTCGCGCTTCGGTTCGCGTCGGGCGCGGCCGGCGCGGCGGCGCTGGGGGACAGCGCGTCGTTGCGGAACATCTGGCTGCTCCCCGCGCGTGACGTTTTCGCGGCGGCGGTGTGGGCTGCCGGACTGTTCGGCAGCGAAGTCGAGTGGCGCGGGCGGCGGCTTCGGCTGACGCGCGATGGGCGGATCCGGTAGCTCACCGCGAGGGCGGGGTTGCGCGCATCGGGTCGCATCGGGTGATGATGCGATCGGGCAACAGAGAGCGGCCGGCGCACTTACTTCGATCTGGCCTGACCGCCGCTGACCGGCGGCGCGAATCGTGAAAGAACGATAATAGGGAGCGACGGCACGGAGTAGTTGTGTCACGTTTTGGATCCGGGCTGAATACATGCTCCACATACCTATCGAACGCTTCACGCTCGGCAACGGCCTGCGAGTCGTGCTGAGCCCGGACCACTCAGTACCGGTTGTCACCGTTTACGTCATCTACGACGTGGGCGCCCGCGCCGAGCAGCGCGGACGCACCGGCTTCGCGCATCTGTTCGAGCACATGATGTTCCAGGGCTCGGAGAACGCGCCGAAGGGGACGCACTTCCGCCTGGTGGAGTCAAACGGCGGCTCGCTGAACGGATCGACGCACCCCGACTATACGGATTACTTCGAGGTGCTGCCCTCGAACAAGCTTCCGGTGGCGCTCTGGCTCGAGTCGGACCGCATGCGCGCGCTCGCGATCACTGAAGAGAACCTGGCCAATCAGAAGGAAGCGGTGAAACAGGAGCGGCGCCTGTCGTTCGACAATCAGCCGTACGCGACGGCTATTGTAGACCGCTGGCCGGAGCTGGCTTTTCGCAACTGGCAGAACTCGCACTCGATCATAGGGTCGTTCGAGGATCTCGAAGCCGCTACGGCGGACGACGCTGCCGCGTTCTTCCGGACCTACTACGCGCCTAACAACGCCGTGCTTTCAATAGCTGGGGACCTGGACGTGGCCGAGGCGCGCAGGCTGGTCGAGGCTTACTTCGGCGATATTCCCCCGCAGCCGCAGCCGCCGCGCCCGGATCTGAGCGAGCCGGAGGCTACGGAGCCGCGCTCGTTGGTCTACCACGATCCGCTGGCAAAGGTTCCCGCGGTGGTGGCGGGCTATCCGGGGCCGCAACGCCGCTCGCCCGGCTTCAACGCGCTGGTCATGCTCGACATACTCCTCACCGCCGGCGACAGCTCGCGCTTCTATCAGAACCTGGTGAAGGGCCGGAAATCAGTCATCCAGTACGAGGCCAACCTGGGCTGGCCCTTTTCCGGACCCGTGGATTACCGCGATCCGGGGATGTACGCGATGTACTTTCTGTACAACCCGCAGTTTACGGGCGAGGAGGTGGCCGTGCAGGCCGAACAGGAGGCGGCGCGCATCCGCGACGAGGGCGTTCCCGAGGAGGAACTGGCCCGCGCACGCACGTTCCTGCGCGCCAGCCGCATCCGGCAGCTCCAGGGGAGCCGCGTGCGGGCGGCGCTGCTGGGGCAATACGAGCTCATCGACCACGCGCCGGAACTCATCAACACCGAGTTGAACGAGTACCTCGCCGTCAGCGTCGATGCCATCCGCGATGCCGCCGCGCGGTACATCTCGCCGGAGAAGCGGATACTTCTGGATATTGTGCCCAGCCAGGCCGAGGAGCCTTCGGAGGTGGCCCGATGAACGCTATCGACCGCACACGCCCGCCCGAAACTCCGGACCTGCCGCCGTTCAAGATTCCAGGAGCCTTCGAGACTGTCCTTGGGAACGGGTTATCTGTGGTGATCGTCGAAGACCGGCGCTTTCCGCTCGTCTCGGCCCGGCTGGGATTCTTCGCCGGATCGAAGCACGAGCCCGCCGAACTGCGAGGGCTCGCTGACACCACCGCCGCGGTTCTGCTTGAGGGCACCACATCCCGCACGGCGAAACAGATCGCCGACGAGATGACCGCGCTGGGCGGCGCGCTGCGTTCCGACGCTTCCGCGGACTCGCTGGTGATCGCCGGCAACGCGCTGGCCGAAGGTATCGAGCACCTGCTCGACCTGGTGGCCGACGTCGCCCGGAACGCCGTGTTTCCTGAGGAGGAGGTGGAGCTCCGCAAGCAGCAGAGCCGGCAGGAACTACTGGCCGAGCTTTCGGACGCGGGCTTCATAGCGGACGAGAAGATCAACGAGGTCGTGTTCGGGCCGCACCCGTACGCCCGGCAGGAGCCGACGCTGAAATCGATAGACCGGCTCGACCGCGCCGCGCTGGAGAGCTTTAGGAACGCCCACCTGGCTCCGAACAACGCCGTGCTGGTCCTGCTGGGGGACGTGCCGGCAAACGCCGTGCAGCTCATCGAGCGCCGGTTCGGCGACTGGGCGCGCCGCGACGTGCCCGCCGGCCCCCGCGCCGTTTTTCCGGCGCCGAGGCGCAGCGTGGTGCTGGTAGACCGGCCCGGATCCGTGCAGGCGGACGTTCGCCTCGGCCGCGTATCGATCACGCGAACGCATCCGCAGTACTTCCCTCTGTTGGTCGCCAACACGATCCTCGGCGGCGGTACCAGCTCGCGCCTGTTCACCAACGTGCGCGAGGCGAAAGGCTACGCCTACGACGCTCGGAGCGTGGTGCAGCCGATGAAGGATGGCGGCATGTTCGCCGCGGTCACGCAGGTGCGCAACGAAGTACTGAAGGACGCGCTTGACATCGTGATAGGTGAGTTGCGGCGCATAGGCGCCGAAACGGCGGCTGCGGACGAGATCGCCACGGTAAAGAACTATCTGAGCGGCACGTTCGTTATCCGCCTCGAAACGCAGGAGAGCCTTGCCGCGCAGATCGCCGGCACGAAACTCATGGGACTTCCCCTTGAGTACCTGGAGAACTACACGGCTAACGTGCGCAGTGTCGATGCCGCGCAGATTCGCGCGGCGGCGCGGGCGTTCATGGACGCCGAAGATGCCGCGATCGTCGTGGTGGGCGATGCACGCGCCCTTGCGCCGCAGTTGGAGGGCTTCGGCGAGGTCCGGATAGAGAAGGTGCCAGAGGCGGAATAGCTGACCCGGCAAGCCATTCACATGCGAATCATCTCATCACGCACGCGCTACCGTTGCCCGCTGTTCAGCGTTACCGAGGACCGCGCCGTCGAGCCCGGTGGCATCAAGATATTCCGTGCCGTGGTGCGCCACCCTGGGTCCGCCGTCATGATGCCGGTGGACGGCCGCGGGCGCCTGTTGTTGGTGCGGCAGTTCCGGTTGCCGGCCGGAAGATCGCTATGGGAGCTGCCTGCCGGGAGAGTCGATCCGGGCGAGACTGTGCTCCGCGCGGCCAAGCGCGAGCTGGCCGAAGAGACCGGCTACAGGGCGAAACGGTGGACGAAGCTGATGACGCTCTGGCCCAGCCCGGGGTACGTGGACGAGAAGATGACGATCTTCCTGGCGCAGGACCTCGAGGCCGGCGATGCGTCGCCCATGGATGACGAGAACATTGTCTGCCGCTGGTTCACCGCGGGTGAGATCGATGACATGATACGCACGGGGAAGCTGGTGGACGCCAAGACGATCGCCGGATTCCTGGCGTGGCGCCGTTACGGCCGGAGTACGAGTAAGACGGCGCCTCGGCGCAGCAAGCCTGCCTGAGCTTGCGCGGGGCGGGAAACGGAGGCGTCCGGACGGACCTCGAGACAGGTGCAGGGCGGGCACACACCGCGCGCCACGCGCGGCGCGGCCCGCCAGGGATTGAGCTACTGCTTCGGCGCGGCGGCGGGCTGCGTGGTCGCGGCCTGAGCGCCTGCGGCGCCGCTTACGCTTGCGGCCGGCTGAACGGCCGCGCCCTTGTCGTACAGATCGATGATGTCGCGAGTGATCTCGATCGTGTTGGACGCGTACAGCACCGGAGTTTGCGGGTTGCTGACGTCCAGGATGAGGGCGTAGCCGTTATCCTTTGCGTACTTGTCGATCACCGTCATCATCCGGCCGCCGAGGTCCTGGAGGATGCGGTTCTGCTCCTGTTCGAGCTCTGCCTGGGCATCGTCCATGTCGCGCTGGAGCTGCTTCCGCATCAGGTCGATTTCGCGCATCAGCGCCGTCCGGGCTTCCTCGGCCATAGTGTTCGCGCCCTGGCGGTACTGGTTCTCCTTAGCCATCAGCTCCTGCTGCCGCTTTTCGAAATCAGTACGGCGCGGGCCGAACTTCGCCTCGATCTGCTGGATGGCTTTCTGGCCGTCCTTCGTCGCGACGATGGCCTGCTGTATGTTGATGATGCCCACCTTGGTTGGGGCGGTCTGCGCCTGGGCGAAAGCCAGGGCGGAAATGCCGAAGGCGAGCAGGGATGCCCGCCACACAATCTTTGTCACGATGTGATTTCTCCTACTCATTGCGGCCGCTCCAGCGCGGCGCTCGCATCAAAATCCTAGAATGTCCTTCCGATCGTAAACCGGAACATACGGCGCCGATCAATATTCCATGGGATCGCCGTTCCGCCGTAGGTCGGGTTCGTAACCGCGTTCAGGAACGTCGCCTCGTTCGGGAAGTACGAGCGGTCGGCCACGATCGGCGGCTGGATGATGCCCTGGAATATCCGCGGGTTGTAAGCCCAGTACAGCCGGAAGGGGGCGTTTACCACCGGCAGCATCACTTGCAACTCGAGCCCCGTGGACATGCGCATCATCTGCGTGCCGGGGGCGATCTTGAGCCGGTCCGTGAATCCGGCCGACGGGAACGCCGCGTTCAGTTCGCGGAGCCGCTCTGTGTTCATCGTGATCTGATCGGTCCGCGAGATCTTGTTGACGCCGGCGTCGAAGAACGCGGCCAGGGTTACGGGGCCGACGATCGGGATCCGGTACTCGAAGTTGGCCAGGCCTTGAGTGTCGCCACCGAGCATGACCATCTGGTAGATGGGGATGGTCTGCTTCACGGGCACCCAGGTTTCGACTCCATCGACCACGGCTTTCTGCAGGCGCGCCGAACCGTCTGAGTTGTACACGTCCACCTGCGCCTGGCTGGGCATGAACGCCATGGGTGTTATGGCCCAGATCTCGAATCCGCGCACGTCCTGTTCGCCGCCCATGTAGAAGCGGTTGTAAGGCGGCACTACCTTCCCGCCGTACCCCGTCACGAAAGCGCCCAACAGCCGCAGGCCAAGGATGTGGCTTTTCCTGATCGGCGAAGCATGGAACCAGCGGAACTCCACCGACGGCGCGAACATGTTGACGTTCCCGCCCAGCACGCTGCCCGCTATTCCGGTCGAGATGGTCAGGGAGCGGCCCTGAGTGGGCGTGATCGGATGGTCGATGGAGTTGTAGACGTAGGCCGGCGTGATCATGCTCGTCCGGATGCCGGACAGGGAGTTCGCTCCCGCGAGCTGATTCATGAAGTTGCTGTACTTGAACAGTGTCTCAGCCGCCGCGGTCATGGTGTTGTAGCGCGAGTTCGAGTACGAATAGCTCAGGCTGACGCGCGCGAAGCTGCGCCGCAGCGGGTAGCTGGTGAACACGGTAAAACCGCGGCTGTTCGACGTGTAGTTCAGCAGGTTTTCCTTGCCCAGCGACTCGAAGTACGGAATCAGGTTGCGGCCGGTGAAGATGGAAACCTCGCGGCCCTGGTCGAAATTGTAGCGCTGAGTGAAAACGGTGAAGCCGAGCTGGATGGGGCGGTCCAGGAAGTACGGCTCCGTGAAGCCGAACGTCACGTTCTGGATGCGGTCGCCCAGTTCCGACGACAGCGACAGCGTTTCGCCGAGACCGAGGAAGTTGTTGGTGGAGTAGTTGAACCCGATGAAGCTGCCTGCCAGTCCCGAGACACCGCCCGTCAGGCCGATGGAGTTTCTGCCGCGCTCCTTCACCTTCAACACGATGTCGACGGTGTTGTTCTGCGGGTTGCGAGTGATCTGTGCCGCATCTTCCTTCTTGAGCTGTTCGAAGTAGCCGAGCTGATTGAGCCTGAGGATACTCAGCTCCCACATCTTCGAGTTAAACAGGTCGCCCTCGTCGAGCAGCAGCTCGCGGCGGATCACTTTGTCGCGCGTGGTCGTGTTGCCCTGGAAATCGATACGGCGGACGAAGAACTGCTTGCCCTCATCGACGTTGAAAACAATGTCGAGCTGATCTGTGCCCGGCAGAGTCTCGATTTGCGGGTCGGGCACGAAATCGATGTAGCCGAACTGCCCGTACAGTTCACGGAGCCTGTCCATGCCCTTGCGGAACTTGTCCACCGCGAAGACGTCGCCGGACTTCATGTCGAACAACTGCTGGGTGAGCGCCTCGGGAACCCGGAACAGCTTCATGCCCACGTAGTTCCAGTTGCGGATCTTGTACTGCCGGCCTTCTTCGACCGGGATCGTGACGTCCGCCCGCACGCCCGGCTTGTTCATGTAGATAAGAGGAAAGCGGAACTTGCCACCGCCCACCTTGCGCATCTCAACGGTGTGGTCGAGCGTGCGGGCGGTCCAGTAGCCGTGCTCCTGGTAGAAGTTGCGGATCAGATCCTTGTCCAATTCGAGCTTCGAGAGGTCGTAGCTCTTCGCGAAGATATTCTCGAACAGAATCGAATGGGGAATTCCGATGGGCCGCAGCCCGCGCATCGCGCGGCGGACCGCGCGGTCGCTGAATACCGTGTTTCCGACGATGTCGATGTTGCCGACCTTAACCTTCGGCCCTTCGTTCACATTGAAGATGATCTCGAGCGAGGAAGGCGGGAAGTGTCTCAGCTCGGGCGTGACCTCGGCGTACTGCCGTCCGCGCTCGGCCAGGAGCTCCTTCAGCACCACCAGGGCGCGCTGCACCCGGTTCGGCTCGTACTGCGACTCGACCGACAGGCCGACGCGCCGCTCCTTGAACCGGTCCAGGATCTCGGAAACTGTGACCGACTTGATTCCCTCGTACTTTATGGACCGCACCACCTGCCGCTCGACAACGATAAACCGGATGATGGTGCCACTTTCGCCGGGCTCGGACTCGATGGTTATGTCATCGAACCTTCCCGTGTTCCACAACACCATGAAGTCGCGGCGGAGGTTCTCCGGGTTAAAGCGGTCGCCCTTGCGGGTGAAGATCATCGCCCTCAAGGTGTCGGCGGGTACGCGGCGCGCGCCGCGAAACTCTATCGCTTCGATGATGTCCGAAGTGCCGGCCGGCTTGACAACTTCGGGAGCGGTCTTTGGCGCCTCGAAAGGCAGCGGCGCCGGTTTCTGCTCCTGAACTGACGGCTCGGTTACCTCCGGCACTGTCTCGAACGGGTTCGCGGGCGATTTCGCCGGAGGCGGGTCCTGTGGAGGCGCGGGTTGCTGCGTCTGCGCACTCAACGTAAGGGCGCAAACGAGGGGTAGCCACAGGCGCCGGGGCCTGTTAAACCTCATGCAGACCTAATTCCTTCCTACTCTGCGCTGGTGTTCCTGACGTCTGGGTTGCTGCTGTGGTTTCAATCGGTTGTGTCCATCGTTTCCAAACCGTCTCGGAACCGAATCCATCATTCTAGCATCGAGCCGGACGGCGTCTCGCCGGGTTCTCCATCGCTTATCTCGGCGCCCCCGGCGCCCTGGGGAACAAACTGCCGCTCCGCGTCGGCCAACCGCGCGGGATAGCGCCCGAGCACAAAGCCGTATGCGATGTGGCCGATAAGGTTCACCGCGGGCGATACGTGGACGCGGGCCAGGATGCCCAGGCGATCCCAGAACAGCGCCTGGGACAGGTAGTACCACACAAGTGCCGCCAGCATCGCCAGCAGCGCCACGCGTGGGCGGCTTGGAAGCCGCCGCACCACCAGACCGAATACCATACCGAGCATTCCGCCCAGCAGCAGAATCAGCGCCACTCCGGCGATAGCCGGCATACCAAACCCCGGCCGCAGTACCGCGCGGCCATATAGCAATGACGCGGCGAGGTTCGGCACTATCCAGGCAGACCTTCCAGCCAGAACCGCACTTCCGAGGAACCAGGCGCACATGGCCAACCCGCCGAGCACGCCGGTCTCCAGGCCGGCCAGGGCGAACAGCACATGAGGGGAAACCCGGTTCGGAGTCTCTCCGCTCATCCGAAACGCCCATGCTATCACGCGCGCGGGCAGCGGGGTGCACCATTTGCGGGGTCAGGCCAGCTTCCTCAATGACTCGGTGTACGGCGCGCGTGCGATGCCGCGCTCCGTGATGATGGCCGTCACGTAGTGGTTCGGTGTGATGTCGAAGGCAGGGTTCTCCACACGCACTCCTTCGGGCGTCACCGGCACGCCGAACACGTGCGTGACCTCCTCGTGCGGACGCTGCTCGATGGGGATCTGGTCGCCCGAAGACAGCGAAAGATCGAGCGTGGACACGGGCGCGGCGACATAGAACGGCACGTTGTTCTCCCGCGCCAGCACCGCGACGCCGTAGGTCCCTATCTTATTGGCCACGTCGCCGTTGGCGGCGATGCGATCCGCCCCGACCACCACGCACCCGATGTGCCCGGACTTGAGGAAATGGCCGGCCATGTTGTCTGTGATCACCGTGACCGGGATGCCGTCACGCATGAGCTCCCACGCGGTCAGACGCGCGCCCTGCAGAAACGGGCGGGTTTCGTCCGCGAAGACATCGATCTTCTTCCCGGCGGCGATAGCCCCCCGGATGACGCCGAGCGCGGTGCCGTAGCCGGCTGTGGCCAGCGCGCCCGCATTGCAGTGTGTAAGAACGGTCTTTCCGTCCGGCACGAGCTCCGCGCCGTAGCGGCCAATCGCCTCGTTTATCGCGATGTCCTCCTCGCGAATGCGCACCGCCTCGGCGGCGAGCCGGCGGCGGATCTCCTCCACGCCCTCGCCTCGCACCTCGCAGTAGAGCTTCTTCATCCGCTCGATGGCCCAGAAGAGGTTCACGGCGGTGGGGCGCGTTGCAGCCAGCGTGGAGCAGATCTCCTCGAAATCGGCGTCCAGGCGTTCCGGCGAGGCCTTCGCGACGCCGATGGCAACGCCCATGGCAGCCGCAACGCCGATGGCCGGCGCGCCGCGGATCACCATGGAGCGGATGGCTTCCGCCACCTCGCGGTAGTCGCGGCAGGTGACGTATACCTCTTGGCGCGGCAGGAGCCGCTGGTCGATCATGACGACCCCTTCCGGGGTCCACTGAATGGTCTCAATCATGTCCGGTTCAGGAGGCGACTTTACTCAGAGCCAGCATCGCCACAAAGGTCCCGTTGTAGCCCGCGTGCATCAGCGCCGCCGCCGCAGTCGAGCCCGTCTTATACCGCATCCATCCGAAAGCGGCGCCTGCCAGGAAGACTACTCCCACACGCTGCCACGTCCAGGCGTACTCGGGCCCGTGCAGCAACGCGAACGGCAGCGCCGCCAGGAACGCTCCCGCAACCGCGCCTAGCGAGCGCGCTATCAACGGGAACAGCAGGCCGCGGAACAGCAGCTCCTCGAAAACAGGTGCGAGCGTCACGGCGAACAGCGACATCAGAGCGATGGATACGGGGTCCGCCATCAACTGATCCAGCGGCGTCTTGACGTCCGGCGTCCGCAGGGCCACGCCAAAGGCCACGGCTCCGAACGCGGTGATAATGCCCCACGTGAACGGGTGTACGCGCAGCGGACGCGATGCCACCCAGCCCAGAGAGGAGAACAGCGGCCGGTGGTAGCGCAAACGGAAGTACAGCCACATCAGGACGATATAGATGCCGTAGAAAAGAAACGTGGCGGTGAGCGGCACCACGGCGCGGAACCGCGGCGCCCATTGCGTCGCGAAGGCAACGGTGGCGATGATGGCTGACACGACCAGGATGACGGGGACCGTCAGGCCCGCAAGCAGGAACACGTCCGCCCAGCCCCAGAACGGGTAGTTCTCCTCGGGGTTTCCGTCGCCCGGGGGAGGTCCTTCGCCCGTGAACGTGGGCGCGGGGGGCTCATCGCTTGGCGCGTCCGGCGGGTCGAAATACGTCATTGTTCTCTCTCGATCAAAGCGGCGGCTATGAGCGGCAGCATGATCTCGTGATGGCCGGTGAGTGCGATGCCGCGCCCTCCGGCGCCGGCGTGCGGCCGCTCCACCACGTTCACGCGCGGGCGGTAGTGTTGCAGGAAGTCCAGGTTGATCGTCGTGAACTCGCGCACGGGGTGTCCGAGGTTGCGTACCGCCGAGAGGGCTTTTAGAAAGACCTCCGGAAGCACCACCGCCGAGCCCGCGTTGACGTACGCGCCGCCGCCGTCGAGTTCAGCCACCAGACGGCAGAACAGGCGGAAATCGTTGTGCGTAGCCGCGCCTATCGCGGCGGCGTCCGTGCACGGATGCGTGTGCGGCGTGTCGGTCCCGATGGCTACGTGCACGGTCACCGGCACGGCCGCGCGCCAGGCCTGCAGGAGGAGGCTGTGCGGGGCGTACTCCGGCGAGGCGATCGCATCGAGCCGCCGCCCGAGCGCCTCTCCTATGCCGATACCTTCGCGCGCGCCTTCAGTGATGGCCTGGTTCATCTCGCGGCCGGTTTCCTCGGCGGAGCCGAATGTGCCGTCGGGCAGCACCGCCTCGACGTCCTCGCTCGTACACCCGGCAATTGCGATCTCGAAATCGTGGATGGCGGCCGCGCCGTTCAGCATGAAGGCGCTGATGTAGCCGCGGCGCATGAGGTCTATAAGCACCGGCGCGAGCCCGCACTTTATGACGTGCCCGCCCAAGCCCCAGATGACGGTGCGCCCGGCTGCGCGGGCAGCAGCCAGCGCGCTCACCGCGGCGCGCAGCGACTCGCCGGCCAGAATGTCCGGCAGCGCTTCCATGAAGCCCTGAATGCCAGAGCCCGGTGCATATGGCTCCGCAAAATCCGCCACGCGAACCTTGCCGCCGCGAGCCTTGATGGGGATAGTGTTGAGGCCGGACAGGTCCAGTGGTGTGCGGTTGTACTTAGTCACGCAAAGCGCTCCATTGTGGGGCCGCGGTGCGCGCCGCGGCGGGCCTGTGACTCGCCGGGACGGCGCTCTATAGAAGCGTGCCCACTGTTCCGTTGAACCCGGGCGGCATGCGAGAGATATGTGCCCATGCTGATCACGTTATTGCCGTCGCGCACTCGCTGGCGCTCCGTTGCGGCGTCCGCTGGCTTTCAGCACCTTCGCCAGCGCCTGGCCTGTGTAGCTTCGCCGGGAACGCATCACCTGCTCGGGCGTACCCGTGGCCACGACATAGCCGCCGGCCTCGCCGCCCTCGGGGCCGAGGTCGATCACCCAATCCGCGCACTTGATCACGTCCAGCTGATGCTCGATCACGATCACCGTGTTTCCGAGATCCACCAGCCGCCCGAGAACTCCGAGCAGCTTGCGCACATCGTCGAAGTGCAGGCCCGTTGTGGGCTCGTCCAGAATGTACACCGTACGGCCTGTCTGGCGCTTGCTCAGTTCACGAGCCAGCTTGATGCGCTGCGCTTCGCCGCCCGAGAGCGTCGTCGACGACTGCCCGAGCTGGATGTAGCCGAGGCCCACGTCGATGAGCGTCCTCAGCTTCGGCTCAATCTGCGGCAGGTTCTCGAGCAACGCGGCCGCCTCCTCGACTGTGCTCTCCAGGATGCCGGCTATCGAGCGGCCTTTGTACTTCACCTGGAGCGTCTCGTAATTATAGCGGCGCCCGCGGCACACATCGCAGGTGACGTAAACGTCCGGCAGGAAATTCATCTCGATGCGCTTCACGCCCTCGCCTTCGCAGGCTTCGCACCGGCCGCCGCGCACATTGAAGCTGAAGCGCCCGGGCTTGTAGCCGCGCTCGCGCGACTCCGGAAGCATCGCGAACAGGTCGCGGATGGGCGTGAAGACGCCGGTGTAGGTGGCCGGGTTCGACCTCGGCGTGCGGCCGATGGGCGATTGATCGATCTCAACGACCTTGTCCACGTGCTCCAGCCCGTCAATCCTGTCGTGCGCGCCGGGCTCCTCGGTCGAGCGGTAGATGGAGCGCATCAGCGAGCGATAGAGCACGTCGTTGACGAGCGTGGACTTGCCACTCCCCGAAACGCCCGTTACGACCGTCATCACGCCGAGCGGTATCTCAACGTCGATGTTCTTGAGATTGTGCTCGCGCGCGCCGCGTATGATCAGGCGCTTGCCGTTCCCCCGCCTGCGCTCGGCAGGAGGTGGAATCTCACGAGCGCCCGAAAGATACTGGCCCGTTAGCGAGGCGGGATTGCCGCAGATGGAGGCCGGTGTGCCGCAGGCGACGAGTTCCCCGCCGAGCCGGCCGGCACCCGGGCCGAGATCGATAACGTAGTCGGCGCGTTCGATGGTCTCGGCATCGTGCTCGACGACGAGCACGGTGTTGCCAAGGTCGCGCAGCCGCCCGAGCGTATCGAGCAATCTGGAGTTGTCGCGGGGGTGCAAGCCGATCGAGGGCTCATCGAGAACGTAGAGCACTCCGCGCAGCTTCGAGCCTATTTGCGTGGCCAGACGTATCCGCTGCGCCTCGCCGCCCGACAGCGTTGCCGCGGACCGCTCCAGGCTCAGGTAGTCCAGGCCGACCGAACGCAGGAACTCGAGGCGGTTGCGAATCTCCTCCACCACGCGCCCGGCAATCTGCCTTTCTCTCTCCGTCAGTTCCCAGCGCGCCAGTGTCAGGAGCGCGCGCGCGACGGTCATCTCGGTGAAGGCCGCAATCGAAAGCCCTTTGACGCGCACGGCGAGGCTGCCCGGTTTCAGCCGCTTTCCCTTGCAGTCGGGGCAGAGCACGGGCGACATGTAGGCGGTGAGCCAGTCCCGGTAAGCGGAGGTCGCCTCCTCGAACTTCTCCTGCATGAGCGCGAGCAGGCCGGGGTAGCCGTCGCCTCCGAACAAGAGGAACTCCTGGGCCTTGGCCGGCAGCGATTCGAACGGTTTGGCGATGTTGATGCGCGCCTTGCGGGCCGCCTCGGTGGCGCTGTGTACGACATAGGCCGAGCAGGCAGCCTCCGCCAGACCGCCGCGAAACAGCGGCTTGGAGCTATCGACCACGACTTTGGCCGGGTCGAAGGCCCAGCGGCTGCCTAGGCCGGAGCAACCCTCGCACGCCCCATACGGGCTGTTGAATGAAAACGACCGCGGCTCGAGAGCGGGCACGCTGATGCCGCACTCCGGGCAGGCCAGCTTCTCCGAGTACATCTGCTCCGGGCCGTTCACGACGGAAACCACCACCAGCCCGCCGGCCAGCTTGGTCGCGGTCTCGACGGAGGCCTCGAGGCGCTTCTCGACGCCCGCTTTGACGAGCAGGCGGTCGACGACGATCTCGATAGTGTGATTCCGGCGCCGGTCCAGCACCACGGGCTCGTCGAGCGCGCGTAACTGGCCGTCGATCCGCGCCCGCACGAAGCCCTGGCGGGCGTACTTGTCGAGCTCCTTGCGGTACTCGCCTTTACGCCCGCGCACCACCGGCGCGAGGATCATGACGCGCTGGTCCGGGCCGAGTTCCAGGATCCGGCGGACAATCTGCGTGGGGGTCTGCTGCGCTATCTCGCGGCCGCACTGCGGGCAGTGCGGGATGCCGATGGAAGCGTATAGCACGCGCAGATAGTCATAGATCTCGGTGATGGTGCCGACCGTGGAGCGTGGGCTGCGGTTAGTGGTTTTCTGCTCGATCGAAATGGCGGGGCTAAGGCCCTCGATGGAGTCCACGTCCGGCCGCTCCATCTGGTCAAGGAACTGCCGTGCGTAGGGCGAGAGCGTCTCGACGTACCTCCGCTGCCCTTCGGCGTAGATCGTGTCGAAGGCCAGAGAGGACTTGCCCGAGCCGCTCAACCCCGTGATGACCGTGAACGTGTTGCGGGGAATCTCTACGTGGAGGTTCTTAAGGTTGTGCTGCCGGGCGCCGTGTACGGTAATTCGGTCGAGCATCAGCGGGGCCGGCGCGGAATGCGCCAATCCCCTATTGTCTCACGGCGGGAAAGGTACTCTCAGCTATCGGCGCCGCGACGGTCAAGCTTCTGCTTTGCATCCGCCACTCTGGCTTTGCACCAATCGAGCAGCCGCCGCGCCCAGTGGAAGTGATCGGCCAGCAGCGCGACTCCCCCGATCGCAATCAGCAACCCGGGGCCAGGGACGCCCGGGATGCTCAATAGCAGACCGACGGCAATCAAACTGAATCCGGTGACTATCTTCAGAAAACGACGCATGCAGCCCGACCCACATTCTAATAAACGCTCCGGACGGCTCCGGTGTTTCTCGAGCGCACCAGTATTTCCCCATCTACTGGAACAGAAGTCCTAGAACTCGATTGCGTTGGATCATAGGCGGTTCTATTGACCTCTCCGGAACGCGCCAGTAGAGTTGGTATACGAGTCCGCCAGTGGTTGAACAACGTAGGGCCAAGCGATTTGAAATGCAGTTGCCGATCCGTGTCGTTCGGAGCGGCACGCGCGCCTGCTCCGCGTGCGGAACGACGAGAAACCTTAGTTCAGGCGGCGTTTACTTCAGCTCCGACGGGCGCGTGAGTGCAGGTGACGCCATCGAATATACAATTGAACTGCATCCCTCCGATAGTGCCCCCCAAATCTGGCTGCGTTGCCTCGGCAAGGTGGTTCGCACGCAGCCGGCCGGATCGGACGAGAACCAGTTCGAAGTAGCCGCGACGCTGGAGCGCTACGAGTTCGTCCGCACCCGAGAGTAGCTGCGGCGCTCAGGCGCGAGCAGCGAATTCCCGTCCTCTCGGCTGGAACCCGGTATATACTGGCAAATAAAAAGCGAAGCCGATGACGGGAGATCTTTTTCTCGCACAGCCGCAGCTCGGGCCCGCCCGCGATGCCGGCCTCGAAGCCGCGATCGCCAGATTCGAGGACCTCTGCCGCTCCGGATCGGTAATTCGAGCCATCCGGCGCGAGCCCGCCCGCCCCGGCGAGTTTGCGGATATCCCCGAAGGCGTGCACGCCGCGCTCCGGACGGCGCTGGAAAAGCAGGGAATCGCCCGCCTCTACAGCCACCAAGCGGAGGCATTCACGCGCGTGCGGGAGGGCGCAAACGTCGTCGTGGTCACGCCGACGGCGAGCGGGAAGACGCTGTGCTACAACCTGCCAGTGCTGAACCGCCTGCTCGAAGATCCAGAGGCGCGCGCCATGTACCTGTTTCCGACCAAGGCACTCGCCGAGGACCAGCTTGACGAGCTGAAACACGCCATAGATGGCGCGGGCGGGGCGCTTCGCGCCTTCACTTACGACGGCGATACGCCGCAGGACGCGCGTAAGGCCATTCGCGAGCGCGCCAACATCGTCCTGACGAACCCGGATATGCTCCACGCGGGCATCCTGCCGCACCACACGCGCTGGGCCAAGCTGTTCGAGAACCTGCGCTATGTGGTCATCGACGAGCTGCACTCATGCCGCGGCGTGTACGGCAGCCACGTGGCGAACGTCATGCGGCGGCTGAAGCGCATCTGCGAGTTTTACGGTAGTTCGCCTCAGTTCATCTGCTGCTCAGCCACGATCGCGAACCCGCGCGAGCTGGCCGAAGCGCTCACCGGCGAGAAGTTCGAGCTGGTGGACCGGAACGGCGCGCCTTCCGGCGAAAAGTATTTCATTCTGTACAACCCGCCGGTTGTCAACCGCGAGTTGGGTATAAGGCGAAGCTATCTGCACGAGGCGCGCCGGGTGGCGCTGGAGTTTCTCGAGCACGATTTGCAGACCCTCGTCTTCGCGAACAGCCGCCTGGCCACCGAGGTGCTGACGCGCTACATGAAGGACGCCGCCGGCCCTCGGGGCGAGCGATCCGTGCGCGGCTACCGCGGCGGCTATCTGCCGCGCGAGCGGCGCGAGATAGAGGGTGAACTCAGGGACGGGCGCATACGCTGCGTCGTGGCGACGAATGCGCTCGAACTGGGCATCGACGTGGGCTCGCTCGATGCCGTTGTGATGGCCGGATATCCGGGCACAATCGCATCCACGTGGCAGCGCGCCGGCCGCGCCGGGCGCAGGCAGGGCGCCGCGGCCGCTGTGATGGTTGCCTCGAGCGCGCCGCTGGACCAGTACGTGGTCGAACATCCGGAGTATTTCTTCTCGAGTTCACCCGAGCACGCGTACATCAATCCCGACAATCTCGAGATCGTCATCAATCACCTGAAGTGCGCGGCATTCGAACTGCCCATCCGCGACGGGGAGAAGTTCGGCAATCACGATACGGCCTCGCTGTGCGGGTTCCTGAAGGATCTCGGAGCGCTGCACTACTCCGCCGGCGCCTGGCACTGGACGTCAGATACGTATCCCGCCGACGCTATCAGCCTGCGCTCGATCACAAGCGACAACTTCGTGGTAGTCGACGTGACCGGCGAGCCGAAGGCGATCGCGGAAGTCGACTTCCCGTCGGCCCTCACAACGCTGCACGAAAAGGCCATTTACCTCCACGAGGCCCGGCAGTTCCAGGTGGAGCGCTTCGACTACGAAAACCGCAAGGCCTACGTCCGCAGCGTGGATTGCGATTACTTTACCGACGCCATCGACTACACGCAGGTGAAGCCGCTCGAGGAGTTTGAGAGCGCCGGCATGGGCGGGGCGCGCGCGGTTCACGGCGAGGTCCGCGTAAACCGGCAGATCGTGGGCTTCAAGAAGGTGAAGTTCTACACGCTGGAGAACGTGGGATCCGGGACGCTGTCGATGCCGGAGCAGGAGATGCACACCACGGCGTTCTGGCTGCATTTTCCGCAGGACTTCCTGGCGCGCATGCCCGAACTTACGCCCACAGCCCGGCAGAACGGTTTGACCGGGCTCGGCAACGTGCTGCGCACCACCGGCGCGTTCCTGCTGATGTGCGACCCGCGCGACCTCGGCTGCTCACTTGGCCAGGACGCCACGGACGGCCTGAAGGCCAGCGAGCCGGACCTGTTCCTGTTCGATTACTACCCCGGCGGAGCCGGCCAGAGCGCGCCTCTGTTCAACCTGCGCCGCAAACTGCTGGAGCACGCCGCCGCGCTCATCGCCGGCTGCGGTTGCGAAGCGGGATGCCCGAGCTGCGTCGGGCCTCCCGGAGAGATCGGCGAAGGGGGAAAGGCCGCGGCCGCGCGCATCGTGAAGGAGCTGCTTTCGGGAGCCTAGGCCCGGCGCGCGGAATGCCGGCGGCGGAGAGGCATGCAAAACACCCTCGTGCCGGGGCGTTCGCCGGCAGGGCCTTGGTAAAGTGGGCGTGTGAGGATCGGGATAACCTGCTATCCAACGTACGGCGGCAGCGGCATTGTCGCAACCGAGCTGGGATTGGAGCTCGCCAATCGCGGCCACGAGGTGCACTTCATCTCCTACGCCAACCCGATCCGTCTGGATCCAGGCATTCCTCGCATACACTACCACGAGGTCGAAGTCACTACTTACCCGCTGTTTCAGTACCCGCCCTATTGTCTCGCGCTCGCTTCGCGCATGCAGGAGGTGGCGCTGCACCAGAAGCTGGACGTGCTGCACGTCCACTACGCAATTCCGCACTCCATCTCCGCGCTGCTCGCGCAGCAGATGATGGCGAGCTCCGGACGGCGGCTGCCGTTCATCACGACACTGCACGGCACGGATATCACGCTGGTCGGCGGCGACCGGTCGTACTTTCCGATTACGAAGTTCTCGATCGAGCAATCCGACGGAGTAACCGCGATAAGCGACTACCTGCGGGCGCGCACACAGGACTTTTTTGGCATAACCCGAGGTATTCGCGTCATCAAGAACTTCGTTAACTGCGAGATCTACCAGCCCGATTTTCCAGGCCGTGCGAAAGATGAGACCCTTGGGCCGCGCGGCGTCAAGCGCCTGATCCACGTTTCCAATTTCCGGCCCGTCAAGCGCGTCATCGATTGCCTGCGGATATTGAAAGAGGTCCTGAAGAGGACCCCCGCGCACCTAGTGATGGTCGGCGACGGTCCGGATCGGGGGCCGGCCGAGAACGCCGCCTGTGAGATGGGCCTGGAAAAGAACGTGACGTTTCTCGGGAAGCAGGCGCACGTCGAGCGCATTCTGCCGCTGGCTCACGTTCTGCTGCTGCCGAGCGAACTGGAGTCGTTCGGCCTTGTGGCGCTCGAGGGCATGGCCTGCGGCGTGCCGCCTGTGGCGACCCGCGTGGGCGGCCTCCCGGAGTTGGTGACTGAAGGAGTGGACGGGTACCTCGAGGCGGTCGGCGACATCGAGGCGCACGCTGAGCGCGTCTGCGAGTTACTGCTGGACGAGGATAGGTTCCGCGCCATGGCCGCAGCCGCACGCCACACTGCGGAAACGCGTTTCTGTACCGAGCTTATCATCCCCCAGTACGAGCAGTACTACACCCAGATTCGGGGGTAGCAACAACCCGCGCATGCGGCTACAAAAATTTCCCGAACCGGGAGCAGACCGCCTTCGTATATCGAAAGTGAACCGGCTGGACGGTATAGGCCTACGATAGAGACTCTATTGACTGCTGTACCGACCAGTCGGTACACTTTGGCAGAGTTCATTCCCGACATGAGCGGAGCCAAGGATAGGATTCTCGACGCCGCGGAAGCTATCGTGCTCCGGGATGGAGTTGCCCACCTGACGCTGGACGCGGTGGCGCAGGAGTGCCAGATCTCCAAAGGCGGCCTGCTCTATCACTTTCCGAGCAAGGACGATCTCATCCGGGGCATGATCGACCGGCTGTACCGGCACTACGAGGCCGAGGTGGCGCGCCAGGAGGCGCTGGATCCGAATCCGGTGGGGCGGCGGTTGCGGGCGATGATAAACACCAGCTTTCCGAAAGAGCCATGCAATGAGATGCGAGTCCGCGTCGAACGCGTCGCAGCCTGCCTCATCGCCGCAGTGGCTACCAACCCGGCCCTGCTCGAATCGGTGAGGGAATCGTCCAAGCGGATGGAGGAAGCGCTGCTGGACGACGGCACGGACCCGATCATGGCGATGATCATCCACCTGGCTACGGACGGAATCTGGATGTCCAGCCTGTTCGGGGTACCGCACCCGTCCGGAGAGCTGCGAGAGAAGGTCCTGAACCGATTGCGCGAGATGACTACGGAGTACCCGGCCCCGCCCGCGGCAGCGGCGGCCGAATCAGGGGTAAATGAATGAAACGCCTCAGCTTTACGATCTTTCTGCTGTCCGCCGGCGCTGTGTGCGGCTGGGCCCAGGAATCCAACACGGTAACACTTGAGGAGGCGGTGCGGATCGCGCTGGAGCGCCATCCGGATATCGGGAAAGCCCAGGCCGCGGCTGACGTTCTCAAGGGCAAAGTCCGCGAGGTGCGGGCACAAGCGCTGCCGCAGGTGACGATCAGCGGCGGCGCCTCGCGCATGCGCGACCCCTCGTTCCTCAACTCCTCGAGCCTCGACAAGTTTCCGAAGGAACTGCTCGACGTGATGGACCCGGTGGGTTCGAACATCTTCATGTACAGCATCGGCGTCACGCAGCCGCTGTATACTGCGGGGCGGATCGGCACGGCGCTGCGGCTGGCCTCGGTGGAAGCAGAGGGCTCGCTGGCCGACATCGACCGCGCGGAGCAGGACCTTGCGCTCGAGGTCGTCAAGGCCTACTACGGGCTGCTGTGGGCGGAACGCGCCCGCGATAACGTCCTCGAGACGCAGGAACAGCGCCGCCAGCACGCCGATATGGCGCGAACGCTGTACCAGAATGGCGTAGCCACCGAAGTGGACGTCCTGCGTTCAGAGGTGGCTGTCGCCAACGGCCAGCCAGACGTGGTGCGGGCTGAGAACGCCGTCCGGCAGGCGCGCGCGCTGCTCAACTACTACCTCGCGAGGCCGATGGACACGCCCACGCAGGTGGCCGGAACGTTCCGGGATGATGCCTGGGACGATTTGAGCGTGGAGTCGCTGATGAGCGACGCGATTCGCAACCGGCCGGAGCTGGCGCGTCTGAGAATCGCCGAGCAATCGGCCGCGGCCCAGCTTGATCTGGCGAAAGCAGAGAGCCGTTTCCGGGCTGATTTCAACACCGAGTACGGAATCATGTCGCGCCTCCCGGAGAACCTGTTCAACAAGAAGTTCGTCCGGTGGAGCTTTGGCGCGAACTTCACCTTGCCCGTCTTTGACGGTTTCAAGCGCAGCGGCCTCGTGGAGCAGGCGGTAGCGAACCAGAGGGCCGCGCGGCTAGAGCGCGAAAAAGTGGAGCAGCAGGTGCGGCTGGCCATCCAGCAGTGCGTGGATGAACT
>JBLNBX010000105.1:0-15989 GCA_050260275.1 bacterium
CGAAGTTGCTCGCTCGCAGGCCGGCATCGCCCACCACCACGCGCTGCACAAAAACGTATTGCCCGTAGTTCCTGCACTCCGCGGTAGGGTTGGGCGGGTCGGAATCGTCAGCGAGTTGCTCGGCCTTGCACTGGAACGGGCCGATGTAAGTGATCTTCGACAGGATCACGACGCCGTCGCCGCCTGTGGCCTTGAGGCCCATGTCCTCGCCTAGGCGCACCAGGAGCCTCTGATTCCCTTCGAGCGCGAAGTCCACGCCGCGCGCGTACATGTGCCCGGCATCGCGGACCACCTGCACGGCCTCGATGGCGCGAACCATTGCCGTACCGATGATCAGGAGGCCGGTGAGCAGGGGCACCCAGAACACAGATAGCAGCACGAACTCGATCGCCGATCCGCCCCTCGGAGCGGTGCGGCGCTTGTGGCCTTCGCGCTTCCTCATGGGATTTCCTCCACCGGAGCGGGCAGCGTCTCCCCGGGTGGCAACGTCTCCATGCGGTCTATCGAGCGCGCAGACATCCTGAGCGGCGAGCCGTTGCGCCATATGGGCAGCAGCGGCGCCCAAGAGAAGTCCTCCACCGACACCTCCACCAGGTTTCCGCCCGCGTTCGCTCCCGGCCCGGTGCCAGCATCGCTGAAGTCCTCGGGCTTGTAGAACCGCACGTGGATCTTGTTAGCGCGATCCCCGGCGAGCAGGCCGAGCGATTGCCGCTGAACCACTTCCTTGATGGACTCGATGTGATACGACTTGCCCGGCAGCGTTCGCGCCGTGACCGCGAAGCGAGCACCCTCGCGAACCGCGTGCTGCAGCGTGCAACGCGCAAAAACGCCCCACGCAATGTCCACCGTCAGGCCGATGAAACCGAGGATGGGAATCAGAACCAGGCCGAATTCAACCATCTCGGCGCCCTTCCGGATCGTTCTTCGCATCGCGCCGCGCCGCCCCGGCGGGACCCGCACCGCGTCGGGCTGTTGCTGTTCGTGTGCTGAGTATCGCCCTTCCATGCGCTCCTTTTCGGGTGTATATAGGACGAACCAGTAGGGTAATTTCTTTACCGATCAGTTCAGAAAAGCAGGTGGACAGCAGCTAACTCGCGAAATACTTACGTCTGCCTTCGGTACAATCCAAAGTCAATATAGGAATTTACCCCGCGTATCGATTAGCATGTACCTCGTGGCCAGGAACCGCCGGCCCTCGCGGGAATCGGATGCAGACGCAGGGAGCGCCCGCGCAACAACTCCGCCCGCGCCCGAAGGCGATCCGCTCGAAGCCGAAGTTATAGAGCTCTATGGCGAGCACGCGGCATCCATGCTGCGCTATGCCGCGCTCATGACGGAGTCCGCGGAGACGGCGCAGGACGCGGTGCAGGAGGCATTCCTGCGATACGTGGCTTTGCGCGGCAGCGGCGAGGAAGTGCGCAGCCCCAGGGCCTGGCTTCTCCGCGTGATGCGGAACCATCTTCTGGACGTGGCGAAACAGTCCAGGTCGCGCGTGCACGTATGTATCGAAGAGGCGCACGGGCGCGCGGCGCAATCCGCGGCCGGCAACCGGGAAGCGTTACTCGCCCAGGTTACGGACATGCTTCCCTCGCTTCTTAGCGCGCGCGAACTGGAGAGCCTGCGCCTCCGTGCCGAGGGTTTTAGCTACGCGGAGATAGCCGAAGTGCTGGACATCAGCGCCGGCACTGTTGGCGCCATGCTTACGCGCGCGCACTCGAAGATCAGGCGTGCGCTTGCTTCGGGAAACGAGTCCACGCGGGAAGCCCTCAGAGGGCGGCCCAAGGAGGTCCCCGATGCACCTTAGCCCGCAGCAGTTGCTGGCCTGTATCGACGGCGAGGCCTACGGCATTCGCGGCAAGCGGGCGCTGCGCCACTTCCAGCGCTGCGACGAGTGCCGCGCCGAGGCGGAGAGAATTGCCGGCGACCTTAGAACCTTCCAGGAACAATCCGCCACCGCGGATTTCGCCACACCCGAGGCGCTCGAGAAAGGCCTCGCCGGCCTGCTCGACTCCATGAGGGAACGCAACCGGGCGCTGCCCGCCGTCCGCCAACTCGAAATCTACTTCGGCAGCCGAGCCGCATCCGCCCCAGGCGCCGACGCAGCCCGGTTGAACCGTCTGGCGGGGTACCTCTCCTCGGTGTTTCTCGGGCGCAAGCCCGAGGGTGACCGGGCCGCGAGGCGCATCCGCATTCCGATGCCGTGGCTGATCGTGCTGGTTACGTTAGTCGTACTGCTTGGCTGCGTGATGGTCACGATGGTTGCCTTCGCCACCGGCCGGTACGAGTGGATCGACGCGGCATTCCGCTACCCGGGAGCGCTGCTGCTTATCTTGCTGGCCGCGGCCGAGCTGCACCTTACCCTGGCTGTCCGCCGGCGGTTCTCGCGCGGGGATCTGATGCGGCACGCCTGGACGCTGCTCGTGGCGGCGGCGTTCTGCCACCTGGCAGGTGAGGTGTTAACGCAGGTCTTCTCTTCTGTGGCCACGCTGCCGCAGGCGCTGGGAGGCGCGGCGGTCCACGCGGAGTTGTCGCGCATCGGGCTGCTTGCCGGCGGTCCCGTGCGGCATGCCCTTCTCGCCGCGGGGCTCGGATTTGTGGTGCGTGCCTGCTCGCGGTCGGGCCTGCTGGCCCGGCTCTCCACCGGAGACCGGATAGCCGTGGCCGCCGTGGGAGTGTTCGCGCTCATCCAGGCCCACGATGCCTGGCGCGACGGCTCCATGCGGCTCTCCATCTACAGCGTGGCGGGGCTTGCGACGGACCCGCTCATCGCCATCCTGCTGGCGCAGGCGCTGCTCATACGCCGCGCCCTGTCGGAGATGGGATGGGGACTGGTAGCGAGGTGCTGGGCCGCGTTTGCCGCCGGCGCCGTACTGACTTCGGCCGGTAACCTGGGCCTCTGGGCCGGCTGGCACGGGTATGCCCCGTGGCCGTGGTCGGCCGGTTCCTGGTTCATCTGGCTTCTGGCAAGCGCGTCGTTCGCACTCGGGCCCGCCTACCAGGCGAGGGCGGAGAATCTCGTGGCGCGCACCTCGGTGCTGCCGCGCGACGGCATGATCTCACTCGACGCCGCGCGCGCGTGAGTCAGCCGGTGGCTGCGTAGCGGCTCTCGAGCGCAGTTCACTTCTTCCTGGACGTGTGATAGAGTCCGCTCTGTGAGACTGGCCGGCTTTCGATACGCTTTGGCGTCGCTAGTTGCCGTGTCAGCGCTATCTGTTCCTGCGTTTCTCGCGCCGTCGCCGACTCCAGACTGGCCTGCATGGGTGGCCGGAGCGCATCTGGCCGGCGATGCTGCCAGGCTGTACTCGTTCGAGGAGTCGCAACGGATCACGAAGGATTTCGCAGAGCCCCGGGACGGGGTATGGGCCTTTGTACGGCCGCCAGTCTACGCGACCTTCCTGAGGCCCTTGGCGTGGCTCACGCCTCGTGAGGCTTTCGTGGTGTGGCAGGCAATCAATCTTGCGGCATTGATGATCGCTGCGCTGCTTATCTGGCCTTCGCCGTGGGCGCCAATCCTCGCCGCACTCTTTCCGCCTTTATTGCAGAGTTTCAGGCAGGGCCAGGACATGCCTCTGTTCCTGCTCGCGACCGCGGTTGCCCTCAGGACTCTGCCCCACCGGCCGATTCTGGCGGGCGCAGCGCTCTCATTGCTCGGGCTGAAGCCGCACTTGATCCTCTTGCTGCCCGTGCTCTTCGTCATGCACCGGACCTTGAGGCTCGCAGGTGGATTTTTCGCCGGCGGAGCAGTTCTCATTGCCGGCTGTTTCGCGTTGTATGGGTGGGCATGGCCCCGGTTGTACATTGATTTCGTGCTGGAAAACCAGCTCCATCTCGGCATTCCGGCTGCCGATGGCTCGCGTCTGATCCTGCTGTTCGGGGTTGCGTGCGCGTTGGCGTTTCTGGTGAGGCGCCTTCGCAACGCTGAGACCGCGCTACTCGCAGCGCTCGCCCTCGGTGTGCTGGCAGCTCCGCGCATGTATGCTTATGACTTCGCGCTCGCGCTCCCGCTGCTCCTCGTGCTGGTTCGGTCCGCGTCAGCAGGCGCGCCATCGTCTGTGGCCGGGGACGGTGCGCAAGCGAACGCCAGCCCGGATCGTGTACTGAGCCACCCGGATTCTTGACGGAGTATCGCCGATCCGGACAACCGCAAGTCGACTTGCGTTGGGGCAGCGTTCGGGCTCATTGCGGGCCACTATCCGAACTGTACGCCGCGTCGGCGCCCACCTGTGCCCGGGCTACGGGAACACGCCGTCCGGCGGCGGCTCGCTCCGGTGCACGTGCGGCAATTGCAGTCCCGGCCGTGCCCACAGCTCGTATTCGGAATCCGAGTACACGCGCTCCCATCCGGATTCGGGCATTGCGCGAGCCACTTTCGCTCTGGCCGGTATGAGCGTGACGTCCGTCGCATAGTCCCGGAGCATGGTTTGCCAGCCCGGCTTGGCTGCGTAGAAGTCTTGCGTCCTGTCGACCAGTTGCTGCGTGTACACAAGTTCGTACCGGCCGTCGAGCGAGACCTTGACGCGCGGGTACAGCTTCCATGTGCAGTAAGCGCCGTACTCGAATGTCGTCATCAGGTTGCCCGTGAATTCCTGCGAGCGGAGATAATCGACGGCCCCGACTGGGTACGGCGGGCGCGAGTCAATCCCGTCGCGGCCCGGAACGGTGAGATGCCACAGGCCCGCGCCCGAGTTGGCTGCCCAGCAGTAGACCATGAGCACAAGGCAGATCAGCCACGGGATGGGGAGCAGGTCGCCCCACTCGCGGTAGAGCCTCGAAGTGAACCGCGGCGCCGGGGTTGCCGCCAACCAGCCCGGCACCAGACAGATGAAGGCGATCGCAAACACCGGCACGAGCTTCACGTGCATCGCCGCAAGAATCGCCGTTGTCACAACGATCGCGGCGCCGAAGGGCACGCCGCGGTGGCGCCATGCGGCAGCCACCAGGCAGAACGCCGCGGCAGCGATGCAGACGATGTAACAGATGAACACGGGGGTCGAATACGCCCAAACCGGCTGCCACTCTGTGATGCCGGTTCGCGGCAGCGCCAGCGCACGCCACAGGCAGTACAGGTAATCCGCGCCGTACGGGTTTACAAAGAGCAGCGCCAGCGTCGCGCCTGAAATCCCGATGAGATGCAGGTGCGGCTTGCGCACGATCGCGCGCTCCGCCCAGTGCGCGCCCAGCAGAACAAACGCGACCGTAGCGCCTCCGTGCAGGTTCGCCCAGAGCGGAAACGCCGCCAGCCACGGCAGGATCCACTTGCGGCTGCCGTCGTCATCCCGCATCAGGCACCACATGAGCGACGCTACGGCAAGGTACGTGTATTCCTGGGCCCGCACAGGCGGATAGCCGATAGCGGCAAGAAAGATGGCGGGCACGGCCAGCGGCGCCCACTCAATGATGCCGCCGCCCCGCTTTCTGGCGCAGGCATAGCACACGCCGGCTGTAGCCGCGATAAGAAGGTACTGCAGGGCGAGCACCGCGCCAGGTCCAATCCAGACCGCCAGCGCGTATGCAACGACACCGGCGCCCCACTCGTGGTTGACGAAAGGCGTGACCGTCGAAGTGTAGGCGAACGGGTCCGTCGTTGGGATGCGCCCGGATGTGAAGATCTCGCGAGCGAGGGCCATCTGATGCCAAAGATCGATGTCAACGGCGCGCGAGGATGTGCGCGCTGCGATGGTCACCAGGACTGCAGCGGCCACGGATGGCTTCAAAATGCCGGCTGGATTACGCTCATGGCTTCGCCCCGTGGGGTCAACTATGCTCACATCCTTCCTCGTGACCGTTTGAGGTTCCCCCTTGGCCATCCTGCGCCACTCGCAACCGCTCGATCATCGCGATGCAGATTGCGCCGGCGTGCAGTCTCTCTAACATAGCTGCTACTCCGGCGGAATCGCCAGCAGGATCTCAACGCGGGACGGCTTGCCATCGGCGGTCGCGGGGCGGAATTCCCAGCGCTTCAACGCGACCAACGCCGCGGCGGCGTGCCATGGATCATGCACGCCGAAGACTCCCAGATCCTCGAAGCGGCCTTCGGCGGATATGTAGCCGTGCAGCGTCAGATAGCGCGTGGTGGCACGCCGCGCCGGCGGCCGGTAGGTAACCAACGGGAACGGAGCGGAAAGTTTCTTCGGCGAACTCAGGCTGACCACCATTCCACTGGCTTTCGGGCGCTCCTGGTCTGCCGCCGGTATGCAGTATTGTAGGATCCAGTCGCGCTTGGCGCCCACCTTCAGATACACGGAATAGACCGGCTTGCCCGACAGCACCCCGGCGCTCGCCGTGAATCCCTCCGGGCTGGACGACTGCACCACCACGTCGAAGATGCCGTCCGAGGGGTTAACCTTGCGCGTGGCCTCGACCGCAGCTAAGAACTCCGCGGAACCGAAGTCGTCCAGGCCGCCTTCGGCCGTCCCGGCGCCTTCGCCCGATCCTGTGCCCTGCACCGTCCCGGCGCCTGAGCCAGTTCCCGAACCCGTGCCTGCACCGAAACCCCTTCCAGAACCAGCGTCGGAGCCTGCCAGGGTTCCTCCTCCAATGCCTGTAGCGTGGCCGATCTGCACGCCAGGTGGGACGGTAACGTACTCACGCAAGGGCAGTCCCTCGGCGGAGAGCGCCAGCACGTTTGTCGGATCGCCTGGGCCCGGAGCGATCGTAACCGCGCCCGCTGGTCCCGCATCCTCCGCGGACGTGCGCACCGGCAGGGAAGCGGGCGGCGGCAGCAGCAGCGCCTGTTCGCTGAGGGCAGCAGGCGGAATGGCTGAAATTGTCGGTCCAGGGGCGTCGATCCGGGGCGGGGCGTTAAGCTTCACCTCCTGAACAGGCCGCGTCGCGTGGCCCGGTTCGACGAACGGCTTGGCCGGCAGACGCTGAGAAGCCGGCGACCAAAAGAACATCTCAGGCAGTTTCAGCGCAGACGCTTCGAGCACGTTGGGGGTCGGCTGTATAAGGCTCTGCTCGCTTGCAACCCGCTGGATTGCCGGAGGAAGCTCGAAGCGGCGCCTCGCGCCGCCGCTTCCGGCCCTCGGAGGCTCGGGTTTCGGCGCAGCAACGGGATTCCGGCGCGGAACCCGCCGCGGCGCCGCGGACGATCGCGGCCGCGGTTGCGGCGCGGGGCTCGATGCCGCCAGATAGAGACGCTCCGGTATGCGGATGCGAAGCGTGTTCATTACTATGTCGCTCCGGCGCAGGCGCTTTGCCGGGGCGAACCTGGCTGTGTGCAGTGATACGGAGGGAAGGGTCGCGATGACGATGATATGGAGCACAACCGAGGCGGTGAACGCCCGCCACCTGGGCTGGCCCGCCCCCAGCAGCGTGAAGACGCGGGCTTCGTCCGACGGCGTGGACCCTACCGGATTGGAAGAAAACAATAGGACCGACATGGCATATTCGCGCACACAACGGTAACCACACCGGGTCCAGGCCGGGCCAAGAAGCGTCCCGGCGTCACTACCTCAGCAGACACAGCTTACGAGCGCGTCGCCCAGAGCGGGAACTGCTCCATCGCCCGCGTGTCCGAACGCTCGAGAACGAGCGAGCGCAGCCCGTGCAACTGCTGCGGCCGCTTGTTCGGAGCGGGCTCGGCCGCTGCCGGGTCGCCGCCGACGTTCTGCAAATTTCTCAGCCCGTACAGCGCCAACTCGAAACGGTCCTTCACGCCGACCTTTTGGAACAGCCGCGAGAGATAGACCTTCACGGTGCCTTCGGAGATGGCGAGCGCCGAGGCGATTTCCTTGTTCTTCAGCCCCTGTGAGAGCAACCCAACCAACTGGCTTTCCCTCTTCGTCAGCGTCACCATCTTAGCCGAGAGGAAGCTGGCTGTAAGGGTCTTGTCGAACCAGAGCTCGCCCTCGGACACTTTTTTCAGGCACTTGGCGAGCAAGTCCGGAGAAAGCGTCTTCCGCAGGACACCGCGCACGCCCATCTCCATCGCCTGATACGCAAGCTCGGTGGAAATCGAGCGAACCCACAGGACCAGGCGGCAAGACGGATACTCGCGGCGGAGCTGGGTCAGCATACCAAACGTAACATTCGGCGTGAGGTCGATCAGCAGGACATCCGGACGGTGCGTTTGCACGGCGGCGGCCAGTTCCGAAGGGGAGCCGCAGACCGCGACGTTCTCCAACCCAGGCGCTGAGGATAGTACTGAAGTAAACCCGGCGGCAAGCACCGGTTCGTCGGTTAACAGTAGCACGCAGGCCATGTGGGGTATCCACTCCCGAGAGTGTTCCAATTATGCGACAAGAACGAGTGCCGTGGTCAATGTTTTTTCCGCCAGAATTAAGCATCAAGGCAAAATTGACAGGAAAAGGGCAAATAAAAGGGGAAGGTGCGCTATTTTGACTAGTACCAGACGCGCATTTCTATCACCCCATACCAGGACTTTCAGTTTACCCTCCGATGCGGTTAGTACTGACCTAGATACTCCCATAGTACTCATAGAACGTACTGGCTCAGGCTGGCGGCATACTCCTACCAGGTACCCGACCGGGGTCTTCGGGAGCTGACGACTCAAGCGTTACAGTTATTGCCACTTATTCCTCCAAAAGGTTAACGTTAACCTCGGACAGTGGATTACCGTAACCTTTTTCGGTCTTGCCCGCATCTAGCCTTAGGGTGTATCTCTACAACAGGTCACCATGGACAGGCGCGCGGATCCCCGGATCGAGGTCAGGCTGCGGTGCCACGCTGTTCTGAGGGGCAATAACTCGCGTGTTTTTCTTGGTCAGACAGAAAACGTAAGCCGCAGTGGAGCGCTCCTTATCTGGGAAGGCGAACCTGGAAGAGCCACCCTGCCCACCCCCGGAGATCTATTGACCTTGGATATCGAGTTGCCGGCGCACCGTTCGTTTGGACAGCGCTGTATGCACTGTGAGGCGGTGGTGACGAGGGTTATGGCCGAGAACGGCGGTCCGCCGCGGGTAGCGCTTCAGATCAGCCAGATGAGTTTCCGGCACAGCGTGTCGAGGCGAGCGCCGCGCCAGGCGAATTGCGCGTTGATGTAGGTGGATTGTGTGCGCGAATGGCTGCGTACGCGGCCTGCCACGCGGGCATCAGGTTTTGTTTTAGGTTCCGGCGCCGGGGCGCAAAGCCGCGGGCGTCGCGAGGTTTTCGCCGCACTGCGCGGCGGAATGGAGGGTGGCTGCGAGGCCACCAGTCGGTGTTAAAAGAGGGGTGACCTCTGGGGTCGCCCATTGCGCGAGGAAAACTCAATGAATACGCTCCGTAATTTCTTCCGTGAAGAAGAAGGCCAGGACCTGGTGGAATACACCCTCCTGCTGGCCTTCGTGGCGCTTGCTGCGGCCGCGATCCTGATGAGCGCGAGCAACAGCATCGAGACCATCTGGACCTCCGCTCAAACACAGTTGGAGCAAGCGGCAAGCAGCGTTCCATAGTAACAGCAGGATGGGGCGGGGCGCGCTTCCCGGCGTGCCCCGCTTTTTATCGCGCTCTGTTAGATAGTTCCATAAGTACTACTGCCGGTCGGATAGAGGCGTTCCATGGACAAACGGCTAATCACATTGGTCGCGGCGGCGATCCTCATAGCGGGCGCCGCGACGCTGGTCTTCTATAGATTGGTTTCGGGGCGCGCCAAAGCGCAGCCTCCAAAGCCGACGGCGATGCTGGTAGTCGCCGCGCGCGACCTCGAGATCGGCACGCTGATCCGCGAGCCGGACGTCAAGCTCGTCGGCTGGACCGGAACGGTTCCGAAAGGCGCGCTGACCGTGCTGTCGGACGCCATCGGCCGCGGGGTCGTGTCATCCGTATACACAGGTGAACCCGTGCTGGATGCGCGGCTCGCGCCCAAGGGCGCCGGTGGAGGCCTTGCCGCCACAATCCCGCCTGGCATGCGCGCCGTCGCCGTGCGCGTGAACGAGATCATCGGCCTCGCGGGATTCGTGACCCCAGGCATGAGGGTGGACGTCCTCATAGCCGGCGATCCGCCAAACGGATCCAAAGCCGTCGGGACGGTTTCGAAGACCCTGTTGCAGAATATCGAAGTCCTTTCGGCCGGACAGAATATCCAGAAAGACTCCGCGGGAAAGCCCATCTCTGTCCCCGTGGTTAACCTGCTCGTTACGCCCGAGCAGGCCGAGATTCTCAGCCTGGCCAGCACCGAGACTAAGATCCAGTTGGTCTTGCGGAACCCGCTCGACACTGAGATAGCAAAGACAACCGGAACAGCCGTGGCGAACCTCTTCACCGGGACCGCTTTCAAGCAACCCGAAGCGCCGCGGCCGCGGCCCGTGAGGGCGGCGGCAGCCCCGAAACCGGAGCCCAAGCCGAAGCCAGAACCCGTTGTTGTTGAAGTCTTTCAAGGCGGTAAACGAACCGAATCGAAATTCGAGGGAACTCCGGAGGACTAATACCCGTGCGAGCTATCAAACGAAGTCGAGGCGCAGCGATGGCGTTCTGCTGGTTGTTGCTGCTGTGCTTCGCCCGTCAGGTCACGTTACAGGCGGCCGAGGGCGAAGCCCGCGATCTGGTTGTTACCGCGGGTAAGTCGCTGGTGGTGGAGAGCCCCGTACAGATACAAAGGATCGCGGTGGGCGACGCCAGAATAGCCGAGGCGGTTGCAGTCAGCCCGCGCGAGGTGCTCATCAACGGCAAGGCGCCGGGCGAGACCAGCCTAATAGTGTGGCAACAGGGCGGCAATCGCCTGCTGTTCGATCTGCAGGTGCGCGCCAGCACAACGAAGCTCGAGGCCGTGCGCGAGCAAATCCGCAAGGAGATGCCCGGCCAGGATGTGTCGCTCGCGGTCGAGGACGGCACGGTCTTCGTGAGCGGCACGGTTTCCGACATGACGGCGGCCAACCGCGCGCTGACGCTTGCCGCGGCCCTTGGGAAGCCGGTAAACCTGCTGAACGTGAAGGTTCCCCCGGTAGAACAGCAGGTGTTGCTGCAGGTGCGGTTCGCCAACGTCGACCGCAACGCAACCCAGGAACTGGGAGCGAATATCTTCAGCCTGGGCGCGACGAACCCGATCGGCCGCACCACGACGCAGCAGTTCTCCGCTCCAAACATGAGTATGCAGGACAACCGGGTCCAGGCAACCTTCACTGACCTGCTGAACATCTTCCTCTTCCGGCCCGACCTGAACCTCGGAGCGACTATTCGCGCGCTGCAGGCCAGGCGGCTCCTCGAGATGCTGGCCGAACCGAATCTCCTTGCCATGAACGGGCGGCCTGCGAACATGCTGGCCGGCGGCGAGTTCCCCGTGCCGGTGGTGCAATCGGGCATCTCAGGCGGAGGCGCGGTTACGATTCAGTGGCGGGAGTTCGGCATCAAGCTCAATTTCACTCCGTACATCACGCCGCGGGGGACCATCCGGTTGAAGCTTACGCCGGAAGTGAGCTCACTCGACTTCTCCAATGCCGTGACGATCTCGGGTTTCACGGTCCCGGCGCTCGCTACGCGCCGCGTCGATACCGAGGTTGAACTGGAGTCGGGGCAGAGCTTCGCGATAGCCGGCCTGCTTAACAATCAGGTGCTTGATAGCTGGAGCAAGATACCAGGTTTGGGCGACATCCCGCTGATAGGCAAGATCTTCCAGTCCAAGGCGGCTAATAAATCGAACACAGAACTGCTGGTAGTGGTCACGCCTGAGATCGTAAGGCCGATCCCGAAGGAACAGACGCCCCCGGCAGTTGTGTTTCCGGAGCCGTTCGTCGAAGGCGCTTCCCCGGCGCCTCCGCGGACGCCTGGTATAGAGGTGACCGGACCGGTTCCCGTGACGCCTCCTCTAGATGCAGTTCCGTATCAACAGCTCGATCAATTGCAGGAGCAGATGAAGGACAAGCCGGCCACGCCGCAGATCCCGACGCTTCAGCTCGTGCCGCTTCAGATGCCGGTGCAGGCCGCCCCAGCGGCGGCGCCCGCAGCGGCCGGAGGAGGCGGGGACTCGGCGGCGCAGGCCAGATAGGCAAACCAGATGCTATGGCTTAGGACTGGTCTGGTCATCGAGAACGAGGCGCTCTGGGAAGAGGTCCAGCAAGCCCTCGAAGGCACGCCGGTGCGTGTTGCACTGAACGAGCGCAACGCCACTGACGTCCGAGGGATTGCCGCGCGCCTCGAATCGCTCGCTCTCGATGTCCTTTTTATAGACATCACTGGGCTGGGTGACAGGTTAGAGGAGGCCTTGAGGACGATCAAGGCCGCGCCCAATGCACCGGTTATCATCGTTTTGAACGACCAAGCGTCGCCGGAGGCGATCCTGTCGGCGATGCGGGCGGGCGCAAGCGAATACCTGTACCCGCCTGTCGCGGATGGGCTTCGTAAAGCCATCGAGCGGCTTGCGTCCGAGCGCCGGACATCCACGTCACGCCAGCGCGGGCGCGTCTTCGCTTTCTTGTCGGTCAAGGGCGGCTGCGGCGCCACCACGATAGCCTGTCACGTTGCCGCGGAGATCGAGCGCTCGACGGGTGAGGACGTGCTGCTCGCCGATATGGATATGGAGAGCGGCATGATCGCCTTCCTGATGAAGGCGAAGGGCGCTTATTCGATGCTCGATGCCGCCCGGAATGTACACCGGCTTGACGCCAGCTATTGGAGCGCTCTCGTTTCGAACTCCAACGGCAGCAAGCTGGATATCATCAAGGCCCCGCCGGTCGGTTCTGTCAGGGAAACGCTGCCGCCGGAGCCCTTCCGGATGGTGCTGCAGTTCCTGCGCGCCAATTACCAGCACGTAGTCGTGGACCTGGGGCGCAGCCTGAGCCCGCTGACGCTCGGCGTACTGGATGAGGTCGACGAGATCTTCCTTATCTCCATGTTCGATCTTCCGGCGCTGCATCAGGCAAAGCAGGTGATCCACACGCTGCTGGACGCGGGATTCGGGCGGAACCAACTGCGGCTGGTCCTGAATCAGGCGCCCAAGCGCCCGGACATTACGTCCAGCGAGGTGCAGAAGGCCCTCGGCCTGCCGGTCTACGAGACGCTGCCCAACGACTACGCGGCGCTCTTTCAGGCGTACACGGACGGCAGCCTGCTGCCGCCCACCAGCGAGCTGGCGAGGCAGTTCGGGCAGTTGGCGTACAAGATAACCGGAGTGCAGCCCAAGGAGAGAGTAAAGCAGAAGTCCGCTCTTTCGCTGTTTCAGTTCTGAGTTGAGACAACATGATTACCGATTTGGGACTCACGAACCGGACCACAGGCGATGCCGCCTGGGTGAACCGGCTGTTCGGAGCGCAAGCCCTCGCTCCCGAATACCAGGAACTGAAGTTTTCGCTTCACCGGAAGCTGCTTGAGCGCATCAACCTCGAGGCGCTGTCCACAATAGGGGGCGAGCGCGTCCGCAGCGAGGTACGCACCGCCGTCAGCAAGCTGGTGGAAGAGGAGACGACGCCGCTCAGCCGCGTGGAAAAGGAGCGCGTCACCGAAGAAGTTCTCAACGAGGTATTCGGCCTGGGACCGCTCGAGCCGCTGCTGCAGGACCCGACCATATCGGATATTCTCGTCACCACCCCGAAGCTGGTTTACGTCGAGCGCGGCGGCAAACTGCAACGGACGCCGGTGGAGTTCAAGGATAACGCCCACCTGCTGCGGATCATCGAGAAGATCGTTTCCCGCGTGGGCCGGCGCGTCGACGAATCGACACCGCTTGTGGATGCAAGGCTTCCCGACGGCTCGCGCGTGAATGCGGTGATTCCGCCCGTGGCGATCGATGGCCCGCTGCTTTCGATACGCCGGTTCCGGCGAGACCCCATCCAGGCGGAGGAACTGGTTCGCAACCTTACGCTCACGGAAGGGATGCTCCAGGTGCTCCAGTCCTGCGTCAAGGCGCGACTGAACATCGTGATCTCCGGCGGAACCGGTGCGGGCAAGACGACTCTTCTGAACGTGCTCTCGGGCTACATCCCCGAGGACGAGCGTATCGTCACCATCGAGGATGCGGCCGAACTCCAACTGCGGCAGACGCACGTGGCCCGCATGGAGAGCCGTCCGGCCAACATCGAAGGCCAGGGCGCGATACGCATCCGCCAGCTCGTGATCAACGCCCTCCGTATGCGGCCGGACCGCATAGTAGTGGGCGAGGTTCGCGGTGAGGAGGCGCTGGACATGCTCCAGGCCATGAACACTGGCCACGACGGCTCGCTTACCACCATCCACGCCAACTCGCCACGCGATGGGCTGGGCCGCCTTGAGGTGATGGTCGGCATGGCGAACGCGAACATGGGCATGCGCTCCATCCGGCAGCAGGTCTCCTCCGCGGTCGACCTCATCGTTCAGATCGCGCGCTTCAGCGACGGCGCGCGGCGCCTCACGCACATTACCGAGGTCGTCGGCATGGAAGGCGACCAGATAACAACGCAGGACATCTTTGTGTTCGAAAAGACCGGCATCAGCGAGCAGGGCCGCGTAACCGGACGATTCAAGCCGACCGGAATCCGGCCGAAGTTCGCCGAGCGCTTGAGGGCCGCGGGCATCGTGTTGCCCGCCCAGATCTTTCAGACGATGGTGGAGATCCAGTAGCCATGCAATTGCTGCTCGTGCTGATGTTTGTGGTCATCTTCGGCCTCGCGCTGCTAACCATGCGTGCCGGGCAGCAGTACTTCGCCGAGCGGCACAAGAAACGTCTGGAGGCGGTGCTTGGCCGTGGAGACCGCGCGGATGTGCGCGTCGAAACGACGATTTTGCGCGAGGACGGCGAGGAGAAACCGCCGCTGCTGGTTCAGGTCCTGAGCCGGTTCAACATCGTCCGGAAGATGGAGCGGGAACTCCAGCAATCCGCGCTCGGCATGAGCCTCCAGGCGCTGCTGGGACAGATGCTCATAGCGGCAATTCCCGGCGCTCTGATCGGCTGGAAGCTGTCGGTGATGGGTTACACCTGGTTCAGCACGGCCGGTGGCGCGGTCTTGTTCGCACTGCTGCCCTACGCGCGGATGCGGCGGGCAAGGACCAAACGGCTGCGCACATTCGAACAGCAGTTCCCGGAGGCGCTGGATTTTCTCGCCCGCGCCATGCGCGCCGGCCATGCTTTCTCAATCAGTATAGAGATGCTGTCGGATGAGACTCCCCCTCCCCTCGGAGAGGAGTTCCGCAAGGTATTCAACGAGCATAACCTCGGCCTCCCGATTGAGACAGCCCTGCATAACCTGACGGAGCGCGTTCCGCTGATCGACACGAAGTTCTTCGTGTCCGCGGTGCTGCTCCAGCGCGAGACCGGCGGCAACCTGGCGGAGATTCTCACCAAGCTCGCGGTCGTGATCCGGGAGCGGTTCAAGGTGAAGGGACAGGTGCAGGCGGCCAGCGCGCACGGCCGGATAACCGGCACGATCCTGACGCTCATGCCAGTGGTGCTTATGATGGGCCTCACGGTGGTTTCGCCGAGCTATCTCAAGGGCATGGCGGAAGATCCGGATGGGCGCTGGCTAATTTTCGGCGCGATCGTGGGCATCGTGCTCGGACACATCTGCATCAGGAAGATCATCGACATCAAGGTGTAGCCATGGATATCGCCCTCGCAATAGGCTTCTTCGTTCTGTTGGCGGGTTTGATAGCCATCTGGGGCTACCTAAGCTACGTTAAGCCCGCCCGCATCAGGCAGCGTCTCGGGGAGACCATCACGGAGCCGGCCGCCGTCGCGCCGGTCGCAGCCCCTCACGCCAGCCCCGGCAAGATGGTGGTGAAGATAGTGCACCGGATCGGTGAGAAGGTGCCCATCTCGCCACAGGACACCAGGCTCGCGCGGCGTTACCTCATCGCGGCTGGATACCGATCGGACCGGGCTATCACCACTTACTACGGTTTCAAGATCATTCTGGCGATCGTCGGATTCGGCGTCGGCCTGTTGATTCGGCCGTATATAGCAAACCCGGTCGGAGGCATCGCCATCCTGGTTGGACTCACCGCTGGCGGTTTCTTCCTGCCGAACTTCATCGTCGAGCGCCTCATCTCGCGGAGGCAGGAGGCGCTCCGGCTCTCCCTGCCCGACGCCCTCGACCTGCTCGTGGTCTGCATGGAGGCAGGACTCGGATTGGACCAGGCCATCA
>JBLNBX010000106.1:0-3101 GCA_050260275.1 bacterium
TTCGGCAGGGAGGTCACCTATCTGCCGCAGGCTGGCGGGCAAGCCGCCGTCCGCGCGATCTTCGAAGCCACGCGCGAAGCTGAGGACAACGCGCCCGGAATCTACGCCGTGGTGTTTCTCCGCGCTTCGGATCTTGCCGCACCGCCCGAGCGGGGCGACGAGGTCGCCGTGGACGGAGTGGCCTACAAGGTCTTCGACATCGAGGCCGACCACGGCGGCGGTCTCCTCCTTCGTCTGCGGCAGGGATGAGGCATGGCTTCTGTCCGCATCTATCACAAGAAACAGATCCGGCTTGACCGGCTGAACTTCAAGCAGCACCAGATGTTCAAGATCGGCAACGTCGGCGTAGCGGCGGTCAAGAACCGTGTGGGCGCCGCGCTCGGGCCGAACGACTCGCCGGCCAAGCCGCTCACCAAGCGATACGCGATCCGGAAGACAAGGCTCGGCAAGGGCAACCGCCGAAACCTCACGCTCACCGGGAATATGCTCCGGAATTTCCTTGTCCGGACCGTGAGCGAGAGAAGCGCAAAGGCGGGCAACTCTACCCGGAAGGACCGGATCAAGGCGTGGATCAACCAGAAGATCGAGCCCTGGGTCGTGTTCTCCCCGAAGAACCAGAAGGCCGTGACCGAGGCCGCGAGGCGCGTGGTGGCGGAAATGGTCCCGCGCCTGACTCTGGAGCGCGCCCTCGGCGGTAGACAGCGATGATCGATCCTTCTCAACTTGTAGACAACCTCGTGGCGATGCTCCGCAACATTCCGGAGCTGATCGCGGAGATGGACGGCGATCCGGAGCGGATCTTCGCGTACCACGACCACTACCCGAAGCGCGTGAGCCTGGCTCACGCGATCCATCAGATGCCCGCGCCATCCGTGATGGCAGTGTGGGTGGGTACGTCGCCTGGCTCTTTCGGCGGCGTGGATGTCTGGAAACATCAGGTCACGCTTTATCTGCGGGCACGCGAGATGTTCGATGGCCATCCGACGACTGCCTACTACAAGCTGTTCCGCCTGATCACGAAGGGCG
Source organism: bacterium (assembly GCA_050260275.1). Classification (GTDB taxonomy): domain Bacteria; phylum Acidobacteriota; class Terriglobia; order Bryobacterales; family Bryobacteraceae; genus DATMXS01. The sequence continues at coordinate 1,027 of JBLNBX010000106.1, forward strand.
TTCCGGCCGGCTCGGCAGTGCCGATGCTGAACGCAACCGTTCATGGCTCCTGCCACCCGATGGACCTGCCGCTCATTCAGCGGCAGACCGACGCGGAGGGCGTGGACTACTTCGAGGTTCCGATTACTTTCACCGAAATTGGAGACGAGTGATGGACAAGGTTTGGCTTAAGCCGCCCTTCGGCGCGGGCGAGCCGAAGGAGGTTGACGCGACGCCCGATGTCCTGGTGCCGCTCATGGTCGCTGGCTGGAGCCAGTGCGAGCCGCCCGCGACGAATGAGGAGGTGATGGCCGATGTCCACGACTAGGCTTCAGGAAGTTCTGATCGCCTTCGGTAAGGGCAAGCAAACCGATATCGCGACGCCTCAGAGTTCGGCGGCGCTGTGGCGGTTCTCGAAGCTCAACGCCGCGCTCGCGAATCCGCGCTTGGCGACGGAGAACGACGCGGAGGAGTTCGGCAAGGGTCACGAGTTTCCGACCGCAAACTTCAAGACGGCTTGGGACGTCGGCGGCACGCTCGAAAAGTACCTCGGCGCGGAGATCGCGGCTTGGGCAATGGCGTTCGGCTTGGGCAAGGTCGTCAAATCGGGCAGCCTTCCGAACTTTACCTATACCTGCACGCCACTGTTGCCGGCGAATGGCGATGCAGCGGAACTCCCGTACTTTTCCTTCTGCGAGCAGATCCGGCCGGGCGCCGGCGTCGTGCTTGACCGACTGGCGGTTGGCTGCGCAGTCGAATCCTGGCAGATCTCCATCGGCTCCGGGCCGGGCCGCGCGAACTCAAGGATCACGATTGAGTTCGTCGGCTCCGGCAAGGTGGTCGACTCGGAGACCGGCATCATCATGCCCGCTGCTACGCCTGAGAAGCTCCTGCCGTCGGCGTCGCTCACGCTGTCGGTCAACGGCGTGGACTACGTGACGAACAAGAACATCGTCTCGCTCGAAACCGGGTGGAAGAACAACATCCGGATGGACGCCGGTTTCTATCCCGGCTCCGGTTTCCAGTCGGCGGGCGACGGCGGTTCCGGCGCGATTCGCGGCCGGCTGGAGTTCGGGAACCGGCAGGGAAACCTCCGGTTCGTGGCGCGCTTCGAGCAGGGTTCTACGGAATACACGAAGCTCAAGAACCAGACGACCGGCACGGCGGTGATCCACCTCCAGTTCGACACGAACAACTCGCTCGACATCACGTGGGAACAGGTCGCGTTCTCGACGGTGGAAATCGGCGAGACGGACGGCATCCTTATGGTCGCCGTCGATTGCCTGCCGATGTACCACCCCACCAATGGCGTCATCTCGGCCGTCGCGAAGTGCAACGTGGACGGCATCTGCCAGTAGAAAGGGACCGGATGGAAGAGACTACCGTTTTCGATGCGACGCGAACCGTCGTTATGAATCTCCGGACCCCGGCCGGCACGAAAACCGTCCGGGTCCGATTCCCCTCGGACGACGAGTGGGCCGAGCGCCAGCGGCGCCGGAAGATCATCATCAAGAACCTCGGCCGCAACGTCTCCGAAACCGTCATCCCGAACGCCGAAGAAGTGGACGCCGCTCTGCTTGCGAAGATTCGGGTTCCCGACGAGGAAACGGTCGACGTCGATCCTTTCGAAGCGGCGAAGCTCATCGAGCAGTTGAGCCAGTGCGAAGTGGACGACGTGGTCCCGACCGGCGACTCGTTCCGGATCATCACCCGCGTACTGGGCGCCACGACGACGCATCTGCTGCGGATGCCCTCCGCGAAGGACGTGTTCGAGTACCGGCGCGGCTTCGCGCGAATCCTCGATCTCCCCTTCAACAAGCAGGAACTCACGCTTAACCTCAAAGTGGCCGGCGAGCTTTACAGGCGGCTTGTGCAGGCCACGGAGGGATACAGCGGCGAGCCGCCGCTGATTCATCAGGCGGTTGCGGTCAAAGCAGCCATCGACGCGCTCGACGCCGGGTTTCAGGAGGACAAAGACGCAAATTTTTAGCGGGCGAGTGGCCGGAGAAGCCCTCTCTCCGGTACCTCGTGTATTGGGGGCTCCGGCGCGATCAGTTGTGCGAACCGAGACTCTGCCCGGAGGCGCCCGAGGACGG
>JBLNBX010000107.1:0-9932 GCA_050260275.1 bacterium
CTTCAATGGGGCCGCGTTCATCTGATCGCGGAAATCGCCTGAACCCCAGCTAGAGTAGCAGGGGTTCATATTGCTTCAATGGGGCCGCGATCATCTGATCGCGGAAATCCGTCGCGCTTGCGTGCGCCCTCGATAGACGAGCTTCAATGGGGCCGCGATCATCTGATCGCGGAAATATATTTCCACTTTCCGCTCTCCCTTTGATGAGGTCGCTTCAATGGGGCCGCGATCATCTGATCGCGGAAATCGCGGTCGCGTGCGAGGGCCCGGTCCAGTTCGCAAACCCGCTTCAATGGGGCCGCGATCATCTGATCGCGGAAATCAAGCCCAAACCCGCCGATACCGAGCAGAGAGTGCTTCAATGGGGCCGCGATCATCTGATCGCGGAAATGTGAGAAGCCGAGCGTGTTGCTGATCGGGCATTACCAGCTTCAATGGGGCCGCGATCATCTGATCGCGGAAATCTTGCGCCGCCGCTCTGAACGCGCCAATCGGGAATCGCTTCAATGGGGCCGCGATCATCTGATCGCGCAAATCAAGAGCTTCCGGCCGGCGTGCGCCCCGTTTATGAGCTTCAATGGGGCCGCGATCATCTGATCGCGGAAATGATGGCCGCAGACAAGAGAACACCTGCCCCGGATTACGCTTCAATGGGGCCGCGATCATCTGATCGCGGAAATGGAAGCGGGGCCCTACCGATATCTCGAGCACTTACTGCTTCAATGGGGCCGCGATCATCTGATCGCGGAAATCCAGCGAACCGCCGCGCAGACCCGAGCCCATCAGCATGCTTCAATGGGGCCGCGATCATCTGATCGCGGAAATAGGTTAACCCCACCGTCGCGCGGCTCGTCAGATTCGAGCTTCAATGGGGCCGCGATCATCTGATCGCGGAAATAGCCGCCCCTCTATCATATTCGATTTTCAAATACCTATGGCCGCTGTTGCGAGCGGCTCCGCCTCCGGCGGTTCCGCGCGCCCTTCCAGGCAACAGCGCTCGCCGTATCTCGTTTGACTCCGCACACTTACAGCGCGCGAGCGGTCCCTGCACTCCGATTACCACCTCGCCGCTCGAAGCCATCATCGTGTCATAAATACCGGGTACTCATGTATTTCCCCATCCAGCAAGCGCGCGAGCAACCGCGCCTGTATCTCCAGCAGCCTCCGGTAACTCACCCTGTACTCGAATATCGGGTGCGTCACCAGCGTATCCATTCTAGCCTCGTACGCCCTGAAGAACGCTTTCCGGCCGCCCGGCGTCAGCGCCACGGCATCACCAGCCCGCACGAAGTCCCGTGCTGTGACCATACGCGTGTTGATTGCCGTCAGCACCGCCGAATCGCCCACCAGCGGCCGGAACGGTTCCATAAGATCCAGTGCGAGCGCTGGCCTTCCGAATCTCGGCTGGTGATAGAACCCCAGGTACGGATCCAGTCCTACCGCCTGGCACGCAATCGTGTAATCCTTCGTCAACATGCTGTATGCGAGTGAGAGCAGGGCGTTAACCGGGTCCCGCGGCGGCCGCCGGTTCCTTCCCTCGAAATCCAGCGTGAATTCCGATGTCTCGCCGTCCTCGCCCGCTTTCAGCATCCCGTCGAAGTGTGCGAAGTAAATACGCGCCGCGTTGCCCTCGATCCCCAGCAGCTCCTGCATGTCGCGGGCCCGCTCCGCCGCCTCCGCCATCTGCTTCAGCCCGAGCAGCGCGTCTGCCGGCGGCTCGACATGATTCCTCTGGAGCATCGTGCGCTGGTTCCGGACCTTGCCGGCGACCAGCTTCCGCGCCAACGACAAGGAAAAGCCCTCGTCCGCTGCGAGCCTGAACTGAGCCTGCCGCGTGAACACGTTCTTGGCGTTCAAGCCCGTCGTAATTCCGTAAAACCAGCCCCCCATCGAGAAGTAACATATGGGCACCCCGGCCTCGCACAGCGTCTGCACGGCCTGTGTGGAAAGCTGGACGTTGCCCATCAGGTTCAACTGGCAGATCTCGCCCACGCGGATCTCCTGCTTCACCTGGTCCTTCTCTTTGACCACGAGCACCTCGCCGGACTTGCCCACGCGCAGTCCCTGTGTATTCAGGTATACCGGGCGCTTGTCCGACCGCGGAGCCAGGAGCTGCCTCACCGCCCGGCCCGGTGGCTTTCGAATCTGAGGCGTTCCGAACAGACTCAGTTGAACGGGCCCGCCATCCGCCACGGGTTCCGTTTCCAGCAGCGCCGTTTCGTCTGGAAGGCAGATCCCCACCAGCGAACAGCCGGGGCACTTCGGCGAGTCCTCGAGCGGCGGAGGTATCGTGCCCGCCGCAGTGGCCCACGCGCCGCGAACGGCAGCTTCAGCCTCGGCGATGACCTCATCGTTGAGCGGAACGCGCACCCGCTGGCGCGTCGCGACGAAGTAGATCACGCCCTCGTCGCACCTGTACCCGTTATCGCGCAGAATCAGGCCCTGCACGGCTATCTGCACCCGGTCTGCCGGCCACGGCTCTATACCGTTCTCCGTCTCCCGCGGCCGGCCGTGTTTGTAATCCACGGGAGTGGCGGTGCCGCCGTCCAGTTCCACCAGGTCCATTTTCGCGATCGCCCGCAGCCGTTCGCTCGACAGCGTTACGGATCGCGCATGGATGCGCTCATCCTCGGCGGATGCGGGCAGCGCGCCAGTGCCGTTGTCGACGCGGCTGTGCTGGAACTTGCCTTCGAGCGTATCCGCGTTTTCGCGGAACAGACCCTCCACCCACTCGTAGTAGAACAGGCGCGGACAGTAGGTGTACTCGTTCACCATTCGGGCGGGAAGATAGTCAGGCAGCCCGGATTCCGGCTCCCTGGCTACCTGGGGGAGCGCGCTCATAGTCACACCACTATGCAGGAGGCGTCCAGGCAGGTGTACGGCTTACCGAGCGCGGTGATCACGCGGTCACCGCGCCCCTCGGCCGGACCTAAGTTGACGAACAGCACCTGGTCCTCATTGTGATTGATTATGGCATCCAGTTCCGCCCTGCACCGGACGAGGTCCGACGGCGTGAACTGGCACTCGAAGACGGAAAATTGCAGATGGTCTCCGAACCCGCGCATGGTCTTGAAGACCTTGCGGAGGCGCTTCTCATCCGCGATGTCGTAGCAGACGAGGTACGAGGTGCGCATGGTCAGTCCTCGCGGTCGAACTGGCCGAGACCGAAATGACACCCGTAGCCCAAGCTGAAGGGCACTCTGACCGGTTCAGGAAAGCGAATTCGGAACGCATAGCCGGGACGAGGAGGATCATCCCTGCGATTGCGCCTGAACCGGACCGGAACGAACGGACTGTTCAGCCGTGCTTCCTCGACTGCGATCGGCTCCGGGAGGTTGTGATTCCGGCACTCCCGGCGAACCTCCTCGATCAGGAATTCCTTGACTTCGCCGCGGCCCTTCCGCCAGTGCCGAACCGTAATGAACGGGGTCGTACTTATTACCTGAGAAGCGGTCGTCCGGAACTCATCGTTGTCGTACGCGCCAGCCCAGGTTGCGGTCACACGGTACGGGTAATCGTCCATGAAGCCGGGTAGGAACCGAACACTCCGGATCCCGTCCAGTTCGCGATTGCTGAAGCCCCGGCGACAAAACAGCAGAATCCGATTGATCTTCCCCTGATTCGCCCGCGGAAGGATGAACAGATGCTGGTGACTGGTCAGAGGCCTGCCGTCTCCGTCTTTCCCGTGGATACTGCCGGATATTTCGCTACCGATCTTGCTCATGATGGCCGCACGCAGGCGTTCAGCGATCCGGACCGTCTCGGTCGCGAGCGGCAAAATACGACCGGTCAGCGCCAGAGTCACCGCGGAGATGCGGGTGCAGGAAGCGCGCGTCCTCGGACTGAGCCAGGTTGCCACAGCTTCGGGATCGCGGACGTACGGAACCTGCCGCATCGCGGGAGGGCCGCTTCTTCGCTGCTTGAGCATCTCGCTGGTCGAATATGTGAGTGCGTCGAACCAGGGCCGCTTGCCACTGTACTCACCTGGCGCCACCGGGCAAGCGATATACACGAGTTCGCCGGATGCGCCTTCAGAGCCGGCCGGAACACAGGACATCAGATCCGGCGGCGCGCCATCCGCAACTGTCGCGTCGATCCAGGATTCCGAACGGCCCAGGTAATTGAGCGCACTCAAGAGTTCGGCGAGGGTTGCATGCTGGTCCGCCGTGAGCCCGATGGGCCATTGAATGTAGCAGGCTGCACCGGGAGCCAGGCTGACAAACGCATCGAAGATGAGACTCTTGTCCGTTGGGTCTTCCGTGTTGCTGCTCAGGTACGAGCGGGTGTGTGCTGCTACGGCTTTCGGGATCCGGAAGACGGGGAGCGTGGAGCCGAGAGCTGTAAAGAGGTCCCGAACACGATCGGCCGGCAGATGCTGGCACTTACGTTGCCATGAGTCGTAAAGCGCTCGCAGCAGCCGGTAAGGCGAAGGCGGCCATTCGGGTACCCCTTCATTGACATGACGTCCCCAGGGCGTCCCGTGGTACCGGCGCGCAGGGAACTGAAGCCTGAGTGTTATCATGCTCCGGCTCCGGCTGCGTCCGCGCTTTCGTCAGGTTCGGGCGCGGTCTTGTCTTTGTCCTTCTTTTTTATCTTCACCGGGGTTACAAGCTCCGTAACGGGCGGATCGGCAAACAGGGGCTTGCACTCGGCGATGAGGCGCTTCACGTCAGCAAGCAGTTCGGCCTCATCCGGGAGGACGAAACCCTGCGGCATGTCTGCCGTCACTCCCTTCAGGCAAAAATCGCAGGCTGTACGCAGACGAAGCTGGGAGGAAAGAAAGCGCTTAATCTTCAAGAGCGCCAGCGCCGTCAGGAGCTGCGCGGCGCTATCTCCCAACCCATAGCCGCGGATCAACGCCAAATCCACGTTGAAGTATGCCGTGATTTTGCCGGCAACATACTCAACCCGCGCATACGGCACGTTGCTGTAGACGCCCTTCTCGGTATCCACTCCCTCGACCTGGATCTCACCCATTGGGTCGACGGGGCTGTTCTTGACGCCTCCCGAGACAACCTCGCTTACATTCTCAGCCTCGATGAAGCCCGACACGGCGCGCGGCACACGGATACGGCCATCGCCCAGGAGTGAAAGAAACACGCCGTGAATGAGGACATTCGGATCATACTTGAACAGAACGGCGTAGATCTTCTTCCAATTGAGCGGGCCTTTGGTTGTGTAAGCCATCTCCGAAGCCAGCTTCTCGCCGAACTTCGTTTTCAAGAAATACGGCGAAGCAAGACGATGCGCCTCAACGAGGGATGACGTTCGAATGGGCTCGATCTGACCGCTGGAGTCCTTCAGAGTCGCGGCCACGTACGGCAGGCCCGCCAGTTCGGGATCAAGATCGGGGCCGTCGCCGTCGAGGCAGGTCTTTTCCAATCGGTTCGCGACGGACTGAGCGCTTTCCACCAGAAGCATGCGCACGCCGGTCTTGCCGTCCGGCTCCGGGCGGGTATACACGGCCGCGCCGAGATCGGCAAACCCAGTAGGCTGGAAGCGGTCCCCCTGGCTTGGGCGCAGGTCTGCCTGCAAGAGCAGGCGTGGAGTTTTCTCTAGCAGCGTGTAATCGATCATCACAAGTCCTTTCTCTATGCTTTTGCGGATGCTTCGGCCTTTTCGACGATTGAGTCGAGCAGAAATTGCGTATGGCTTACAGGGATCAAGAGTGAAGCGGCCAGGCGCCGCGGGTCGATACCGCCCGCGTACGCTGCATTTATTGGCTGAAAGCCGGCGATACGGAGCCGTCTTGCAGCCAAACCGGCAGCTTCGTCAACACGCCCGGCGAACAGTAAAGATGGTGTGGCGAGGTCCGGCGCAATCCTGACGCTCTCGCCGTCAGGAGTCTCAATCCGGCCGGGCAGGAACATCTGCTTCAGGAGGCAATAGACCGGCCAAGGCGCGGTGTGGCACTCCGGCCATGACAGAACCGGCGCTTTGACGAGAACGAATGCGAACACGAGGTCTTCGATGAGATGGTCGTCAACCTCGCCTTCGAGGAAACGGTTAACATCGTCGGGCGAGGCGCAGACAGCGGACCGGAGAGGGCTTCTGTCTGACTCGCGTCCGGAGAGGACCCTGCGGCGGAGCGTGTTCGCCATGCGCTCAGAGAGATCCCGGCCCGTCCAGGAGCGCTGGCTATCTCCAGCCATGAGGTTGCGTGAGAGCGGGCCCGCATCAGGATGGCGCATGGAGGCAAGGGCGGCCGCTATGCGAACCTCAGCAGCCTTGTCGGTACACTCAGCGCACCGCTCGATCCAATGCGCGCTCAGTCCGGCGCTCAACAGAACGCCGCTGCCGCGTTCGAGAAGCCAGCGGTGCATCGCACCGAGCGCAGCCGCAACGTCGAGCAGAAGATCGCGCCCACCGCGGAGCAGCGCTTCGAACATGGCCGCCTCAACGGCTCGCCGCAACGGTGGCCACGAATTTGGAGCCTCCTTCTGAGTTCCCTTGGCCGCACGCTCGGCGATTTCGATGAGCGGCGTGACTTCCCGGATCAGGTCGCAGTCGCGGCGATAGGCTACGGAGAACCGTCCGGCAGGGAGACTGATATACGAGTCACCGCGGCGTTTTAGGAGCCCGTACCTCACGAATCCGGTGATGCCCCGATCTACGCCCAGTGCCGCTGCAGCCTGTGCGAACTCCAATCCATTGCGAGCCGCCCTGCCGTCTACCACCGCACGCCCTTCTCTCAATAGCGCGCGAATCTCGGCATAGCGTGCAGGACGTTCCCACAGCGGAGTCCATATCTCCGCTCGCGCAAGCGTGGCATCCTTGTCAGACGCTGAACCGTATCCCACCGCGGCTGGGCGCACCGTGAAGGGGCTGCACAGCAGCGAGCGGTATGAAATTCCTTGTTTTCGATAGATGCCGCCAGCCCACGCGATAGCGCCTTCAATGGTCAAGACAGCATTCCAGGGGTTCGCAGCCGCGGCTGCCTCTATTCCCTGGCCCTGGTTGAAACCGCCCGCCCGGCCGGGATCGTACTGGCCAACCGCGATGTCCTTCAGTGCGGTCGTGGGTGCGTCGAACAGGGCATGCTCGAGCAATTCCCGCGCGCTGTTGCGATTCGCCCCGAGGAGCAGGCCGGCCACGTTCTCCATGAAGTTGTTTGTGTAATCGAGCCGGCCCTCATTGCCTCCTGTTCCGAGAATTGGGGCGAACGCACGCTCACCGTCGGCCGCAATTGCTATCGCTGCATCCAGCCAATCAACGGCTGCGTCTGGGAGGAGGTTGCGACACGACCGCACTATCGCGGCGCGCCTTTCATCCTCTTCCGCGTTGGACGCTTTCTTGACCGCTCCGGCGCGTGACAGGATGTCGCGGCATATTGCGAGTGCGGCTCGGTATTGCTGAAAGCGGCTGTCTGTTGAGGCCTCGATCGCGTCGATTCCGACCTTTCGGTCTTTCGGATAGAAACCGCTGCCGCCATTCCAGGGCGCAACGACGGGCGTCGGACAATATCGCTTCAGAAAGAACTCAAGCACCCCCTCGCGGTCCAGTGCGGATTCGATGACGAAACAGGTGGGCGACCACCAGCCGCGCGCTTGTGCATCGGCCTGCTCGGACACGAGGCGAAGGACTGCGAGCGCCTTCAGATAGGAAGCAAGCGGTTGGGCAGGGCAACCAGTAAGCCTGATCGTGTTCATTGCGCCTCCTTTGCGGCGTTTTCGGCTTCGCTGCTGGCTCTTTCGTCAGAGACGCGCAGCAGCATCTCCAGGAATGCCAGGCGGAACGGACCTTCGCGCTCCAACAATCCGAGAACGCGATCAGTCCACCCAGGGCCGGTATCATCGCTAGCGCCCAATTCCATCGACGCGAGCGAAAGCGGCGTTTCGGGCAGTACCGTTCCATCGCCGAGATCGGCAGCGAAGAGCCTCTCGCCCGACCGGATGCCGCGAGCGACGCGGATATCCCATCCGGCCTCCTCGGCCTCGCCAGGCATGGATCGGATGTTGAGGCGAACTTTTCCGTGGTGTGCGGCGGCGACGTATGCGGCCAGGTCGGGATCTCCGGCTTCGATCATCGCTACGGCCGAGGCAAGCTCATGCCGGAACCACTGCCGGCTGTGGCCTTTGTTCGCCAGGAGGGTACGATCCTGCTTCGCCAGGAGTTCCGGCGCTTGTTCCGGCGGTTCCGGCAGTCCGTGCAGAGTCTGCTGAAACACCGGATGCGCCTTGCCCCAGTCGTGCTTGCGAGCCGCGAGTTCCAGTTCGCTGCGGTAAGCGCCAATCTCCAGGTGCTTCAGAGCCTCGAGAACAGCCCTGAGCGCGCAGACGACCTGCGTGCTGTGTTCGGCGAGCGTGACACGCACGCCCGCGGAGCGCCAGTCGCCCCTGTGGGCGTCTTCCCCGTCTTCGATGCCGCTCACATCTACAACGGGCACGGCGCCCGATAGCGCCGGACGCCAGCCGATAGCTGGATCGTACCCGCCGGCGCTGGCTCTGAACAACAGCAGCATGCCGGGGTACAGTTCATCGGCCCGTGCCTGCTCCCAGCCACCCGAGCGCGTGTGACGCCACACCCAACCGCCATGCCTCTTCACGTAATCGCGGCACTCCTTGTTGAGCGGCACCGCGCACAGTTCCCCATCACAGATGCGCGGTACCGAGGGCGGCTGTTCCCGCGGCGGCCAGTTTCTCCAGGCGAGGTAGACATCGCTCTCCTTCCCGCTGCGGACAAACCGGGAAACATCGAGCTGATTGCCCGTGAGATCCGGAGTAGTATCAAACAGGTCGAGTAGATCGGCCCGCCGCAGGACGAAGCTATACGGCGGGGCCGTTTCCGTCGGGGGCAGGTCCGCTGGCGCCGCAGATGTGAGCTTCGACGCGATCGCGAGAGCACGCGCGGACTGCCCTGGCTCGTACGGCGCGTAGAGCGTCTGCTCATCCTTGGCCTTTACCTCGGCTGCCGTCGCGAGTGACTTCTTCTTCGTGGTGAGCGGCCGATCGACCCAATAGATTTCCGCATGCGTCTTCTCACCAAAGCGATTGACTCGCCCAAATCGCTGAACGAGCGATGGCCAAGGCGCGATATCGGTGACCAGTAAGCCAGCGTCCAGATCGATTCCGGCCTCAATGACCTGGGTCGAGATGACCACCCTGGATGTTCCGTTCAGAACGCGTTCCAGTTGCGCGGCTCGGTCAGCGGGCCGGAATCGCGAGTGCAGCAACACCGGATCAAGCTCACGCAACTCCGCGCGGATCTCGGTTGCACGCTCGACGGTATTGGCTATCACCAGCGTCAGCAGATCCGTGCTATGGTGCTTAGCCACGAATTCGGCGCAGCCCTTCGGCAACCTGCAACCGGGCGGTGCCTGCTGAATGTGTTTCGGGGCTTGGAGCCGTTTGCGGACGATTTCGTGCCGCCTGTCTTCCGCGTCCAACTCGACGAATCGCACGTCATGCCCGTCGAAATCCACCGTCTGCAGCCACGACCTGTCGAGCGTAGCGGACATCCACACGCAGGGAACCTCTCCGAAGGTCTTGTAATCGGAGCGGAACGCCGCAAGCTGGGTGCTGGACGCGAGCGCATCACCCAGTAGTTGAACCTCATCGAAAACCCACTGGGCATCATTGTTCAGTAGTGCAAAGTCGATGGGCCAGCGAAAAGGGCTTCGTGCGTAGCCCCGGTTTAGAGCGCGGCTGATGAGGATATCCTGAGTTCCGACCAGGATCGCCGGCTGGTCCGGAGCGAGCTTGTAATCATTGTCATCATTTCCGCCCATGAGTTCGAGAACCAGGATGTCGCCGCTAACGCGCCGTGCCCGCTCGCGCGCTACCTTTGCGACTTGTCGGGTAAGCGCGCGTCCAGGCAGGCACCAGATGAGTCTTGTGGTCGGACGCCGTGCAAGCCAGTCGACGAGCACTGCATCTGTTTTTCCAAGGCCAGTCGGAATGGAGAGGACAGTGTACGGAGCCGGGCTCTCGTTC
>JBLNBX010000108.1:0-23610 GCA_050260275.1 bacterium
AGCCATGCAGGCTGCCGGCGGATGTTCTCTACAGCGCGGGGTATGTACATCAGCGTGTACGCCGTCCCCAAGACGTATAGGACGGCGAACGCCGCCATGCAACTCCAGATGGACTTCCGGATGCGGTCGCGCAGTTCGCCTTCTCCGACTTTGAGGTACAGGTACATGGCGCCGTGCATCGCGAACGTGGCGATCACCGCAAGCCCCACCAGGATCGGGAACGGCCGCAACAGATCCCAGAACGAACCAGCGAAGTTGTAGCGCGCGTCGAGCGGCACGCCGATCATCGCGTTTCCGATGGCGACGCCGAACAGCAGCGACGCCAGCGCGCTCGAGCCGAAGAAGCCCCAGTCCCAGGCGCTCCGCCAGCGGGGCGACTCGTGCTTGCTTCGGAACTCAATCGAAACCGCCCTGAAAATCAGCGCCGCCAGCAGCGCCATGAAGGCGGTGTAGAACCCGGAGAAGATGGTCGCGTAGGCGACCGGAAAGGCGGCAAACAGCGCGCCCCCGAAGACGATGAGCCACACCTCGTTTCCGTCCCAGATCGGGCCTATGGCGTTCATGAAGATGCGGCGCTCGCGGTCGGTGCGCGCCAGCGGGTGCAGAATGCCGACGCCCAGGTCGAAGCCGTCGAGGACGGCGTAGCCCGCCAGCAGCAGGCCCAGGAGAATGAACCAGATGGTTTGGGGTTCCACGGCTACTCCCTCCCCTCTCCGTCGCGCTCGTCCTTCGCCTCGGACATGGTGTCTTCGTGGAGCGTCCTGGACGCGGCGGCCTCCTCGATGCCGGCCCGCGTCGTCGGTCCGCCCAGCCTGACCGGTATCGGGCCCGTCTGAATCTTGTGGTTCAGGACGTAGATCCAGACGGCGAACAGCAGCGCGTAGATGAGCGAGAACATCACTATCGAGCCGAGCACCTGGCCTCCGCTAACCACCTCGGAAACAGCGTCCGAAGTGAGGAGACCCTGCTCGAGGCGGTACTGAATCTGTCCGGCGGCGTTGAGGATCGGCTCGCCGTCGGGCGCGCGGAGAACCTCGGGGTGAACGCTCCACGGCTGGCGTCCGACCTCGGCGGCTACCCAGCCCAACTGGTTGGCAGCGAACGGGCCGATAACCGCGAACACGAACACCCACATGAGCCATCGTTTTTCGAACAGCCTGCCCCGCCACCTGAGGAACGAGGCGCACAACGTGACGGCGATGAACAGAACTCCCAACCCCACCATGATGTGAAAGCTGAAGAAAGTGGGCGCAACCGGCGGCCAGTACTCGCGTGGGGCGGCGTCGAGGCCCAGTACGGGCTTCTCCTGGTTACCGTGCAGCAGCAGGCTCAAGCCTCCGGGAATAGCCACGCCCACCACCTTTTCTTCGGCCGCGCTCGGATATCCGATGAGCGTCAGATCCGCAGGCCCCGTCTGGAAATGACCCTCCATGGCGGCCATCTTGACGGGCTGGAACCACGCCACCATGCGCGCGTTGAAGTCGCCCGAAACCAGCGCCGCCAGGCTGAAGATTGTCGCGAAGATCAGCGCTCCGGTGAACGACCGCCGCGCGAAATCCAGGTGCCGGCCCTTCAGGATGTACCAGGCCGAGATGCTCATGATGAAAAAGCCGCCCAGAATGAACGCGCCGATGAGCGTGTGCGTCAGGCGGTTCAGGGTGGAGGGGTTGAAGACGACGCCCCAGAAATCAATCATCTCGGCGCGCATGACCGGGGCCCCATTCACCATCACCGGCGCGCCATTTTCCATCATGGGCACGATGCGCGAGCCTGCCGGCGTCTGCTGCCACGAGTTGGCGACGATGATCCAGATGGCCGAGAAGATCGAACCTCCCGCGACCGCGATCGAGCCGATGAAATGGAAACGCGGGCTCACCCGCTCCCATCCGAAAACAAGGATGGCGAGGAAGCCCGACTCGAGGAAGAACGCGAAGATGCCCTCTGCGGCGAGCGCGGCGCCGAAGACGTCCCCCACGAAGCGCGAGTACGCGGCCCAGTTCGTGCCGAACTGGAATTCCATGACGATACCCGAAGCGACGCCTACGGCAAAGCTGACGGCGAACAGTTGGGTCCAGAAGCGCGCCGCCGTCTCGTATACCGGCTCGCGGCGGCGGAGGTACATAGCCTCCAGGTACACGATCACCACGCCCATGCCGATCGTGAGCGGCGGGAACAGGTAGTGGAACATTATCGTGAGCGCGAACTGCAATCGGGAGAGAAAGATAGCGTCCACCCAGGCCTCCGGCCTGAATAGGATATCACGTGGGCGGGTTTGCGCACGGACCCGCGCTGGGGATAATGAAAGGAACGGACTCGTGAACACAGAGGGCACACAACGCATCGCCGCCACGCTCAACGAGATACGCGACGCTGTCCGGCAGGACCTGGTCTCCGCCTGGAGCGGGCGGCTCGGGGAGGTCTTCGCCGAGGAAACCGACCGGGCGCTGGCGGCTCGTACCGATGCGATGCTCTCCCGGCTTCTGGAAGCCGTTCAGTTCGAGGTCGGATGGATGCTGGCGGCCGAGGTGGATGCCGCCTCCCCCGAGATTGCCGCGCGCGCATCCCGCGAAGCGGGTGAACGGTTCAGCCGGGCGGTTAGAAAACTCCTGGAGGCGCGGGAAGGCCCCCGTCCGCTATCCGAAGCGGCGGCGGAACTTGCCGGGCGTGTGCTCCTGTTCAACGTGGTCGGGACCAAGATCGCCTCCGAGGACGGCTCCATACAGGTTGAGATAGATTCCGCGCCCGCGTTCCAGAATGCAGTTGAGGAGCGCGAGACCGTCATCGCTCTGCGGACCCCCGGAGAGCTTTCCGCGCCGATCGCCGCTCTTGGCACAGCGGACCGCTGCTATCTGTTTCCGGTGGCTGTGGAGGACACGATCGTCGCGGTGATCTACGCAGAGGGCGAGCGGGTCGATGTGGCAGCCCTTGAGGCGCTTGCCGCCGTGGCCGGCGCGCTTGCCGAGCGTGACCCGGCGTACTCATCCCCTGAAGAAGACATAGCTGAAGAGGCCCGGGCGAACGCCGTCTCCGCCGGGGCAGGCGACCTGGTTCTCGTATCGCAGATATCGCAAGCCGCCAATCGCGCGGCGGCAGCGCCTCCGGAGCAGGCCGGCGCGTCGGCGCCGCCCATAGTGCTGGCGCAAACCCACGCTGCTCCCATTGAGCCCACCCCGGAGGAGCTCAAGGCGAGGCACTTTGCCCGCATCCGCGTTGCCGAGATGCTGCTCTACCGCCACGACGCAGTCCGGTCGGGGCGTGAGAGCCGGGACATCTACTCCGCACTTCGGAAGGAGATCGATTCCGCTCGTGATGTTTACGCCAGTCAGTTCGGCGCTCTCGAGGACTACCTCCATGCGGAGCTGGTCCAGACTCTGGCGAGGGGCGACGCTGGCGCCCTGGGCGACGGTTATCCCGGTCCTCTGTCTTAGCGCGCTGGCCGTTACGGCAGGCGCTCAGACGCTCGAATCGGCAGCCCGCGCGAAGCCCCCCAAGGCGCGCTATACGGCGTTGGCGCGCTTCGCCGCCGCACATCCCAAGACGCAGGACGGCGCGATGGCGCTCGTCGCGGCCGCGCTGGTGGATCGCGAGGAGAGGCGTTTCGAGCAAGCCATCTCCCGGCTGCGGCAGGCGCAGCCCCGGCTGCCGCTGCTTGCTGACTATATAGCCTTCCACCTGGCTTCGGCCCAGTACGATATCGGCAACTTCGCCGCGGCCATCGAAGCGCTCGCCCCGGTCTGGAAGTCCCAGCCGCCGTCGCCTCTGGAAGGTGACGCGGCGCTGCTTGCGGCACGCGCCTACAAGGACTTGGGCAAGGCCGCAGAGGGAACGCGGGTGCTGCGCGAGCACTACGGAGCCGTTCCGCAGCCCGCGGGAGACGCGCTCCTGGCCGAGTGTGCCCTCTCCGCCGGCAACCGGGCGCAGGCCGCCCACTTCTACCAGCGCGTGTTCTATGACTACCCGAACTCGCCTGAGGCGGAGCGGGCGGCAAAGGAGCTCAAAGCGCTCGAGACGCAACTTGGCCCGCTGTATCCGCCGCCGACGGCCCAGATGATGCTCCGCCGCGCCAATCGCCTCGCGGATGCCCGTCAATATACCGCGGCGCGGGCGGCCTACACAGAGATTGCGCCGAAGCTTGCTGGATTGGAGCAGGATCTTGCGCGCGTGCGCATAGGCGAGATGGACTATCGCCTGTACAAGAACGCCCCCGCGCTGTCGTACCTCCGCAACCTCAATCCCGCTTCGGCCGAGGCCGACGCCGAGCGGCTTTACTACGTTCTGGAGTGCGCCAGGCGCCTGGACCGCGAGCGGGAAATGTCGGAGGCGCTCGATGCTCTGGCCGCAAAGCATCCGAAATCGGTCTGGCGCATGCGCGCGCTGATATCGCTGGGGAATCACTACCTGGTGCGAAACAATGCCGGCCGGTACATTCCCCTCTACCGCGCCTGCGCGGAGGACTTCGCGGGTGAGCCGCGCGCCGATTACTGCCACTGGAAGGTGGCCTGGAACGCTTACATGCGCCGGCAGGCGGATGCGCCCGCCCTTCTGCGTGAGCATATTACGAAGTACCCCGGTTCCACGCAGGCCAGCGCAGCGCTGTACTTCCTGGGGCGGCTCGCCGAGCTCGCAGAGCGGCACGGCGAAGCCAAGGCTTTCTTCAGCGCAGTCCAGCAGCGTTTCCCGAATCACTTCTATGCCGGCGAGGCGGCGCGCCGGTTGGATGAGGCGGCCATCTCGGCTGCCGCTCCCGACCCGGAGACCGCGCGTTTTGTGAGTTCATTAGCCTTGCCCGAGACGCGGCGCGGCGTGAGTTTCGACCCGGCGCCGGCCACGAAGTTGCGCATCGAGCGGGCGCGCCTGTTGCAGAGGGCGGGACTGGAGCCGGCCGCCGAGCGCGAGCTGCGCTTCGGCGTCCGCTCAGAAAAGCAGCCGGAGGTGCTGGCCGTGCAGCTTGCCGTGACCGGCGCGAAGTACGAGGAGCCCCACCGGGCCCTGCAACTCCTAAAGAGCTTGGCGCCGGATTACCTGCGACTCGATCTGGACACCGCTCCGGACGCCTTCTGGCGCATCCTATTCCCGCTGCCTTGGCGCAGCATCCTGGAGCGGCACTCGCGCGAGCGGGGTCTCGATCCGTTCACGGTAGCGGGGCTGATACGCCAGGAATCGGAGTTCAACCCGAGAGCCGTATCACCCGCGCGTGCATATGGCCTGACGCAGATCATGCCCGCCACCGGGCGGCAATTGCTGAAGGTCAGCCGCAGCCGGTTCCGCCCAACCGTGCTGTTCGATCCCGAGTTGAACTTGAGGCTCGGCACGACGTATCTCAAACGCCAGCTTCACGCTTACTCGGGGCGGTGGGAGTGCGCGCTGGCGGCCTACAACGCCGGCCCGAGCCGCGTCAAAGAGTGGCTCACCTGGGGCGACTACCGCGAGCGCGCCGAGTTCATCGAGAACATACCGTTCAGCGAGACGCGTTCGTACGTGACCGCTGTGCTCAGGAACGCCGACCTGTACCGCCGCATCTACGCCAAGACGCCTGCGACTGTAGCGGACAGCAAGGTTTCGGCGCCTGCCGCGAAGCCAGCCACGACGGTGAAGAAGTCCACGACATCCAAGAAGCCCACCACCTCGAAAAAGGCTGCGGCCTCCTCTAAGAAGGCAGCCTCAAAGAAGGCGCCGGCGCGCAAGAAAACTCAGTAGGGCGGTGCGGGGCGGCGGGGCGACATGAGGCCGCTCCGCGCTACTTGCGCAGCCGCTTCCGGAGGTTGCGCGCAAGCCTCTCGATCTCCTCGAGGTTCCTCAGCGCGGCGGTGGGAAGCACGGTGGACCCGCTCTTCTTGAGTTCGGCTTCCACCTCGCGGCTGAGTTCATAAATCCGCGCGGCGTCTTTCAGGTTTTTTTCGTGGTCGGCTTCGAGCATGGCATTCTGCATGGTCTTGCCGCTCGGCAGGCGCGGGGAGCGGTCCTCGAACCGCTGCGGCGCGAGCGGCAGCGCCAACAGAGCCGCCACGAAGCAAACACGTATTACTACACCCATCGTTTCCCTATAGTACCCGAGCGTGTCCGCGGAGACAGCGCGCTGTTGCGCTTTCCAGGGCTATCGGGACGCCGGCGCGCCGTTTCCAGCGTATTATGTGTTCGGGCTGCCCGGGGCTCCGGCGTTAAGGCGGAGCGCCGAGGCGGAAATTCGGGATGCAGACTGCCGGGCGCCGCCTGCGCGAGCAGGCCCGCGCCTCACTCAGAGGAGACACATGTTTCAACACGTAAAGGAACTGCAATTCAACGCACGAGTCTCAGGGCCCGACCCGCACTTCGCCAAGTTGCTGCTGGAGCAGTTCGGCGGCCCTAACGGCGAGTTGAAGGCGGCGATGCAATACTTCGTCCAGGCATTCGCCTGCCGCGGACCTTACCCCGACAAGTACGACATGCTGATGGACATCGCCACCGAGGAGTTCAGCCACCTGGAGATCGTCGGCGCGACCATTCAGATGCTGCTGGCCGGCGTGAACGGCGAATTGAAAGACGCCATCCACAAGACCGATCTCAGCAAAATAGTCAGCAACGGCAAGGCGGCCCGAGAGGACCTCTTCCAGGAGGCGCTGACCAACCCCATATTCCTCGTCGAGAACGGCGGCGGGCCGGCCGTAACCGACGCCAACGGCGTGCCGTGGACCGGCATGTACGTCAACGCCAACGGGGATCTGTCGGTGGACCTCCGCTCGAACATAGCGGCCGAATCGCGCGCCAAGATCGTCTACGAGTACCTGATGCAGTTCACCGACGATCCACTGGTGAAGGAGACCATCGGCTTCCTGATGACGCGCGAAATCGCGCATCTCCAGATGTTCCAGGCGGCGCTCGGAACGCTGGCGACGAACTTCCCGCCCGGAGTGCTGCAAGGCGATCCGCGCTTCACGCACGTGTACTTCAACGCGTCAAATGGCGCGGAGATCCGCGGCGACTGGAACCGTGGCCAGGGCCCGTGGCAGCGCGGCGAGGAATGGGTTTATGTGAGCGATCCCATCAAGCACGTCCGCGACACGCAGGGCCTGACGGAGCAGCCGATACAGGGCTCATCGATGAACGTCGACGATGCCGACAGGCTGAACCGGCAGATGAGCCAGCAGCGCAGCGACGAGATCAAGGCCGCGGTGCCGCGTGGCGCGGCGCGCTGGTCCGAGTACACTCGCACGCTGAGGCAGGGCTGACAGGCGCCTCCCGGGGGCCGGCGCTGCGGCCCCCTACAATAGTGTGAGGTGTCCACGTTTTTCATTCAGAACTTCGGCTGCCGCGCGACGCAGGCCGACGGCGCGGCGCTGGAGTCGGCTTTAGCGGCGAGGGGCCTGCGCCCGGCCGCGCGGCACGAGGCCGAGTTCGTCATCCTGAACACCTGCACGGTCACCGCGGCCGCCGACCAGGACGTGCGCCAGGCGGTGCGCCGGATACGCCGCGAGAACCCCCTTGCGCGCATTCTCGTAACCGGATGCTACGCCCAGCGAGCGCCGGAGGAGATCGCAGCCTGGCCGGGTGTCGCGGGCGTCATCGGGAACACGGACAAGCTGCGCATCCCGGAGCTGGTGGCAGGAGGGCTCCTCTCGCCGGCGCGGGCGGGTTGCGGTACGGTCTCAACGCCGCTGGTCCAGGTAGGGAATATCGAAGCCCGCCAGGAGTTCATCACCGCGGTCGTGGAAGACGCCGCGGGAGAACGCACGCGCCCGAATCTCAAGATCCAGGACGGCTGCTCGAATCGGTGCTCGTTCTGCATTATTCCGTCGGTGCGCGGGCGCAGCCGCAGCGCGCCGGCTGATTGGGTTGTGGAACAGGTGCGCGCGCTCGCCTCTCAGTACCGCGAGGTGGTGCTGAGCGGCATCAACCTGGGCCGCTGGGGGCGCGACCTCGGCAGCGGGTTGCGGCTGGCGGACCTGGTGGAGCGATTGCTCGCCGAAACAGACGTAGAGCGGCTGCGGCTCAGCAGTGTGGAGCCGTTGGACTGGTCAGACCGGCTGCTCGAGTTGATGGCCGCCTCGCCTCGAATCGCGCAGCACGTCCACGCGCCACTGCAGACCGGCTCGGACGCCGTTCTGCGCCGCATGCGCCGCCCCTATCGTGCGCGGCACTACGAAGAGCGCATTCGCAAGGCGCGCGCGCTCATGCCGGACGCCGCGATCGGCGCGGACGTCATGGTTGGATTCCCCGGTGAAACCGACGCAGAGTTCGAGGAAAATTGCGCGTTCATAGAGGCGCTGCCCTTCACCTACCTGCACGTTTTTACGTACTCGGCCCGGCCGGGTACGCCGGCGGCCTCCGCACCCGGGCAGGTCCCCGTCCCCGTGCGCAGGGAGCGCAACCGGGTACTGAGGGAACTGGCGGCGAAAAAGAACCTGGAGTTCCGTCGTCGCCTGATAGGGAAAACGCTGCAAGTGGTAACGCTGCGGCAGGCGGGCACGGCTTTGAGCGGCAACTTCGTGAAGGTGCGACTTGCGCAGCCCCGCGAGCCCAACCGGCTGATCGATGTTGTAATCGGCGGATTGACGCCGGGGGGCCTGAGCGAGGAACGCCCGGTGAGCGAGCCGGCTTAAGTCTGTCTGCCCGTCGAGCAGGTAAGGAAGCTATTCCCAACGCTGTCGGGTTCTCGTGCTCCGCTTTCGGGAACAAGCTGCGACGCGATATCGTAGGTAGCGGCATGAGAACCGGCATCGCAGTTGTCATACTTGTCGCGACGGAGTTAGGGATGCAGACCAAGTCTCCTGCCGATGCCGCCCGCGGCATAGTCGATCTGCTCCTTAAGGGCGAGTACGAAGCCGCGCTCGCGAACTCCACTCCGCAGATGAAGCAGGCGGTGACGCCGGCTCGGATCGGGCAGGTTATGGCGGGTCTGAGCAGCAACGGCGCGCTGCGCGAGGTGCGCGCGGCAACTGCTGCTTCGGCGGGAGGCTACGACGTTATCACCATACCAGTCGTCTACGAAAAGGCCGCGTTCGACTTCGTTGTGAGTCTCGATAGCGCAGGCAAGCTGGCCGGGCTGTTTGTGCGTCCCGGAGCCGCGCCGGCAGCCACGGCGGAGAGCAAGCCATCGAAACCGCCGGCCGAGGTCGCGCGCGGCATCGTGGATTCACTGCTCGCCGGAGATTACGCCGCCGTGCTGGCGAACTCGACACCGGAGATGAAGAAAGCGCTGCCCGAGGAGAAGCTGCGCGAGGCCGCTTCGCGACTCTCCGGTTTTGGAGCGGTTCGCGAGATCCTCGCGCCCGAGGTGACGCCATCGGCGGGCGCCACCGGCGTGATAGTGCCGGTCATCTTCGAGAAGTTCGCCGTCAACATCGCAGTCACTCTGAACCATGCTGGCGAGCTTGCGGGGCTGTTCTTCCAGCCGCGCGCGACGCCGGCCGCGAATTGGACGCCGCCCGCGTATGTCAAGCCCGATTCGTTCCGCGCGGTGGAGGTGACAGTAGGAAGCGGCGAGTGGCCGCTGCCGGGCACGCTGCTGGTGCCCGCGGGCCAGGGTCCGTTCCCAGGCGTCGTGCTGGTGCACGGCTCCGGACCGAACGACCGTGACGAGAGCGTCGGCGGAGTGAAGGTGTTCCGCGATATCGCCGAGGGCCTTGCTTCGCGCGGCATCGCCGTGCTCAGGTACGAGAAGCGCACGCGCCAGCACGCGGCGAAGTACGCCGCGCTGAAGGACGCCACGGTGAAGGAAGAGACTGTCGATGACGCCGTCGCTGCCGCCGCGCTGTTGCGCGAGCGCCCCGAGGTGAACGCAGCGCGCATCTTCGTCCTTGGGCACAGCCTGGGCGGGTACCTCGCGCCGCGAATCGGCCGGTCCGACCCGAAGCTGGCCGGAATGATCATCCTGGCCGGCAACACCCGGCCTTTGGAGGACCTTATCGCCGAGCAGACCGCGTACCTCGGTTCGCTCCAGAAGGACGCGGCGGCTCAGAAACAGATCGAAGAGATGCAGCGAACGGTGGAGCAGATCAGGAACGTGAAGCCCGGCGAGACGATCATGGGAGCACCGGCTGCGTACTGGCTCGATCTGAAGGGCTATCGCCCGGCCGAAGAGGCGCGGAACCTGCCGATGCCGCTGCTGGTGCTTCAGGGCGAGCGCGATTACCAGGTCACGATGGAAGATTTCGCGGGCTGGAAACGGGCGCTCGAAGGCAAGGCGACGTTGAAGTCGTACCCGTCGCTGAACCATCTCTTCGTCGAAGGCGAAGGGAAGAGCACGCCGCAGGAGTACGCCAGGCCCGCGCACGTATCGGAGCTGGTGATCGAAGATATCGCGAAGTGGATCGCGGCGCACTGAGCCGCTCCGGGCCGCTGCACATGCGCGTGTGCGCCCGCCGGGCAAGCTTTGATCCGGCTCAGTGAAAATCGTGCGACACGTTGGCGTCTATCGACGGAGCAAGCGGCAGAATGCGCTCGGCTTTCACTGAAACCACGCGATCCACATTCTGCAGCGTGCCCTCGACGAACAGGAACGGCGCTTTGACCAGTACCGAGCGGTTCCGTTCGAAAACATCCGGCGTGACGATGACGTTGGAGATGCCTGTTTCGTCTTCGAGGCTCAGAAACACAAAGCCGTGCGCGGTGCCTGGGCGCTGGCGCACGATCACCGAACCGGCCACGCGCACCAGCCGTTTGTTCGCCATGCGCGCGAGCGCATTGGCCGGCGTCACGCCGAGCTTTTGCATTTCCTCACGGCGGAACGCCATCGGGTGCGGGCCAACGGTGAGCCCGGTGCCGAAGTAGTCCGAGTGCAGGCGCTCGACGGGCGTCATCGGGGCGAGCGGCGACGGTGCTTCGTCTTCAAGTCCTTCGAGCAGCGGGCCCGCGGGCCGCGCGGCGCGCTCCGATTGCCACAGCGCGCCGCGGCGGTGCAGCTTTCCGAGAGAATTCAGCGCGCCGATCTCCGCAAGCATCGTGATTTCGTCGCGCCGCAGCTCCGGGACGCGCGAAACGAGGTCGTCAATGCTCGCAAACGGCGCGCGTTCGCGCTCGCGAACGATGGCATGGCCGGCCTCGGCGCGCAGCCCGCGCACGTAGAGCAGGCCAAGGCGCAGCGACATGTCCGGCTCGATCGTACACGGCCATTGCGATCGCGTTACATCCACCGGCCGCACCTTGAGGCCGTGCCGCTGCGCATCCTTCACGATTGTCGACGGGTGATAAAAACCCATCGGCTGGTTGTTGAGCAGCGCGGCGGTGAAGGCGGCCAGATAGTGCGTTTTGAGGTACGCGCTCGCGTACGCGAGCAGCGCGAAGCTGGCCGAGTGCGACTCGGGAAAGCCGTACAGCGCGAACGACGTGATCGACTGCGTAATGGTATCCTGCACCGCGCCCGTGATGCCGTTGCGATCCATGCCGGCGCGCAGGCGGACCTCGATTTCACGCATGCGCGCTTCACTGCGCTTGTGGCTGAACGCCCGGCGTAGTTCCTCGGCCTCGCCGCCCGTGAAGCCGCTGACGATCATTGCCATCCTCAGTAACTGCTCCTGGAAGATGGGCACGCCAAGCGTGCGTTTGAGCACCGGCTCGAGCCATGGGTGCAGGCACTCGGCGGGCTCGCGCCCGGCGCGGCGCTTCAAATACGGATGCACCATTTTGCCGACGATGGGCCCAGGGCGGATGAGCCCGACCTGCACGACGAGGTCGTAGAAATTCTGGGGCCGATTGCGCGGCAGTATCGCCTGCTGCGCGCGGCTCTCCACCTGGAACATACCAATGGTGTCGGCTCGCTGGAGCGCGGCGTAGGTGGCGGGGTCGTTTGGCGGCAGGTGGGCGAGATCCACCTCCTCGCCGTACGATTCGCGAATGCGCACGAGCGTTTCTTCGAGTACAGCCATCATGCCGAGGCCGAGGAGGTCCACTTTGATGAGGCCGAGGTCGGCGCAGTCGTCCTTGTCCCACTGCACGACGACGCGCCCGGGCATGGTGGCTGGTTCGAGTGGCACAACGGAGTCGAGCGCGCCCTGCGCGATCACCATTCCGCCGGAATGCTGCCCGAGGTGGCGCGGCAGGTCCTGAACGGCGAGGTACAACTCGAAAAATTTCCGCACGCGCGGGTGGTTGATGTCGAGTCCGGCCTCGCGGAACTGGCGCTCGCTGGTGTCCTTGGGATCCTTCCACTCCCACGTGCGCACGAGCGCCGACAGGCGCGCCAGCGTCTCCTCGTCGAAGCCGAGCACCTTGCCGACTTCACGCGCGGCTGAGCGCCCGCGGTACGTAATGACGTTCGCGGTCATTGCGGCGCCGGTGGGGCCGTAGCGCTCGTAGACGTACTGAATGACGCGCTCGCGCTTGCTGCCGCTGGGGAGGTCGAGATCAATGTCGGGCCACTCGCCGCGCTCTTCGGATAGGAAGCGCTCAAAGAGGAGGTCCATGCCAACGGGGTCCACCGCAGTGATGCCGAGCGAGTAGCACACGGCGCTGTTGGCGGCCGAGCCGCGGCCCTGCGCGAGGATGCCCTCGCGGCGGCAGAACTGTACGATGTCCCAGACGATGAGGAAGTAGCCCGCGAGGCCGAGTTTTTCGATGAGGCCGAGCTCGCGTTCCAACTGTTTTTTCGCGCGCTCGTGCAGCGGGCGGTAGCGCTCGCGCGCGCCTTCGAACGTGCGCTTGCGCAGAAAGGAATCCATGGTCTCGCCGTCGGGCACGGGATACTTCGGGAACTCGTAGCCGAGGTCGGTGAGAACGAAATCGAGGCGCGAGGAGAGTTCAACGGTATTCGCGATGGCCTCGGGGAGGTCGGCGAACAGGCGCGCCATGGCGGCGGCGGGCTTCACGTACCGCTCGTCATTCTGTGCGAGCAGGCGGCCGGCGGTTTCGAGAGTAACTTTATTCCCGACGCAGGTGAGGACGTCGAAGATTTCGCGTTCGCCGGCGTTCGCGTAGCACACGCCGTTCGTGGCAATGAGAGGGAGACGCATCGAGCGCGCGAGTTCGACGACGGCCTGGTTGCGGGCTTCCTCATCGCGGTTCATGTGCCGCTGAAGTTCGCAGTAGACGCCGTCGCGGCCGAATGCGGAGACGAGGCGCTCCAGGCAGGCGCGGCCGGCTGCGGCGCCGCCGGTAGCGAGCGCGCGCGCGAGCGGGCCTTCATCGCCGCCGGTGAGGCACACGAGACCGCCGGCAAAATCTGCGATCTCTTCGGGCGAAGCCGCGCCTTTGTTCTTCGCGGCTCGCAGCTTCATGCGCGTGATGAGGCGGCACAGATTCTTGTACCCGGTGCGTGTGCGGACAAGAAGCGGCCACACAGTTCCGTCAGTCGAGGTGACCTCCGCGCCGATGTGCGCGCGCACGCCGGCTTTCTTCGCGGCGAAGTGGAAGCGCGGCGCGCCGTAGACGCCGTCGCGGTCGACGAGCGCCATCGCGGGCAGATCGAGCGCGGCGCATGTGTCCGCGAGTTCCTCGGGAAGTGACGCGGCCTTCAGGAAGCTGAACGCTGAGCGGGCGTGGAGTTCTATGTATTCAGTCATACGCCGCCTCGATGAACCATTCGCCGCTCGCGCGATCGCGGTAGATGCGGTACAGCGCTCCGTTGCCGAGCGCGATATCCCACTCGTCGCGGGACCATGCGTCTTCGCGCCACCAATCGCCCGATGTGCGCCAGGGTCCGGCGCTCGCAACCACTACGCCGCGAATACCGCGTGCCTGAATGCGTGAGGGACGGCCGCCGGGGGCATCGATGGCGGCGCGCAGCGCGGGCCGGAAGACGCGCGCGGCGGCGCGCGGGTTGGCCGGGGGGGCGTGCTTCGGACGCGCATCGGCGGGCGGCGGTGCGAACCGCTTCATGCGGAACGCGCCGGGGCGGTGCGTGTCGGGAATCTCGGCCGCGCCCGCGTTCCCCTCGCCCGCGATCTTCGCGATGCGCGCGAGCGTCAGCTCCAGTTTCTGAGGTTCCGGCGCGAGCGGTACGAAAAGACCGTGCTGCACCACGCGCGGATTCACCGGCTCCATCGCAAGCGCCAGCGCGAGGATGGGCCCCGCGGGCGGGTGCATCTCGAGGTCGAGCGTGATGAGCTTCAGGAACGCCTTCGCGTCGCGCATGGGGTAGGGAAGCCGCAGAACGCGCTCGTGCGGCGGCGCGTTTTCGAGCTTCAGCGTGAGGCGCACCTCGTGCGCGGCAAGCCCGTGTGAGCCGAGCTTCGCGCACAGCGCGTTCAACATGCGGCTAAGCAGGAACGCGAGCGGCTCTAGCAGCGTGATGGGGTGCTCCAGGTCGAGAGCATCTTCAAAAACCGTGGCGGATTGCGGCGGAACCAGCGGCCGGTCGCCGGCCCCGCGCGCGAGTTTGTGCAGGAGCGCGCCTTCCGGGCCGAGGCGTTCCGTAACGCCGGCTTCGGGCAGCGCGGCGAGCTCCTCCAGTGTTCGTATGCCCCAGCGCGCGAGCGTTTCGGCAAGCTGTTCGGAAGGGTCGAGGACGGCAATGGGCAGCGGCCCGAGCGTGCGCGCCTCATCGCCCGGCGCTATTACCGTGACGCCCGCAATTCCCCTGGCGGCGTGAACGGCGGCGTCGGGATTCGAGGCTACGGCGACGCGAATGTCGCTTGACCCTGTGCGATCGGGCACAGACAACGGTTTTTGTGGGGCGGACACACCGGTCCGCGCGGCGGCCCCTGGCGCCGCCTCGCGGGACGAATGCGCGCCGCGTTCACCTGGTGCTGGGGCTGCCGGATCCGGCTCCGGGCCGCACATAGCCTCCGCCGCGCGCCGCGCAAGCGCCTGCGCGATGTTGTCAATCGAGCCGAACAGGTGCGCGAGGCCGGAGATGTCTAGCGTGACGGTGTCCGCGGCAGTTATTTCGATGCGCGGCGAGAAATCCGCGGCGCATTCCACGAGCGGCGCGGGGCTGGAGAGCCCGGGGCTGTACAGCGCGGCGAACATATCATGCGGACGCCCGGGCGTCGAAGCGCACGCTTTCGCACGCGGCTGGTTTACGCGGCACGGCCTCGATGCGAAGCCCGCGCAGCAGGCGCGAGCACTCCGGCGTGCCGGACCATTCCACGCCGCCGCGGCGCATCTCGACGACGAGCGATGCGGCTGCTTTTGCCGTGGGCTCGCGCTCGATGACCAGCATGGCGGCGGGCGTGTTTTCGATGGCACGGCGGAAGCGGTACCACGAGGCGAGCGGGATGCGGCGCGCGACGGCGGGCGCGATCCCCGCCAGATCGAGCGCAACCAGGCCGAAACCGCCGGCCTGAATTATGAGATCGGCAATGATCAACGCTTTGTCGGGCCTGCCGCCGCAGCGGACCCACAAAATGCGGTCGAGATCGGCACCGGCTGCGACGGCGGATGCGGGTTCGAACGAATCCGTGGCGTCGATGAGCGCGCAGACTTCCTGGCGCGCAGTAGCCTCGGCGAGCGCAGCGGTTAACAGGCTGGTGCGGCCCGAACAAGGGGGGCCGTAAACGTCTGATATTGCGCCCCGAGGCAGCTCCAAACCGGGTATGCCGGTGGGAAGCAGTTCGGGCGCGGGACGCTCGCGCCAGGTGAGGTACGGCGCGCCTAGGGCGGCTTCGATTCGCGCTTTGAGTACGGCAGAGGACTGCATGTGAGGTGCTTACCTTTCGCTTTTGTTTCGCCTCACTGCAGCCATTGTGCGCCGGGGGAGGGAGGTGTGTCAAGGGAAGGGAATTTGCGTGGATACTGCTCAGAAGCCGTTTGTGATCAGGCTTTTAGGAACGATTCCACATCAATGCCCGCCTGCTTCAGAATCGCTCGCAATGTTCCTTCCGGCATTTCGCCAGGATGATTCGGAACGGTTGTATAGCGATTCGATTCCGAGCTGTACCAGACCTCATGACTGCCGGCCGCGTGGCGGTCAAACTGAAAGCCGCACGCTTTCAGCTTACGTGCGACTTCTCGATATCGAAAACCCGAAAGGCGGCCCATCTCAGGCGGCCACTACGATCGTGTAATCGCGTCCATTCAGTGCCGAAGGTAACGTTACATCCCCTTCGCGTTCGCGCCGGGCTTCGATGATCTTCCTGGCCACATCGCGTGCGATCTCGAGCGTTTCCGCGACTGTCCTTCCCTGTGCCACAAGTCCTGGAAGGTCATCGGAAGTCGCTAGATACACGCCTTCCGGAAGAGCCTCGATGTGAATGCGAATGGCTAATTCCATTGAGAGATATCGTACCATCGCGCACGGGCGGCGCCTCTTCGCGCGACAATAGCTCACAATGCCTGTAGGACTGACGAGACGCGCTGTATTGAGCTCCGCGCTCGCGGGCCTGGCAGGCGCGTGGCCGCCTGAAGGTCGCATCGACCGCCGCGCGCTCGTGCGCCGGCACAATCCGGTGATAAGAAGCCTCGATCCGCTCGCGCCGCTGTCGGTGGGCAATGGGCAGTTCGCGTTCACCGCCGGCATCACGGGACTGCAGACGTTCGCGGAGGCGTACGAGGCGGGCATTCCCCTTTGCACACAGTCGCAGTGGGGATGGCACAGCGCACCGCGCGTTGCGGGCGAGTTGCGGCTACAGGAATACGACACCTACGGCCGCAAAGTCGGCTATGCTACCAGCGCCGACGGGCAGCAAGAACTCTACAACTGGCTGCGGGAGAACCCGCACCGGCTGAACCTGGCGCGCATCGCGTTCGATATCGCGAATCCGGAGGAGGTCACCGGCATCGAGCAGACGCTCGATCTTTGGACGGGCATCCTCTCGAGCCGCTTCCGCGCGGGCGCGGCCACCGTTGCGGTACGTACCGCCTGCCACCCTGAAATAGACGCCATCGCAGTCGAGATCGGCTCCTCCGCTATTCCCGCAGTCGTCTTCGAGCTTCCCTACGGCTCGCCCGGCATCACCGCGTCGGACTGGAGGCGCGAGGACGCGCACGCGACGTTGATCGCGCGCCAGACCGCCAGCTCGATCGAACTCGAACGCAGGCTCGACGACGCGGCATATTGGGTCACGATTGCATGGGAGGGCGGCTTGCAACTCGTGCGCGATGGCGCGCACAGATTCGTACTGCGAGCCGCCGGGCCGAAGCTCAGCTTCACGTGCCGCTTCACGCCTGAGCGTGAACAGGCGCCCGCGCCCGCCGCAGCGCGTGTGTTCGCCGCAAGCGAGCGCCACTGGGGCCGGTTCTGGAGCACCGGCGGCGCGGTCGAGTTCGCGGGCAGCAGGGACCCGCGCGCACCGGAACTGGAGCGCCGCGTGGTGCTCTCGCAATACCTCACCGCCATCCAATGCGCGGGCACGCTGCCGCCGCAGGAGACGGGCCTCACCTGCAATAGCTGGTACGGGAAATTCCACCTCGAGATGCACTGGTGGCACGCGGTTCACTTCGCGTACTGGGGCCGCTTTCCGCTCCTCGACCGCAGCCTGGACTGGTACACCGCCACGCTGCCCGCCGCCGCGGCGCTCGCCGCGCAGCAGGGCTACCTCGGCGCGCGCTGGCCAAAGATGGTGGGGCCGGAGGGGCGCGACAGCCCGTCGCCCATCGGACCGCTGCTCATCTGGCAGCAGCCGCACCCGCTGTACTACGCCGAACTGGCCTACCGCGAGCGCCCGAGCCGCGAAACGCTCGAACGCTTTCGTGACGTGGTTTTCCAGACCGCCGATTTCATGGCTTCATTCGCGCACTGGGACGGCAAACGGTTCGTGCTCGGGCCGCCGGTGATTCCCGCGCAGGAGAATCATCCGCCCGATCAGACCTGGAACCCAACGTTCGAGATAGAGTACTGGCGCTGGGGTCTCGGCGTCGCGCAGCGATGGCGCGAGCGGCTCGGGCTATCCCGTAATCCGGAGTGGGACCGCGTGCGCGCGAACCTGCCCGCTCTTCCGGTGAAGGATGGCGTATACCTCGCGCACGAGAACTGCCCGGATACCTTCACGGAGAAGAACGTTGACCATCCCTCGATGCTGGCCGCGCTCGGCGTGCTGCCCGGCGATGGTGTGGACCGCGAGACGATGCGCCGCACGCTGCGCACCGTCATGGAGAGCTGGCAGTGGCCAGAAACGTGGGGCTGGGATTTCCCGATGACGGCTATGACCGCGGCGCGGCTCGGCGAGCGCGAAACGGCAATCGAAGCGTTGTTCGTCGAGTCCCCGAAAAACCGCTACCTTCCGAACGGCCACAACTGGCAGCGCGACGGATTGCCGCTATACCTGCCCGGCAACGGCGCGCTGCTGACGGCGGTGGCGATGATGGCCTCGGGATGGGAGGGGTCCCAGGATCGCAACGCTCCGGGTTTTCCGGCCGGTTGGGTAGTGCGATGGGAGGGGTTGCGGCGAATGCTATAGGCGTTTGCCGCGCGGCTGACCGCGGCCCGCGCAGATGGGCCGCGCGGATCAGTGGTCGCGGCCGGTCACCAGCTCGGTGATGGCATAGAGCGCTCGCTGGTAGACGGAATCGGGTAGCTGAGACAAGGCCTGGCGCGCACAGTCGGTGAACGCCGCAGCGCGCTCCATGGCGCGTTCGACGCCGCCGCGCCTGCGCACGAACTCGAGAATCCCGGAAAACGGTGCGCGGTCGTAGTTCCGGTCCGCGAGCACGGTTTCAACCAGCTTGCGCTCGGAGGCGTCGGCCTTCTCAAGCGCGTAGATCAGGGGCAGAGTGACCTTGCCTTCCCACAGGTCGTTGCCGACGGGCTTGCCGAGCACGTTCTCGCGCGAGGTGAAATCGAGAACGTCGTCGATGAGCTGAAACGCCATGCCGACGTTCCACGCATAGCGGCCCACCACTTCATAGAGCTCGGGTGTGCTGTGCCCCACCACCGCGCCGAGGCGCGCGCAGGCCGAGAACAACGCCGCGGTCTTGCGGTCCACCAGCTCCATGTAATCCGCTTCGGTTACGGATATGGAGCCGATGTGTTCCAACTGCACCAGCTCGCCCTCCACCATCATCTGCGTGACGCCGATCAGGATATCGAGCACGCGGAAGTCGCGCTCGCGGAGGGCCACCTGGAACGCCTGCATGTACAGCCAGTCGCCGGCGAGCACGGACGTGTGGTTGCCCCAACGGCTGTTGATGGACGGCCGGCCGCGGCGCGTGCGCGCGTCGTCGATCACGTCGTCGTGCACCAGCGTGGCGGCGTGGATCATCTCGACCACCGCCGCGAGCCGGATTGCGCTCTCGCCGCAGTGTCCCGCAAGTTTCGAGCACAGCAGCAGAAGCGTCGGGCGCAGGCGTTTGCCGCCAGCTTCCTGTATGTACTGTCCGATACTGGTGATCGCGTCAACCGGCGCCACCGACTGCACACTGATCTCGCGTTCCACGAGGATCAGTTCGTCCCGGACGAGATCAACGATCTCCCGAGCTGCCAAGGGGGGCATGGAACTCCAGTCTAACGTACCCCGAACAGAGCCAAAAAGTTGCCGGATGTAACATCGGCAACCTCCTCGAAGGATTCGCCCCGCAACCCGGCCAGCTTGCGGGCGGTCAGCGCCATATATGCGGGTTCGTTGCGCTTTCCGCGGTGCGGCACCGGCGCGAGGTACGGCGCGTCGGTCTCGATCAGAAGACGGTTGCGCGGAACAACGCGCGCCGCCTCCTGAACCTGACCGGCCTTCGAAAAAGTAACCATGCCGGAAAAGCTCACGTGAAAGCCAAGCTCCAGAACCTGCTCGGCTTCCAGGGGCCCTCCGGCGAAGCAGTGGAACACGCCTCCGATACGCGCGTCCCAATTTTCCTTGATGAGCGCCAGTGTGTCCTCCCACGCTTCGCGCGTGTGGATGACAACCGGCAGTCCGGCTTCCCGCGCCAGCTTGAGCTGTTCCGCGAAAACCTGGCGCTGCGTAGCCTGGGGCGAGAAGTTGTAGTGATAGTCGAGCCCTATCTCGCCAACCGCCGCAACCTTCCGCTGCCGCAGCAGTTCCCGCAGCGCTTCGAACGTCTCCGGGCCGGCCTTCGACGCATCGTGCGGATGCACGCCCGCCGTTGCGTGAATGAAATCGTATCGCTGTGCAAGGCGTATGCCCGCTTCGAGATCGGGCGGCCCTTTGCCGGTTCCGACGGCGAGCATGCGCGCGACGCCCGCCGCGCGCGCTCTTTCTATGACGGCGTCACGATCGGCGTCGAACTGCTCGTCATCCAGATGACAGTGCGAGTCGATCAGCACGTGTTCTCTACTGTCGATCAGCACGTCTTTACTTAAGCCGCGCGCCGGCCGGGATGTCTTCCAGGAACCCCGCGAGCACCGGCTTGCCGCCCTCAACCGATGCGGCCACGATCATCCCATTCGACTCGATGCCGCGCAGTTTCCGCGGTTCGAGGTTCGCCACGATCACTACCTTGCGCCCGATGAGCTGCTCGGGTTCGTACGCCTCGGCGATTCCGGCGACGATGTTTCGCGGCTTGCCTTCGCCGGCGTCAACTGTCAGGTGCAGCAGTTTGTTTGCGCCCTTCACGCGCTCGGCGGTGAGGACCTTGGCCACTCGCAGATCGACCTTCGCGAAATCCTCGATGGTGATCTTCGGCGACTCTGGCGCTATGGGTGCGGGCGGCTCGACCGTCTTGCCCAGCAGCGCCGCCTGGCGCGCTGCCTCTTCGTGCTCCAGCTCGCGCATTTCGTCAATGGTTTTCTTCGCGTCGAGGCGCGGGAAGATGGCGTACACGGCGCCTATCGGCTGGCCGGGCTCGAGCTGGCCCCAGGTGACCTCCTGGATTCGGACGGATTCGAGCGGCGCCGTCATGCCGAGCTGTTCCCAGAGCTTCTGCGCGGAATCCGGAATCACCGGCGCGAGCAGCACGGTGGCGATGCGCAGCACCTCGGCGGCAGTGTAGAGCGTGGCTTCGAGCTTCGCGCGCGATTCCGGATCGCCCGCTTTCTGAAGCACCCACGGTTTCTGTTCCACGATGAACTTGTCCGTGGCGGACAGCATCCCCCACACGCTGTCGAGCGCCCTGTGGAACTGGAAATTCTCAAAATTCGCGATCACGGATGCCACGGCCTCGCGCGCCTGCTGCGGAATCGTGTCCTCTTCCGTGCGCTGCGGAATGCGGCCGCCGAAGTAATCCGCAATCATCTTCAGCGTGCGGCTTGCGAGGTTACCTAGGCCGTTGGCAAGATCCGAGTTCCAGCGCCCCACCAGCGCGTCGTAGCTGAAGGAACCGTCCTGGCCGAAAACGATCTCGCGCAGCAGGAACAGGCGCAGCGCGTCAACTCCCATCACGCGGCGGATCGGGTCTGGCCGCACGATGTTGCCGCGCGACTTGCTCATCTTGTCCTGCTCGAACAGCAGCCAGCCGTGCGCGTAGATGCGTTTCGGCAGCGGCAGTCCCGCCGCCCACAGGAACGCCGGCCAATAGATGGCGTGGAAGCGGACTATCTCCTTGCCGATCAGGTGCAGGTCCGCCGGCCAGAGGTTCTCTCCCTCTACGGCGCTCATGTAGGTGCTGAGCGCGTCGAACCAGACGTAAAACACGTGCGGCGGCTCGCCCTCTACCGGAATGCCCCACTTGATGCCGGTGCGCGTGACGGAGAGGTCCTGAAGGCCCTGCTTGATGAACGCGATCACCTCGTTGCGCCGCGCCTCGGGCTGGATGAAATCGGGTTGCTTCTCGTACAGCTCCAGCAGGCGGTCGCCGAACGCGGAGAGCTTGAAGAAGAAGTTCTCCTCAGTCACCGCCTCGGTGGGCCGGCCGCACAGCGGGCAGGGATCGCCTACGCTGGCAGCTTCCGTAACGAATAAGTTGTCAAATGCGCAGTAAGGTCCGGTGTAAGTGCCTTTGTAGATGTAGCCGTTCCTGCGGCAGCGCTCGAAAAGGTCCTGAACGACGCGCGCGTGCTTGGGATCGGTGGTGCGCTCGAAACGGTCGATTTTCAGCCCCAGGCGCTCCCACTGGGTGCGGAACTCCTCCGCTATGATGTCGCAGAACTCCCGCGGGGACTTGCCCATGCGCTCGGCTGCGCGCTCTACGTTGACGCCGTGCTCGTCGGAGCCGGTGGTCAGCACGGCATGGTAGCCCTGCATCGTCTTGAACCGCCTGATTAGGTCGGCGACGATCGTTGTGTAAGCGTGGCCTATGTGCGGGGCCGCGTTGACATAGTAAATAGGCGTTGTCAGGTAATAACTGTTTGGATCTTTGGTTGAATCTTTCATTTCTTCACGCGATTGAGCCAGGCGGCATTTGCCCCGGCGAGAATCTCTTTCAACGGAACGCCGCGCTCGAGCGCCAGCCGGCGGCAGTCCTCGTACTCCGGCGCGAAGTTCCCTTCGCGCGAAACCTTCATCCGGACCCGCCCGTGCGGACTCTCGATCTCGACGCTCTCGCGCGCCTGTACGCGCCTTTCGGCGTCGTAGATGCGCAGCCCGAGCGTGGACGTCTCGGCGAACAGTATGCGCGCCATCTCCTCGCGCGCTTCGGGCCGCGCGACGACTGAAACCAGGGTTCCCGGCCGGCTTTTCTTCATCACCACTGGCGCGAACGTCACGTCGAGCGCGCCGGCGGCGAACAGCCGCTCCATGGCGAAGCCGAGCAGCTCGGGAGTGGAGTCGTCGATGTTCGCCTCGATCACCGAGACGGTGGTGGCTTCCGTGGCCCCGCTCGTTTCGCCTATCAGCACGCGCAGAACGTTGGCGTGCTCGTGGAAATCGCGGCCGCCCGCGCCGTATCCCGAGGCCCGGAGCGTCATCGGCGGCATCGGGCCGAAGGCGGTTGCGAGCGTGGTTGCGACCGCTGCGCCCGTGGGCGTCGTCAACTCCACTGCGGGGCCGCGCGCGTACACCGGTCTGCCCTCGAGCAGCGCGGCTGTCGCGGGCGCCGGCACCGGCATCACGCCGTGGTCCGCCTCAACGGTTCCGCTGCCGACGTTCACCGCGGAGCAGCGAATCTCGTCCACCCCGAGCAGTTCGAATCCGAGGCACGCCCCTACGATATCGGCGATCGAATCTACCGCCCCCACCTCGTGGAAGTGGACCTTCTCTATATCGATGCCGTGCACGCGCGCCTCGGCCTCACCGAGCCGGCGGAACACGGCCTCAGCGTCGCGCTTGACGCGCGCGGAGAGGCGGGCGCGTCCGATCATATCCAGGATGTGAGGCAAGTGCCGGTGGTGGTGCGACGGCGCGCAATCCACATGGAACTTCGTCGCGGCGATTCCGTGCCGCTTTGTTCTCTCGAAGCGGAACTCCGCCCCGGTTCCGAGAGATGCGAGGCCCGCAGTCAGAGCCGCGGTATCAGCGCCCGCGTCTGCCAGCGCGCCGACTAGCATGTCGCCGCTGAGGCCAGAGAATGCGTCGAGATAACAGATGGTCATCGGATCAGCTCAGGCAGGATCTCGCCCGCCCGGCCCCGGAACGAGCGGTCGAGTTCCGCCGAAAACGGGGTCTCTTCCATATTGCATTCAATGACACGCGCTCCGCTTGCCTTTGCGAGCGGAACCAGTCCCGCGGCCGGGTAGACGACTGCCGACGTCCCCACGACAATCGCCACTTCGGCCGACCTTACCGCCTCTTCCGCGCGCTCCCACACGCCAGCCGGCAGCATCTCGCCGAACCACACCACGCCTGGCCGCAGCAGGCCGCCGCACTCGCAGCGCGGAGGGATCTGCGGCAGCGGCACACGCTCGTCGCGCCGCTCGCGGCCGCAGCACAGGCAGCGCACGGTCCAGATGTCGCCGTGCAGCATCAGGACGTTGCGGCTGCCGGCCCGCTGGTGAAG
>JBLNBX010000109.1:0-2833 GCA_050260275.1 bacterium
CTCCACCGACGTCGCCCGCATGGTGCAGGCGCCCATATTCCACGTCAACGGCGACGACGCCGAGGCCTGCACGCGGGCGGCGCAACTCGCGTTCGACTACCGGCGCGAGTTCGGCAAAGACGTTGTCATAGACATGGTGTGCTACCGCCGCCACGGCCACAACGAGGCGGACGACCCCAGCTACACCCAGCCGGTGATGTACCGGAAGATCCGCGAGCACCCGTCGGTGACGACAATCTACGCCGAGCAACTGGTGCGCGAGGGCGTCCTCACGAACGAGGACGTCGAGGCGATGCGCAAAGCTTATCAGCGACGCCTGGCCGAGGCGTTCGCGGCGGCACAGCAGCACGCCGAGCAGTACGTGGTCCGCGAGGTGAGCCCCGTATCCGCCGAGGAAGCCGGAGCGATCAGGCCGTATACGGCCGTTGACCGCGGCGTGCTCGCGACCATCACCGATGCGCTCTCGCGCTTTCCGGATGATTTCCACCTGCATCCGAAGTTGCGCAGCTTTGTCGAGCGCCGGAAACAGGCGTTCAGCGCCGGAGGTCCCATCGACTGGGCGTTTGCCGAGGCGCTGGCTTTCGGCAGCCTGGTGCTGGAGGGCACGCACGTGCGCCTGAGCGGCCAGGACTCGCGCCGGGGCACGTTCTCGCAGCGCCACGCCGTATTCTCGGACTACGCCGACGGGCACGAGTATTGCCCGCTCCAGCACATCGCACCCAACCAGGCGCGTTTCGAGGTCTACGACAGCCTGCTCAGCGAATACGCGGTGCTTGGTTTCGAGTTCGGTTACTCGCTGGGCGACCCGCTGGCGCTCGTGCTCTGGGAGGCGCAGTTCGGCGACTTCGCCAATGGCGCGCAAATCATGATCGACCAGTTCCTGGTGGGAACCGAAGCCAAGTGGGGCCAGCCGAGCGGACTGGTGCTGCTGCTGCCGCACGGTCTGGAGGGGCAGGGGCCCGAGCACTCGAGCGCGCGTGTGGAGCGGTTCCTGCAACTCGCCGCAGGCAACAACATTCAGGTGGTGAATCCGTCCACTCCGGCGCAGTATTTCCACGTCCTCAGGCGGCAGATGCACGGCGGGCGCGACCGCCGCGGTGTTCGCAAGCCGCTGATCGTCCTCACGCCGAAGAGCCTGCTGCGGCATCCGCGGGCGGTTTCGCTCGTAGACGAGCTGGCCAGCGGCAGCTTCCGCGAGGTGATCGGCGAGACTGCGCCGCACGCGCCTGAATCGGTGCGCCGGGTGGCGCTCTGCTCCGGAAAGCTGTACTACGAACTGCTCGCCGCGCGGGAGCAGAAGAAGGCGCATGACATTGCCATCATCCGCGTGGAGCAGCTCTATCCCTTCCCGGGCGCGCAGGTGCAGGAGATCATCGGGCAGTATCCTGTGACTGCCGACGTGGCCTGGGTGCAGGAGGAGCCCTGGAACATGGGGGCGTGGCGCTACGTTCGCGAGCAGATACAACCGCTGATCGCCGAGACGCGCCGCGTGCTGCGATATATCGGGCGGCCGGAGAGTTCGAGCCCGGCGACAGGCCTGCACCGCAGGCACGTTGAGGAGCAGAACGCCATCATCGAGGCGGCGCTGAGGCTCGGCTGAGATCGCCCGTCCGGGAGTTGTATCTGTGGCGCCGGCACCCCTGGTCCAGCAGCGAGCCCCGATCGCAAGATCGCGGCCGGGCGCGCTTGCGCCCCCAAGCATTTCAAAACACGGTAGAATATAAATGTAGCTCCTGACAGCCGCGTGTCCCGGGCGGGCAAGGCCTGGCCCGAGATTACGTCCAACGGTCCGGATCTGCAAGCACCACATGCACGAACGCATCCGCGTGCTGATCGCGAGGCCGGAAAAGGCCGGCTGCGGCGCAGGTGTAATTGCGCGCGCTTCCGGCCGGTCCGCCGTCGTGTCCCGCATTCGCGCAACAAAGATAAAAAGGGCTGACCGCCGTTGTGGACCAGGCGCTGCGCACATGCGCGCGCTGGCCCGCTCCCGCGCCCGGCCCGAGGAAATCTCTCAATGAATGAGAAGTTGAAGATCGCCGTTTTCGTCGACTACGACAATATTGAAATCGGCGTCAAATCCACGCTACAACGCGAGTTCGACGTTGCGGCAGTATTAGAAGCCCTCAAGGAACGCGGCGACCTGGTCGCGAAGTTCGCCTACGCAGACTGGGGCCGCCAGGAAGGCGCGAAGCGCCAGATGGCGGAGAACGCGGTCCAGATGGTCCAGCGGGTTCCGTCGCCCAGGGGCGACAAGAACGGCGCGGACATCAATCTTGCGCTGGACGCCCTGGAGATGGCGTTCACGCACCCTCACATAAACGCCTTCGCCATCGTCAGCGGCGACAGCGACTTCATCCCTCTGGTCAACAAGCTGAAGGAGTACGGCAAGACCATCTTCGTCGTCGGCGGGCGCGCCTTCACCAGCACGATTCTCCAGAAGAACTGCCACGAGTTCATCAGCTTCGAGGTGCTTTCGGACGATTCGAAGCCGGAGCCCAGGGCGCAGCGGCACTCGCAGCAGCAACAACAGCAGCAACAACAGCAGGGGCAGCCGCAACAGCAGCAGGGCCGCCGCGAACGGCAGCGCGAACGCAGGCAGCCGCTCGAACTTTCCCAGGCGATGCCGCTCGTCGAACGCGCGCTCCAGGTTCTGGAGCGCCGCGAAGTGACGCCGCAGCTCGGCCTGCTCAAGTCCACGATGCTACAGCTCGACTCGGCATTCAGCGAGCGTGCCTACGGCGCGGGCAGTTTCATCGACTTCGTCGAGAAGCTCCGTGACGCCGGCTTCGTCAATGTGTCCGGCGATGAAGGCCGGTACGTCATCGAGCGCAAG
>JBLNBX010000110.1:0-11408 GCA_050260275.1 bacterium
AAGGTGGCCGGCAGAGCGCGGGATCGTGATCGGCAGCTTACCGCTGGGGTTGAAGTCGCCGAAGATGGCTTCCGCAACCGCGCGGCCGTTCTCCTGGCCCAGGTAGAAGCACTCGAAGATGCCCGACACATTCTGCGCGAGATAGTTGATCGACAGCGGCCGGCCGTTGTACAGCAGCACGATCACAGGCTTGCCAGTGGCCACCATCGCACGCGCCAGCTCTTCCTGGCGGCCCACCATGTCGAGCGACGTGCGGTCGCCCATGTGTTTCAGGCCCCAGGCCTCGCGCGACGTCTGCTCGTTGCCTCCGATGGCAAGTATGATCACGTCCGCCTGCTTCGCCACTTCCACCGCCTCGGCGATCTGCTTGCGGTCCTCTTCGGGGTTGCTCGGCACAACCTCGTCCTGGTGCCAGGAGCCGCCGATGGTGATCTTGCAGCCCTCGCTGTAAAGCACCTTCGCGCGATCGCCCACGCGCCGCTTGATGCCCTCGAGAACCGTGATCTCGTGCTTCGGCTTGCCGCTGTAGCCGCCCAGCAGCGTGCGGTCGGCGTTGGGACCGATCACGGCGATCGTCTTGATCTTGTCCAGGTTCAGCGGGAGCACGCCGTCGTTCTTCAACAGTGTGATCGACTCGCGCGCAGCCTGCATGGCCAGCTCGACGTGTGCATCGCAACCCGAGATGCGCTCAGCCTCGTCGGGATCGACGTACGGATCGTCGAACAGGCCCATCTGGAACTTCCAGTACAGCATCGGCGCGACGAGTTCATCCAGCTCGGATTCCTTCAGCACGCCCTTCTTGACCAGCTCCACCAGGTGCAGGTAGCAATCCGGCTCGGGCAGCTCGATATTGACGCCGGCCTTCACCGCGAGCGCGCAGGCTTCCTTCTTGTCCTTCGCGACGAAGTGGCCGTGCGTGTCTGGCCGGTAGGAGAGTTCCCAGATGGCATAGTAGTCGCTGACAGTGAAACCTTTGAAGCCCCACTCCTTGCGCAGGACATCGCGGAGCAGCCAGCGGTTGGCGTGCGAGGGAACGCCGTCGACTTCGTTGTAGGACGGCATCACGCTGATCGCGCCTGCCTTCTGAATCGCCTCTTTGAAGGTGTACAGGAATGTCTCGCGCAGCACGCGCATGGAGACGTTCGCCGGAGCGCAGTTCTGGCCTCCTTCGGGCTCGCCGTGCGCGACGAAGTGCTTCAGGGTGGCGATTACGCGCTCCTTATTCTTAAACGTGCGGTCGCCCTGGAAGCCGCGCACAGCGGCGATGCCCATCCGCGATACGAGGTAAGGATCTTCGCCGAAGGTCTCTTCCACGCGGCCCCAGCGCGGTTCGCGCGCCACGTCCACCACCGGCGTCAACACCTGGTGCGTGCCGCGTGAGCGCGCCTCGATCGCCGCCATCGTGTACAGCTTCTCGATGAGTTCCGGGTTGAAGGTTGCGCCCAGCGCGATCGGCTGCGGGAAGCTCGTGGCATCCGGCGCGACGAGCCCGTGCAGCGCCTCTTCATGGAACATCACCGGGATGCCGAGCCGTGTGTTCTCGAGGAAGAACTTCTGGATGGCGTTGGTGAGTTCGGCCATCTGGCGGGCGTTCCTGCCGCCGCCGGCATCGTTCGGGCGGCCTACCTGGCCCAGTCCGTGGCCCTTCTTGAAAGCTGCCTTGGCCTTCTTGGGATCGAAGTTGCCCTCTGCGTCAACAAGGGTCTGCTCCTTCTGCTGCCACATGCAGATCATCTGCGCGGCTTTTTCTTCAAGCGTCATCCGCGACAGGAGGTCCTTTACGCGCCTGGCCGGCGCCAGGGCGGCGTTCTTATACGGAGGGAGTTTCCCTTTTTCGTTCTTCTTCACGGAAGTGGTTCGGGAGGTCTGCTTCTTCATGAGTTCCGTCCTTGTGCGAGCGGCAATAAGCGCCGGCGGGAGACATCGCTTGGACATCATACCAGAGACTTCCGAGCGCAGTTCACATGTTTAAACAGATCCGGGAGTTTGCGGCTGCACCCGAAACTACGGGCGCGAAGGCCTGCCCAAAAACCTGTGCCGCGGACGGCTCGACAGCGTGCAGCGCCCGACGGGGGACCAGGCAGTGTGCCTGGCTCGTCCGGCTCGGCAGCACTTCATCTCGGCAGCATTTGTTTATGGGGGCGGGTATTCATGTGGGGCGGGCGCCCTCGCCCGCGCCGCACCCCCTGGTCCGGCTTGGCTGGGCTTGTATAGACGAGTCGATGGGCTCAGCGCCCGATTGGGGCGACCAGGGGGTCGCCCGCGGACCTGGGGGTCCGCCACACAAAGCTGTAGTCTTGATGTGCTTGCATCCGTGTTGGCCTGAGCGCACGCAGTCAAAGCCTGGCCGGTACAGGTTCACGCGTATCACGTTGTGGCTGGACGCTGAGGCGCGAATGCCGCCCCGAAAGGTGGTGTCTAACAACCAGACCCCGGCTCCAGTCTCCCGGGCTTGTTGTTTGCGCTCATATGCACGCGCCTTAAGCGGCCGTCCAGCGAATGGGCAGTCTGACGAAGCCTTTCGCCCGTGGGATTCCTCGCTGCATCTGTCGACCGTTGACATGCACGCCGTTGCTGGATATAGTTTGAGCAGACAACAAAAGTGCTGTCGCGCGCTGCACCGAGGTTAACACTTGAAAATCATAGACATACGTCCGACTACGGTCACGGTTCCGCTGCAGGCTCCACTGCGCCATGCGAACGGGTGTCACTGGGGCCGGTTCGTAAGGACCGTCGTCGAGGTGGAGACCGACAACGGCTTGATCGGCCTCGGCGAGATGGGCGGGGGAGGCGAGTCCGCCGAGAACGTATTCAGGGCGCTCAAGGGCGTATTACAGGGACATGATCCGGCGCGTATCGAGGAGATGCGCTTCCGGATAGCGAATCCAACCGCATCCTTATACAACAACCGGACGCAGGTGCTGGCGGCGCTGGAGTTCGCGTGCCTGGACATACTCGGGCAGGCCTGGGGTGTGCCGGTTCACGCAATTCTGGGCGGCAAGCTGCGCGACCGCGTGCAGTTCGCGTCCTACTGTTTCTTCCGGTACCCCGACGCGAAGACGGGCGAGGGCGAGGTGCGCACCATCGAACAGGTGGTCCGCAATGCGCGCGAGCTCAAAGCGAGGCACGGGTTCACCACGCACAAGATGAAGGGCGGCGTGTTCCCGCCGGACTACGAACTGGAAGCCTACCGCGCGCTCGCCGCCGCATTCCCGGAGGACAACATCAGGTTCGACCCAAACGGCGTATGGAGCACGGAACAGGCCATCCGGTTCGGCCAGGCGATCGAGGGACTGCGCAACGATTACCTTGAAGACCCCGTGTACGGCCTGAACGGCATGCGCCGCACGCGGGAGAAGGTCCGGGTTCCGCTTGCGACCAACACGGTAGTGGTCAACTTCGAGCAACTCGCGGCCAACGCCCTCGATACTGCGGTTGACGTAATCTTGCTAGACACCACGTTCTGGGGTGGCATCCGCGCCTGCGTGAAAGCGGCCGGCGTGTGCGAGACGTTTCAACTCGGCGTGGCCGTCCACTCGTCAGGTGAGCTTGGCATCCAACTCGCCACCATGCTGCACCTCGGGGCGGTCCTCCCGAACCTCTCGTTTGCCGCGGACGCGCACTACCACCACCTCACGGATGACATCATCGAGGGCGGGCTCATGCGGTATGAGAACGGAGCCATCGCCGTGCCGGATGGGCCCGGGCTTGGCGTGAGGCTCGATCGCGAAAAGCTCCGGCATTACGCCGAGCTCTATCGCGAGCTGGGCGGTTATCCTTACGATCGCGACCCGCTGCGGCCATCATGGGCGCCGCTGGTCCCTAACGACCGCTGGGCCGACCCCAGCGACGCGCGCGTGCCGGATCTGCGAGGCGGCGCGGCGTGAGTTCTCTTTTCGACCTGACGGGGCGGGTCGCTGTCGTCATCGGCGGGACCTCCGGACTGGGCCGCGCAATCGCGCTGGGACTCGCGCAGCACGGCGCAGCCGTGGTTGCATCCGGCCGCAGGCTCGAGGCCGTTCTGGACACGG
This sequence comes from bacterium, assembly GCA_050260275.1. Lineage (GTDB taxonomy): Bacteria > Acidobacteriota > Terriglobia > Bryobacterales > Bryobacteraceae > DATMXS01. The sequence continues at coordinate 4,032 of JBLNBX010000110.1, forward strand.
CTGCGGCGATAGAGAGTTTCGGCGGCCGCACCCTGCGCGTGCAGGTTGACGTGAACTTCCGCGAGTCGATCGACGGTCTGCGGGACTCCGTGACCGGCGCGTTCGGCCGCATCGATATTCTAGTGAACGCGGCCGGCATCACGTCGAAGAAGCCAACTGTGGAGGTGAGCGAAGAAGAGTGGTGCTCTCTCACCGGCACGAACCTGAACGGGGTGCTGCGCGCGTGCCAGTCGATGTACGCGCCGCTCAAGGCGAGCGGGCGCGGCCGAATCATCAACATCGCCTCGCTGGCCTCATTCGTGGCGTTTCACGAGGTGGCGGCGTACGCGGCTTCGAAATCCGCCGTGCTGTCGCTCACGCGCAGCCTGGCATGCGAATGGGCGCGCGACGGAATTGCCGTCAACGCGATCGCGCCTGGCGTCTTCCCAACCGGTCTGAACAGCCACCTGCTCGAGGGCACCGCCCGCGGCCGTGAGCTTCTGATGAGGACCCCTATGGCTCGCTTCGGGCGTCCGGAGGAGGTTGTAGGCGCCGCGGTCCTGCTTGCTTCGGATGCGGCGAGCTTCATCGCGGGCCACTGCATCGTGGTGGACGGCGGTTTTCTCGCCTCGGGCGCAAACTCGTAGGCGCGCGCCGGCGCGTGTGAGGAGCCGCCATGCGTGCGTCGGGATTGCTCCGGGCCTGCCGGCACCCGCGCCGGAGTGTTGCGCGGGTCGAGGGCCGCGCCCGGCCTCAATGCTGCGCCGGTCAATCACGCCCCGGTCAATGCCGCGCCCCTCAATGCTGCGCCAGCCGATGCCGCGCCGGTCTCGGTTCTGCGCCGCACAATACCAAGCCACTCAGTGCCGCGCCGTTCCAGCGCATGCGCGCGCCGCGCGTGTGCTACGCTGATGAGCGCATACCCACCGCACGCGCCCGTAGCTCAGCCGGATAGAGCGACTGGCTTCGAACCAGTAGGCCGGGGGTTCGAGTCCCTCCGGGCGCGCCAGAGTTTTCAAAGACTTCCGGGCAAACGGCATAATCGTTTTGGTCCAAGTTAGGTCCAAAAGGCTTGTGGTGGCGGTTGGTGGGCTTCGTCTCGCCAAGCCTCCCGCTCCTTCCTGTTGATCAGCAAGCCCTTGGTGGAGATGGTGGCGATGGGACGCTATTTCCCGGAATGTTGTCGTGCTACGACGACATTCGATTTCCCTATATAAGGGTTCCCCAAGCTCCCCACGGCTACCACCGGGCGCGAGCCGGGCGCGCTTGTGGCCGGCGGGTGGTATTACAAGCTCATCGGCAGCGGAGGGCCTGCGGCGCGCCCTTTCGAGCTTTGGTCAATCTTGTTGACTTCTGGGCACTTCCCCGCGATCAGCCGTCATGGTGCCGGCCGGGAGGAGGCAGACGATGGCCGACGCGCCGATTACGCGCGGTAATCCTCAATACCTGGGAGGACCGGTGGTCGGCGGTTTTCCGAGGCATGCTCTGGGGAGCGATGGGAGGAATGAGTTCTTCGAAGCTCTCCGCGGCGAGATCGCCCACGACCAATCCCGCGGCGTCCGGACGGCAGGCCGACAGTTGCTCGCCAAGCTGAGCGGAGCGAGCTGTAGATGGCCGAGCGCGTTGCTCGCGCGCTTCGCTGCCGCGCGATAATAGTCGGACGCATGTCAAGTCGTCCGCCATCTCTTCTGGACGTTTTTTCCCGCATGCTACCCGGAACGCCAAGCAAATGGACCAGGCGTTACGTTGAGCAGGTGATCGATCGCTGCAACAAGCGGATTCAGGTCTTGCGTGACCGGATTGGCGGCGTCACGCAGGGGCGGGTTATGCCCGACCTCGATCAGGTCACGATCGGCAGCGGAAAGCAGTTCAATCTGGCTGTGCTCTTCCTTGACATCTGCGGTTTTTCCTCGCGTGCAAACTGGACAGCCGAGGAGCAGAAGATCGTCCTCGCAACGATGGACATCTTCATGGCGGAGATGCTGAATATCGTCCGCGACTTTGGGGGCACATTCGAGAAGAACACCGGAGATGGCTTGATGGCATACTTCGGCGAGGGTGCGGCGACGGACACGGACAGGGTTAAACCGGCGGTCGAGGCTGCCGTCGTGATGCACTACGTCAACGATCACCTCCTCACGCCGTGGTTCCAGGGCCAGCGCGTCGAACCAATTCGCTTTCGTATCGGCATCGACCTGGGGCCAGTCACCGTCGCGCGCGTTGGCCTGCGCGGAACTGAAAGCAGCATCGTCGCGATTGGCACGTCGGCGAATGTTGCCTGTAAACTGATGAACCTCATCCCAAACGGCGGTATCTGCATCGGCAACAGTGTATACCGCAGTCTGCCCCACAACTGGTCGCAAGCATGTCGCCAGTGTGACGAGCCTACGGGGTTCGTGTATGTCGCGAGCCAAGCGCCATATCCGGCTTGGGAGCTGAACCAGCGGCTTTCACCACCTGTCGTGTGAACAACATGAGCAAAGATGAACTCTCCAGCAATCCCGAGGAGGACAGTTCGCAACTGATCCCACCTGCGGAGCCGCTCCGACCCACGGGATCTGGGTCCATTGGCAACGAACTCTCGGTTGGGAAAACCGCACCCAGTTTACCGTCTGCGGGCACGCGGGCTTCCGATCTGGATGAGCCGGCCAGCCAAGAGTTTCTTTGGCACGTGCACCAGTACATAAACGAGTACATCCGTTTTGGTGATACGAAGGCCGGCCTTGCGGCTGCCGCCGCCGGAGCCATTCTCGGGACCCTGTATTCCGCGAAGGCTTACGTACCGCTCATCCGAACTCCCTATTCTGAATGGAACGCTGCCGCCTGGTTGACCGTCGCGGCCACCTTCTTCCTGTTGGCCTCGGCCTATAGCGGCCTCTCTGTGATTCGCCCGCGGTTGCGGAGTACCCAGTCAAAGGGTTACGTCTTTTGGGGTGCCATCGCTGCACACGGCGACGTGGACCTCCTACGAACGTCGTTCCACTCGCAGTCGCCACGCACGTTGAATGACCATCTGCTGCATCATCTATTCGACCTCTCCCAGAAAGTCGCAGTGCCGAAATACCGATCCGTTTCGCTCTGCCTCCTGACGCTCGGGATCGGAGGGCTACTGGCCGTGGCCGCTCTCGTCCTCCAGTGACCGGTTCACTCGTTTCGGCAAGCTTCGCCCGATGCGAGGATGTGGCCGCTCACGATTGGGTGTGTGCGTTTCCGATTCCCGGAACGCCTATGCCGCGCTCGCATCGCCTCGACGTACTGATCCATTTCGGATAGCGCGTCCTAGCATTGCGGGCAGATGAGCAGGCGTTCCTCGACGGCAGTCGCATCCGGCTCCGGCAGCCGGTTCAGAGCATACAACTTCGGTTCGTCCTCGGGGGTGTCGCACACCTAGACAATACCTAACTCAATCGGAAATAGAGGTCGCCAACTCCCCGCCATGGAATATAATGGCTCGTTCGGCACGGAACGTAATCGCGGCTCCGCGCCGAAGTCTATCACCGATAGAGGGCTCTTTTTGTGAAAGCGAACGCCGTCCCAGTGTTGGCGATCTTCGAAACGAAGATGCGGTTGGAAGTCCCGCTCTTTCAGCGGCAGTATGTTTGGGGCCGCGAGCAACAGTGGGAACCGTTATGGGAGGACCTCGCGCGGAAGTTCATCGAGTACATCGAAGGCCGCAAGGACGCGCCAGTGCATTTCCTCGGCGCCATGGTCCTCGATCAGAAGCAGACCCCAACCACTCATGTTGATCGGCGTCAAGTGATCGACGGCCAGCAACGTCTGACGACACTCCAAATCGTCCTTGCTGCATTTCGGGATTTCTGTCGCGAACAGGGCTGTGAGGATTTAGCGAAAGAGTGCGAGCCCTTCACCCTTAACAAAGGCATGATGGCGGACCCGGATGTCGACAGGTTCAAGGTGTGGCCAACCCGCCTCGATCGCGGCCAGTTCGAAGATGTAATGACATCCGGCTCGCGCTCTGCCTTGGAGCAGAAGCACCCGCTGACCCGCCGCAAGTACGCGCGGAGCTACGATCCGCGGCCCCGCATGGTCGACGCTTACCTGTTCTTCTACGACCAGATGCGGGAGTTTTTCTTAGGAACGGCTACGGAGCCTCCTCTCGCAGCCGATCAGCCCTTGGCGGCACGGCTGGAAGAGTGCTTCTCGGCTCTGAAAGGTGCCCTTCAGGTCGTAGTCATCGACCTAGACCGCGATGATGACGCCCAGGTAATCTTCGAGACGCTGAACGCGCGCGGCGAGCCTCTACTTCCCGCGGACCTGCTCCGGAATTTCATTTTCCTTCGAGCAGCGCGGCACGGCGAGCCCCAGGAAGCTCTCTACAACGAGTACTGGAAGCGGTTCGACGATCCTTTTTGGCGGCAGCAAGTTCGTCAAGGCCGCCTCATTCGCCCTCGTAGCGACCTGTTCATGCAGCATTTCCTTGCTAGCAAACAGACGGTCGATATCCCGATCAAGCACCTGTTTGTCGAATACAAATTCTGGATCGGCAAGGAGAGACCATACAAGACCGTTCGAGAAGAACTGGCCGCGCTTGCCCGTCAGGGCGATGATTTCCGGAGGATGATTGAGCCCAAGAAGTACGACGTCATATTTCCGCTCGTGACCTTTCTCGACTGTTTCGACATAAGGACGGGCTATCCTCTGCTGCTACACCTGCTTGATGTGGGCCTCATTGATAATCAATGGCGAGACGTCGCGGTCACGTTGGAGTCCTACTTGCTGCGACGCGCAGTCTGCAATCTTCCGACGAAGAACTATAACCGTATCTTCCTTACCCTCACCCGCACGCTGCGCCGCGAGGGAACATCACCCGAGAGGATCTGTAAGGCCCTTGCTGAACAGACCGGCGAGTCGGCCGAGTGGCCCACCGATCAAGCGTTCAATAACGCCTGGAAGACCGCACACGCCTACCGCACGCTCCAGAACGCGAAGATCGTTCACATCCTGCGCCGCTTGAACGACACATACCTTGGTCCCAAGACCGAGCACATCAGCATAACGTGCCCGCTCACCGTGGAACACATCCTGCCCCAGAGTTGGACCGACCACTGGCCGCTACCGGACGGCTCGAAGGGCCTAACCGTCGCCGAAACGTGGACGGCACCGCCTGACCACCCGGCTCTGGAACCCAGCCGCAAGCGCCACGCGGTTCTGCAGACGCTCGGGAACCTGACGATTCTCACGCAGCCGTTGAATGCCGCGCTGTCAAATAGCGCGTGGAAGGACAAGAAGCCAGCCCTGATGAAGGCCTCACTCCTGCCGATAAACCAGCAGCTTCATGATTACGAAGTGTGGGACGAGACGGCCATCGAGCAGCGCGCCAACGAACTGTTCTGCCGCGCGCTTCAGATCTGGCCTCGGCCGCAATAGACAGGTTGCAGAGTGAAGAAGCTCTTTGCCGCAATAAGCCGCGTTTCTTCGGACTTGTATGGAGTCGGGGGCTGGGACGCGGCCGTCAGGCAGCGGTTCGGGCCATACCTACTTCGTAAATCGATTTTGAAGCGCGAGCGCGAGTCGCTACATTCTGAGTTGGTCAACCTCGATCGCGTTGAGGCGTTTCCGGATCAGGCAAGCCTCCTCCTTCTCGTTCTGCGGAAATATCGGGCGACGATTCGGGCGGATAAAAAGGTTGCCCTCAATTTTCTGATCGAGTGTTTCGAGGGCTGCCTTCGGGCAGATGAACGCTGGATGGGATTGTTTATCTCACACGATCCCTTGCCAGTTGAGGCCCCGCTGCACGACCGCGCATCTCAGGCTTTCGCCGTTCTCGATACGATTCTGGAGGGTTGTTATAAACCTCACCTTCGCGTCCTGTTTGGCTTTGCGCAAAGGGACCAAACAGGCCAGTTTCCACCTCATATCGCCAAGCGCGATTTCGGGAAGCTCCTCTCTTTCATTTCGGATGCATACTCATCGCGGGCACGGTTTCTCCTCGAAGACGCGGAGCATGGCATCTCAGTCAATCAATGGCGCAACGTAGCGGCGCACCGCAGCTTCGTGGTCCAGGGTCAGGACGCAATTGGGATCCAGTACGGCCGGGACACCGTTGTCTCGAAGACAATCCCTTTCGCCGGTCTCATCCGTGTGGTCGATTGGGCGGTGCGTTGCGTCGGGATCACTCGCATGGCGAACGTGATCACGTACCTTGAGTACATGGCCGACCTCAAAGAGTCTGGCCTGACCGACGACCGCGTCTCGCTGCGTTTGGAATCAGGACTGGTTGGTTTGTGCCATAACCTTCGTTTAGTGGGGTTCGCACCGACGTCGTTTAGTGTGGGGAGCGATCTGTTCGTCCTCGATCTCATCGATTGCCTAAACCGCACGCCGCAGGAGGCGATCATCCACGGCTCCCAGGCGTTGGACCAGATCGCTGTCATTCTGGAATGTGATCCGACCAAAGCACACCGAGTTGAACGGATTGCCGTTCGCCTTGTGGATTCAGCGGGCCAGCGTGTCGCCCAGGCAACCATAGCACTAGCAGATGCTCTCGGCTACACACAGCGGAAACTCTCTTTGAAGCAGCGCATCAGCCGCACCACCTTCGAATTTGCGGATTGGCTTCGGTCGGTGCACGGTGCAAGCCCGGCTGTTCCGGCTCCCCGGCGGAACAATTGACCGCGAAGATGTTCCGTGTGATAATTGAGTAGTTCCAGATGCGGAGAGCCGGGACTCTCCGAGAAATAAACTCCATCCCGCACTTCCGAGGGTGAGCGTGTCGCTCGCCGGTCTCCGAGAGAACCAGAACTCCAGAGAGAACCATCGTCCGAGTCGCAAACCACTGCTGAAGGCGACTTCCGATGGAACGGAACATCCCGCTCTACTCGCACGACGGCGCGCTTGTGGAGTGGATCAATCAGAAGCGGCTCGATAGGCTCCTCGGCCTGGGCCGCGTCGCGCGGGTTGTCCGCCACAAGAAGGGGCGCATCGCGCGGGCAATTCTGCACCGGATGCCGGGGGAGCCGAGGCCTTCGTTCTTGGCCGACTACAAGGGGCAGAAGTACTGCTACAGACAGTACCTTGACGACGGCCACCGCTGCTATCGGCTCCGCAATCTTGGGCGCGACCGCAGCGAGACGAACCTTGCGCCGCCCGAGGTCGGGCCGATCTTCCTTCGAGTCCTCCTCGACTGCCTGGCTCCGGCGGCGTGAGAGACGAGAGTTGATCCGACTCCCGGCTCAAACCAAAAACGACAGCGCGCCACTGTTTCGAGCGACCAAGGCACCGTCAGCGCCACCAAAAGGCCGAAGCGTCCCTCGTGGCAAGCCAACCGCCAAACCGCGAGGCTTGGGTCCTTCCCGGCGCTCAGCGGCGGCGGGTAGCCCGATTGCACGATTTCGCCAGCGTCAAGCGCGGAAATTGGTAGTCGGTAGTCGGCTCCGG
>JBLNBX010000111.1:0-31667 GCA_050260275.1 bacterium
TCAAGACAGCGCAGCCGTGGGCGCCGGCCGGCCACGAGCTTGCCTGGGAGCAATGGAAGCTGCCGTACTCCGTCCCCGGCGCGAGAATCGAGCTATCGGCGCCGCTCGAGGTGTCAGAAGCGTCGGACGCGGTTCAGATAATAGGCGCGGACTTTTCCGTCACCTTCGATAGAACCGCCACGTTCCACGATTACACGTATGGTGGCGCGAAACTCATCGGGCACGGGCCGATGCCGGGCTTCTGGCGCGCTCCAACAGACAACGATCGCGGCGGCGGCAAGGCGCTCGAAGGGCGTGCTGAACTCGACGTGCAGGTGTGGCGCGATGCCGGCTGGCGCGTGACTAAGTTCGACGTGCAGCGGCCCGACCAGAATACTGCGTTGATCCGCTACGACGGCCAGCTCGCCGCCGGCGGCACTTACTCGATGGCATATCATGTCACCGGAACCGGCGCTATCACGGTTGAGGTTTCATACACTCCCGGCGGGAAGGAGTCCGGCATGATGCCCCGGTTCGGCACGGATCTCGTGCTCGCGCCGGGCCTAGAGAACATGCGCTGGTACGGGCGCGGGCCAGTCGAAACTTACTGCGACCGTAAGTTCGAGCGCGTGGGCGTGTACTCGTCCACTGTCGATGCGGAGTGGGTGGAGTACTCACGCCCGCAGGAGAACGGCAACAAGACGGATGTGCGCTGGATCGAGTTCACGAACGGAAGCGGCGTTGGCCTGCGCGCCACCGGTCTTACCCCGCTCAACGCCGGCGCGTCGCACTATCCCGTTGCTGCGATGGAGGCCGCCGATTACTCGTTCAAGCTGGAGCGGCGGCCCGAAGTGTACCTGCATCTGGACCTCATGCAGATGGGCGTAGGCGGCATCGACTCCTGGAGCACGAACGCGTTTCCGATGGAGCCGTACCGCATCCCACCGGACCGCCCATATAAGTACGGCTATCGTCTGGAACCGGTGAAGGGGCAGTAACGAGGAGATCCCGCGGCAGGCCCTGGTTTAGTGGGGCGCGAATATCGACCGGCAAGCAGCGTGCGCGTTTTGCAGGCCCGGCAGTGGTGGCGTAAAGGAGTCCACGCGCAAGCCGTCGGGATCTCGAGTGGCCGGAAGAGAGCCCCTGTGCTGGGGCCGAAAGGCTTGGCGCTCTGAACAGACCTCGAAAAGGACAATGCCACAGTACTTCGTGCCAAGCCGGACCAGGGGGTCCGGCGCGGGCGAGGGCGCCCGCCCCACAGTCCTAGCGCATGTTGAACGTCCCGCGCATTTCGAAAGTATGACTTGTGGGGCGCACGCCATGATCCTCGGGCGGCCATCTTGAGACTACCGCTTTGTGGGGCGACCCCCCGGTCGCCCATCGGGCGCGGGACTCGGTCGACTCCTCTTCAGTTGCTGCGCACATTCTTGCGCCCCTTTCAGAGGCTACCCCGAGTGCATCACCGACACGCTATTGGGGGGCGGGCTTGAGCCCGCGCAGGGCTTCAGCCCTGCAGCATAGCTAGAGCCTGAGTGTGCGGAGCTGAAGCTCCGCCGCTGAAGTCCGCCCCCCTCATGTGTTGCCGAGCCGCGGCCGCCGAGTGCCTTGCTAACCTGTTGACCGCAGACAACTGGGCCCCGAACCGGGCGCTCCCCAGGCACGCGGCCACTGCGGCGCTGCATCACTCGATATCCAGGCCGAAGTACGCTCGCGCGTTGTTGTAGCAGATGTTCTCGATCAGCGGGCCGACGAGCGAATCGTCGTCAGGTATCTCGCCGTTCTCCATGTCGCGCCCTATCAGGTTGCACAGCACGCGCCTGAAGTACTCGTGGCGCGGATACGACATGAACGAGCGCGAATCCGTCAGCATCCCGACGAACCGCGATAGCAGCCCTACGTTCGAGAGCGCGTTGAGCTGCATCTCCATGCCCTCTTTCTGGTCCAGGAACCACCAGCCGCTGCCGAACTGTATCTTTCCGGCCGTGCGCCCGTCCTGGAAGTTGCCCGTCATCGCAGCGAAAACGTAATTGTCTCGCGGGTTGGCATTGTAGATGATCGTCTTCGGCAGCGCGCCTTCCTGCTCCAGGCGGTCCAGATACACGGCGAGCGCGTCCGCCTGCGGCCAGTCGCCTATGGAATCGAAACCCGTGTCGGGGCCGAGCACCTTCTGCGCGCGGGTGTTGTTGTTTCGCCGCGCGCCGAGGTGAAGTTGTTTCACCCAGCCCTTTTCGGCGTCCAGCCGGCCGAAGAACAGCATCATGACCGACGCGAATCTCGCGCGCTCTTCCGGGGAGGCCGCGTGGCCGGCGCGGGCGCGTTCGAATATGCCGGCCGCCGTCTGCTCCGGGCAGATATCGGCGCAAACGAAATCCAACCCATGGTCGGAAACGCGCGCGCCCATCTCGTGGAAATAGTCGTGCCGCCGTTTCAGCGCGTCGAGGAAATCGGCGAAAGTCGCAATTTCCACGCCGGCCGCCGCCGCCAGCTTGTCCACCCACGGGTTGAAGACGCCCGGCGTGTTCACGGCCAGCGCGCGGTCGGGACGAAATGCGGGGAACACGCGCGTCTTGAGCCCCGACGCCGCGATCGCACGATGGCAACCCAGGTCGTCAGCGGGGTCGTCTGTCGTGCAGAGCGCCCTCACGTCAAACTTGCGGAAGATGCCGCTGACGCTGAACTCCGGGTCCGCCAGTTTCTCATTGGCGAGCTCCCAGATGCGGTCCGCGCTTCGCTCGTCGAGCAGGTCGTCAATGTCGAAATAACGCTTCAGTTCGAGGTGCGTCCAGTGATACAGCGGGTTGCGCAGTGTGTACGGCACTGTGCGCGCCCAGGCCCTGAACTTCTCCTTCGGCGAAGCGTCGCCAGTGCAGTAGCGCTCGTCGATTCCGTTGGCCCGCATGGCGCGCCACTTGTAGTGGTCGCCTGCGAGCCAGATCTCGAACAGGTTTGAAAAGCGGCGGTCGGAGGCGATGTCGGCCGGCGGCAGGTGGCAATGATAGTCCAGGATTGGCTGGCGCTCCGCGTAAGAGTGGTACAGGCGTTGTGCGGTGCGGTTGGTGAGAAGGAAATCATCGTGAATGAATGCCATGTTTACAGGAAAAGTGGTTTCAGATGTCTCTCGTACAGGTTGAACGTCACGTTCCGTGATACCAGGGCCTTGCTCTCCTCGAGCGCGCGGAAGAAACGCTCGCCGAGCTTCGCGGCAATCTTGTAGCCGACGTGCAGCAACTGGCGGAAGTGCGGGTTGAAGTCCGGGCACGCGGGGTCGTGCCGCAGCGCCGCGGCGAACCGTTCCGCGGTCCAGCCGGCCACCTCGGAGGCCTCGGGCAGCCGTGCCGCATCGATGTCGATGACGCTCGCATACGGCGCGCACAGATCGTCCATCTGGCCGCGCGCAGCGGTGTAGATCTCCTTGGCGATCGCGAGGCCCTCGCCTCCGCTCTCGGCCAGCCCGATCACCTCCTCGAGCCACGTCGTGCCGGCCGTCTTGAGGTGGATTCCCGCTCCGGTTTCCACCAGAACGCGGTGCATCGGCCCGTAGAGCGAGAACTTGTCACTTCCGGAGTGCACGCTCAACTTCAGTTCCCGTGGCAGGCCGTAGGCGGCAATGGCGTGCGCGATGGCCGCTATGTCGTTACGGAACTCGCTCTCGAAACGCGCCACGTCTCCCACGTAGTCCACGCCCTTGTTGAAGCGCCCGGAGAACTTCGGCGCGATCGTCTGAACCGGAACGCCCTCGTCCGCAAGCGCGGCCAGTATGACAAGCAACTCCTCCGGCGTCTGCGGCGAATTGGTTTCGTCCAGCGAGACCTCGGTGATGAACGTACCCGCGCCCTTCGCCGCTGCTATGCGGCGGTAGATGCGTCCGGCCTCCTGAGCGGCGAACAGGTACTTGCAGGCGGCATCGGCCGCCGCTTCCCGCGTCAACTCGCGCGCCAGTTCCGCGTGCTTCGCCAGGAGCGTTACCACAGCCGCCGGCGCAGGCGCGATCCCGATGGCGTAGGCGACGTCCAGCGTGAAGAAGTCGCATGCTTCGATGAAGCCGTCCGCGTTCTTCAGGTTGATGTGGTCCGCGTCGACGAAGTATGGCCGGCGCCAGCCCAACTCCCTTACCGCCGCGTCCGCCGCGCGGCGCGTCTCGACAGGCTGGGAGCCCACGATGACGTGCTCGCGGTGCGACTTGTTCCACACCGGGGTGACCTCGACGCCGGCCTCGCCCGCCATCATGCACGCGCGCAGTTGCGCGCGCGCCTGGCGCGCGAAACGGTCTCCAGTGCCGAGCGAGTACTTCGAGATCGGCTGCATACCGTTCACGCGACCACTCTATGTTAGCGTCTCGCCCAGAAAAAAGGCGCGGCCACCGCCTGTGTGGCCGCGCCGGATTGGAGGAGCGAAGTGCTGCTCTATCGGTCTACTGCTGCAAAACCGGAATCGGGCTCGGCGGCCGATTCACCTGGCCACTCATCGCCTCTTCGATCGAGATGTTGTTCACCTCGAGCGTACGGCCGAGCACCTGGTCGAGGTTGACCTTGGCCTTCGCGTACTGGCTCTCGGCGGCGACCTCCTGCGATCGCGCCTGGGCCAGGTCGCGTTGCGCCTGAATCACGAGAAACACGGTGGAGACGCCGAGTTGGTACTTCTTCTGCTCCGCGTCGAGCGTCTGTTCCTGCAACATGCGCGCCTTGACCGCCGCCTGGTACGCCGCGCTGGCCTGCTGGAGCGCCGTCACCGCGTTCTGCACATCCACGCGGATCTCGTTGATCAACTGCTGCTGGCGGATCTCCGCCTGGCGCAGGCTCACCTGGTCCATGATGATATCGGCCTTGGCCGAGCGGTTGCGCAGCGGCACGCTGAGGTAGAAGCCGATGCTGTAATCGGGGAAATTCCGCCGGAAGATCTGGCCGATGGCGCTGCCCCAGCCGCCCCAGAAGAACGCATCGGGAGGCGGAACGACAGTGCCGGTCCCCGGGTCGACATACGCGTCTCTGCGCGAGGGAACGCCGGCCAGCGCGTTGTTCGCGAACTGGGCCTGAACGTTCAGCACCGGGCGAAGCTGGCTCTTGGAGCCGGCCAGGCCGATCTTTGCGCTGTCGATGTTCAGCCGTCCCTGCTCGACTTCCACGCGGTTCTCGAGCGCCAGCGACACCAGGTCCTGCAGGGGCATGATGTCTTCCTGCTCGGGAACCCTGATGCGGTCCGTCGGGATGATCCGCACATCGCTGATCACCGGGCTGCCGATGCCGGTCTTGCTGATGGCGTTCTTGAGCAGGTTCTCCTGCTGCAGGAGCTGAGTCTGCGCGTTGACCAGTTGCTGTTGCGCGCTCGCGACCTCAGCCTCTGCGCGCACTATCTCGATCGGCGCCAGAGTCCCGATCTCCACCTGCTTCTTGTTGTCCTCATAGAGCTTCTGTGCCAGCGCCAGCGCCTGTTCGCGCACCCGCACCGTCTCGGCGAAGCTCACCAGATCCCAGTAACCCGCGATAACGGCCGACACCGTGGCGATCACCTGCTGCCTGAATGCCAGATCGGTGATCCTCGTGTTGTTGCGGGCGATCTTGATGTTGCGGTTGTTCGTCGCGATCCCGAAGCCGCGCAGCAGCGGCTGCGAAATCGTGAGCGTAGCTCCGGCGTCGATGAACGGGTTGAAGTCGCTGCGGGTCGAACTGGACAGCGCCCGCGTGTTGTTCCATGACAGGTCCACCGAAGTGCCAGTCAGGAAGCTTTTCGAGACACCGTAGTTGAGCGCCCGCGTGCTCGAAACCACGTAGTTCGAACCCACCGTGAAGGCGTTCGTCATCGGCGAGGTGGAGTGGCCGAGCGAACCCGACACGTAGAAGGAGGGGTCGAGCGACGGGATGGTCGTGCCGGTTGCCTGGATGATGGTGCCGCCGGTGGAGCCCCCGCCGCCGCCTCGGGACGTTGCTCTGTTGAACTGCCCGGAGCCACCCGTAATCTGCGACAGCGCGCTGGTGGTGCTCGTCGAGATGCTCGTCTGGACGCCACGCAGCGGGCCGCCCGCCTCAGCGCGAAGCAGACTGGCCTCGGCGTTCAACGGCGAGTAGCGCTGCAAATGTATATCAAGGTTGTTTTCGAGCGCCAGGGCGATGGCGTCCTGAAGCGACAGGTACAGGTTTCCGCCCCGGACCAGAGCGTCCAGGCGAGAGGAGTTGCCGAAGCTGACTGGCGTCACCTCGTCCCACGTGTATGGGTGCGTAAACCCGCTCAGAAAGCCGCTGCCTTTGCGCACCGTGGGGGCTTGCGCAACCGCCGGCGGGGCGGCCAGCAGCACGATACAGAGTACGGCGATGCCGGACTGTAGGCGTCTCATCAGAAATCACACCTCATGTGCCGAAGGGGCGTTCAGGTCCGTGCACGATTGGGGCCATGCCCCTCAAGCCAGGGAATACGTCCGAAAAGCGTGATTGTTCCCCGAATCTGCAATCCTACCGCACGCGCGCCCGCGACCCAAAAAGCCGCGCGCCGTTCCGGACTGTTCGAACGCACAACTCCCCTGTTCACAAACGGACACATTAGTGATTGGCGTATGAGAGGGGGCTGATGGGTACGCCCTTTGGCTATACTTAAGCGGTGCAGAACCTTGTCCTCGAGATGTTCAGGCAAACCGGAGCGTATCTGCGCGGCCATTTTCGCCTTACCAGCGGCCTCCACAGCCCCGAGTATCTGCAATGCGCCCTTGTTTTGCAGTATCCGCAGCATGCCGCCGGGCTAGGAACCATGCTGGCGCACGAGATCAGGACCGCTGCGGGCGGCCGCCACATAGAGGTTGTGGCCTCCCCCGCAATAGGGGGCATAGTGATAGGGCACGAGGTCGCGCGCGCTCTCGGCGCCCGAGCTATCTTCACCGAGCGCGATCCCGAAGGCAAGATGGTGCTGCGGCGCGGTTTTTCGGTCTCTCCGGGGGAGACTGCCGTCGTCGTCGAGGACGTGATAACCACTGGCGGCAGCACGCGGGAGGTCGTCCGCGTGCTCCGGGACGCGGGCGCGGATGTGGTGGCCGCGGGCTGCATAGCGGACCGGAGCAGCGGGAAAGTCGACCTGGGAGTGCGGCTCGCCGCATTGCTGACCCTGAGCGTCGTTTCCTACCCCCCCGAAAACTGTCCGCTTTGCCGCCAGGGGATTCCGGTCGTTAAGCCCGGCTCCCGCCCGGGCGCGTAGGCATGCGCCGTATCAAGATAACTGTCGCCTACGACGGCACGGACTACCACGGCTGGCAGGTGCAGCCTTCGCTCCCCACCATCCAGGGCACGCTCGAGCACGTGGTTGGGTCTATCGAGGGCCGGCCGGTCAAGGTGGAGGGCTCTGGCCGCACCGATGCGGGGGTTCACGCCCTCGCCCAGGTGGCCGCTTTCTCGATCAGCAACCCCATTCCCACCGTGAACCTCCGCCGCGCGATGAACCGCCTGCTGCCCCGCGACATCCGCGTGCTTTCGGCCGTCGAAACCGCGCCGGAGTTCAATCCCAGGTACGATGCGCTGTCCAAGACGTACGAATATCGCATCTTCCGGGACGAGGTCTGCCCGCCTTTCGAGCGTCGTTACGTCCACCATCACCCCTATCCGCTCGATCTCGATCGCATGGTCCGCGCCGCCGCCGTCTTCGAGGGCGAGCACGATTTCACCGCCTTCGCCGCTTCGGACGACAGCGACGCTTTCGGTCGCTCCAAGGTGCGCACGATATTCAGTTCCAGATTGATCTATGAGCCCCCTCGGCTCATCTACCGCGTCCGCGGCAGCGGATTTCTCAAGCACATGGTCCGCAACATCGTGGGCACACTGCTGGAGGCCGGAAAGGGCAACCTCGACCTGGACTGCCTGCGGTCGCTGCTTGCGCCTGGCGCCTCCACCAAGGCCGGCCCCACAGCGCCGGCGTCCGGGCTGTTCCTTGTGGAAGTCGATTACGGCCCCGCCACAAGCGGCTCACTGGGTTGATCCCGGCCTGGGCGGCCTGCTCCCGCGCGGGCTTTCGTCCCCATCTCATTTCTGAGCGCGCCGGCCTATAATACGAAGCAACAGAGCGCGTCGGGCGTGAGGACCGAGCGCCAACAGAGGGGACAACATGGCTGAAATCCAGGACAAGCGATCCAAAGAAGTGCAAACTCGCGGCGGCGAAGTCTCCCGCCGCGGCCCGTGGCTCCCAAGCCTCTTTTCGATGACCCCGCGCGATTTCTTCTCCGCGAGTCCGTTCGAGCTCATGCGCCGGTTCACAGATGAGATGGACCGTGTATTCAGCGGCTTCGGGCATGAAGAGGGGCGGATCTGGGCGCCGGCCATAGAGGTCCGGCAGAAGGACAATAACCTCGTTGTCACGGCCGAGCTTCCCGGCCTGAGAAAGGAAGACGTAAAGATCGAGGTCACCGACGACGGCCTCATCATCCAGGGCGAGCGGAAGCGCGAGGAGGAGCGTCGCGAGGAAGGCTTCTACCATTCCGAGCGCAGCTACGGGCGTTTCCGCAGGCTGATTCCGCTGCCACAGGACGCGGAAATCGAGAAGGCGAGCGCCCAGTTCAACGACGGCATTCTCGAGGTCACGATTCCGGTTCCGCAGCAGGAGCGCCGGAAACGCGAAATCCCCATCGAGACCGGCGGAAAAACCCGCACAGCGGGCGGCGGAGACTA
The DNA here is from genome assembly GCA_050260275.1 of bacterium. Taxonomy (GTDB): domain Bacteria; phylum Acidobacteriota; class Terriglobia; order Bryobacterales; family Bryobacteraceae; genus DATMXS01. Next base: position 8,616 of record JBLNBX010000111.1, read on the forward strand.
AAGCACATCGGCCGCGCTATTGCGGTACGCAGCGGGGCGGGGCAGACGTCCGCGGTAACGGCTCGCTCACGGCCGCGGCTCCGCCTGGGCCGGGAGAGGCCTGCGTCTGTGGTGGCCGTGAAGAGCACGACATGGCTGCCGTGACTGAAATGCGCCCGCAGTAGCTCTGCAGGCGCACGGCGCAGCATTCACGTTGATGAAGCGCGTTAATGAAGGCGGAGGACGGGTCCGGGTGCGGCCGGGCCGTCCTCCGAAGTGAGTTGCGGAGCCGCGTTACCCGGCGCGGTCCGCGACAGCAGTGGCGCTCGCTCCGGCGGAGCGTAGCAGACTCCGGCAATGTAGAAATCCAGTCTCCCCGAGTATGAATCCGCCTCAGCCCGCCGATCGATTGCCTTCGAGAGTTTGAGGTACTGATAACCCAATGCGATGAGGAGCGCCAGCACTCCGGCCATCACGGCTGCCAGGAACTTCCCCCCGGGCCGTGTCGGGAACCCCTCTCGCCCGGCACCGGCGATCGTTGCTCCGGAGTCCTCCAAGACGCTCCCCGTGATGAGGCAGTGCAAGCCGGCTGCCGTTTATCACTCCGCTGCACTTGCCTTGCGGGCCAGTTCGGGAAGAGGTAACTATTACCCCTCGCGCTATATCAGGATGCCGTGCGCCGCAGCCGCCTTTCTGGCCGGCACAAGGGGGGCGCTCAGAAACTCCACCAGCGGCATCAGTGCACGGAAGCGCGTCAGAATCTCGCGCTCCAACCTCGGAGTGGTGGCTAGCGCGGGATCCAGAAGCACGTAGAAATAGAGCTGCTTATAGCACACCAACCCGCCGGTGGGGTCATCCTGCGGAAAACCTTTCGGCACGCGCGTGAGGCGCTCGCCCTGCGGCTCGCCCATGAGGCGCCGCAGAGTGCGCGAATGCAGGATACGCGCCAGTTCGCCGTGGTGCTCGAGTATGTGGCGGCGTATGGCGGCGAGTTCCTCCTTGCCGGGCATATACGTTCCGCCGGCGACTTCGACCTCATTGTCCGAAACGCTGAAGTACAGGCCCGGGCAGGTGTTCTTCGAGAGGCCGCGACGCGTGAACATCGCGCCGATGTGCGTTTTGTAAGGCGTCTTGTCGTGGCTGAACCGGGTGTCACGATAGATGCGGAACAGGGCGTCGGAAGGCTCGGTAACGTAGTCCGGCGCGAAGCCCATCATGGCGGAGTTCAGCGACGAGATAAGCTCCACCATGGGCGCCTTCACCTGCTGTTCGAAGATGTGCTTCCGCGGCTGAAACCACTCGCGCCGGTTGTTCCGCTTCAGCTTGCGGAAGAAGTCGAGCGCTTCCTGCGGGAATCCGGGGAAGCCGGTACGGGGCATGATCCTCCTTTATAATCGTGTTCGATGTCCGCCGATGAGCGGCTGCAGAAGCGGCTCGCGCAGATACCCACTTTACATGTCCTGAAGGACGTTCCGCTCAGGAGCTACACTCGCTTTGGAATCGGCGGGCCGGCCGATCTCTACGCCGAGGCGGACCGCGTGGAGCCGTTTGTCGAGGCGCTGAATGCCGTCCGCGCCAGCGGCGTGCCGCACCTCGCGATCGGCAGCGGCACCAACCTGATCATCTCCGACGAGGGTTTTCGCGGCGTCGTCCTGCGCTTCACCGCGCGAACGATATCCGTTGCGGGAGAGCGCATTGCGGCTGACGCCGGCGCGGAGCTTCAGGACGTCGTTGACTGCGCGATCGCAAATGGCCTGAAGGGCCTCGAAACCATGGCCGGCATACCGGGCTCTCTTGGCGCGGCCGTCTACGGGAACGCGGGGGCGTACGGGCACTCCATCTCGGAGCTGGTCGAAAAGGTACGCTTCTTCGACGGCGAACGCGAGCGAGTCTTCCGCAACGAGGACTGTCACTTCGCCTACCGCGACAGCATCTTCAAGCGGAACAAGTCGTGGATCATCTTTTCGGCCAGACTGCTACTGAAGCCGGGTGACCCGGCCGAGTTGCGCCGCCGGGCGGACGAGATCATGGCCGTGCGCAATGCGAAGTTCCCGCCGTCGATGAAGTGCGCGGGAAGCGTTTTCAAGAACCTGCTTCTGGCGGAGCTGCCTCCTGAGGTGGCCGCCCAGGTGCCGCCGTACGTCATCAAAGAGGGAAAGGTGCCCGCGGCCTGGTTTCTCGAACAGGCGGGGGCCAAAGGGCTCTCGCGCGGTGATATCCACGTCGCCGACTACCACGCCAACCTGCTCTACAACGCCGGCGAGGGTACGGCGCGGGACCTCACGGCGCTCATAGCCGAGCTCAAACGGCGCGTGCGCGAGCGTTTCGGCATCGAGCTCGAAGAGGAAGTGCAGTACGTGGGCTTCTAGGACGCAGGCGCGCTCCGGCGTGCCGCCGCTCTCATACGCCCGCCCATGCCCGCCGTCATTTATGCGGGTGGACGGGACAGCGCAGAGCTTGACTACGGTGTCCATCTGCGCCCGCGTCACGGCTCTCCATTTTCGAAGATCCGCCACGGCAGCCGCGTGAACCGCTGTATCCTGTTGTACAGGCTGAAGTAACGCCTCTCCTACGGCAATATTCAGCGCGGCCTACCCTATCGAGGCGATGACGCGGGCTATGGGTGGCGGCTATCCTCGTGTGATTCGGGGCGCATGAAGACTTTCTTCCGAAAGCAGCGGTATCCGGTGGTCCTGGCAGTCATCTCGGGCTGTGTGCTTTGCTTCGGCCTGATTCTGAAGCCAGATCACAGAGAGGCCCAGAAGCCGACAATCTCGCAGACGGAGATTGCCCGTCTGGAGAAGTTCGCCCAACGCCGGAACCTGCAGGGCATCTCCAAGTACTTCTCGGACCTCGCGGATGAGGTGTCGGCGCAGGTGGTGCGCATCCGGAGGGCCGGCGTGAGCGGGCTGGTGTGGAACAGCGAGGGCAGGATCATCGCGGCGCGTATTCCCGATAGCGCGCCCGGTGTGATGCTCGCCGTGTCGCAAGCGGGCGGCGATGCAGTACCGGCGCGCTTGGTGGCGGCGTCGCCGGATGTGCCGCTGGCGGTGCTGGAAGCATCGGTGTCCGGGCCCGCGCAGCCGGTAAGGCGCGCGCGGGTGTCCAGCGTCCGGCCCGGAGACTGGCTGCTCGGGGTAGCGCGGACACCCAACGGAGCCGTCGCGTTCGCGCCGGCAACGTTCAGCGGCGTTGTGCAGGCGCCTTGCGGGGATGTCTCCATCCGCGAGTTGCAGATGAGCGTCCCGGTTCCGGACGGCATGGCCGGCGGCGGCGTCTTCGACATGGACGGCGGACTGCTTGCCGTGATTGTGAACTGCGGCGGCCGGAGCGCAGCGATATCCGTGGACGATGTTGATGACGTACTGCGGCTCGCAGAGGGCGCTCCGGCGGCGTTGCTGGCGGCCTTCGGGATGCGTATCTCATCCGTGCCCAAGGACGCTCCCGCCGTATCGGCGGAGAGCGGAGCGCTGGTTTCCGAGATCCGCCTGGGTCGCGCAGCGGACCGGTCCGGTCTGGCGCCGGGCGACGTGATCGTAGGCTGCGACGGAGCGCCGGTGGACCGGCCGGACGACCTCTATAGCATCCTGTTGGCAGTGCCTGACGCGCCGCACGACATCGAGGTGCGCCGCGGACGCCGGCTGGTGAAGCTGACGCTCGATGCGAATGCCGGCGCGCCGCCGGGGATCGAGTTCGAGCGGCCCCCGCGAGGCTTCGTTGCGGCCGTGATACCGCCGGGCACGCGCGCGTACCGGGCGGGCCTGCGCAGTGGCGATCGCGTGATCAGCATAGACAGCCGGCCTCCCGTGAGCCAGGCCGCGGTGGAGCGCGCCCTTGCCGAAACAGCGCCGCCCGCGTATGTCGTCATTGAGCGGGGCGACCGGAGCATGGGTCTCATATTCAACAAATGAACGTACTGCTCTCGCTCGGCCTCATCCTTCTGCTCGCGCTGCTTGCCGGGCACCTCGCGAAGGCTTTCCGATTGCCGGAGGTCACGGGCTACATCCTCGCGGGTGTCGCGGTCGGTCCCTCCGGGCTGCGATGGATCAACCATGAGAACATCTCGGCGCTGAGCGTGTTCAGCGAGGTTGCGCTCGGGCTGATCCTTTTCTCCATCGGATCGGCGTTCGAGTTCCAGCGCGTGCGGAGCCTCGGGCGCGCGCTGGCGCGCATCACGGGCATAGAGTCGCTGCTCGCGGGAGGACTGGTCTTCGCCGCCATGCTGGCCTTTGGCCAGAGCTGGCAGGTGGCGTTTCTGCTGGGCGCGATCGCCATGGAAACGGCAGCCGCGAGCACGCTCATGGTTCTCCGAGAGTGCGGCGCCTCCGGCCCGCTCACTGACACTGTGATCGGGGTGATCGGGTTGAACAACATTCTGTGCCTCACCGCGTTCTCGGTGGCCGCGGCGAGTGTCGATCTGGCAGCGCACGTGCGCGCGGAGGGCTTCGTGCTCTCCGCGCTGTACGAGTCGGGCTTTCCGCTGGTGTGGCAGCTTGTGGGCTCTGCGGCTCTCGGATATCTGATGGGCTTGCTGATCGCCTCGTGGGCGCCGAAAGTTATAGAACACGGCGAGACACTCATCCTGCTAATCGGCTGCCTTCTGCTGTGCGTCGGCATCGCGGTCTTCCTTGAGCTATCGACGCTGGTGGCGAGTCTGGCGGTGGGGGCCACCATGGCTAACCTCTCGCCTGAGAGCCGCAGATTGTATCAGGCGCTGTCGCGGAGCGACCCGCCCTTCTATGCCGTGTTCTTCGTCATTGCCGGAGCCGATCTGAACCTCGGCCTTCTCACCACCGTAGGCCCCTTGGGAGCCGTGTACGTGATCTGCCGCGCGGCAGGTAAGTTTCTCGGCGCGAGGATCGGAACGCGCGGTGCAGGCGTGCCGGCGCAAGTACAGCGCCTGCTCGGTTTCGCGCTGTTGTCGCAGGCCGGTCTGGCGGTCGGCCTCACCCTGGCTGTCTCACGGCGCTTTCCGGACCTGGCGCCGCAAGTCGTTACCATCGTGCTGGCGGCTGTCATAATTCACGAAATCATAGGCCCTCTCGGAGCGCGTTTTGCCGTTCTGCGCAGCGGCGAAGCAAGGCAGAAGAACGCGCAGGAGATGATTGCATCTCCGGCCTGACCAGAACCCGTTTTCGAAAGTCATAGCCCGCTCTCGAACGATGCCGACGCGCGCGACGCGTTGCGCGTCTATCGGGTCGGAGGGGATATGTCTTACGCACGAATCTTATACGTCGTGTGCGCGATGTTTGTGGCCTCGCAACTTGCGCTGGCTGCGAACCAGGCCGGCCAACAACCCGGCCGGGTGCAGCAAGATCAGCACATGCAGCAGATGCAGCAGATGCAGACTCAGAGCGGCCAGCCAATGGTCTCGAGCAAGGCCGATCTCTCAGCGGACCTGATCAACGTACTGCAGCAAACCGATGAAGCAAGGCAGGCTGTGCGATTTGGCAATAAGCAACTGGCGCTCACGAATATCAACTCGGCGCTGTCGCACCTCGACCAGGCGGATGTGATTGCACAGAGGGAGAACCTGGGCAGCATCGTCCCGATCTTCGCCGAGTTCGGAACGATCGCCGTGATAGGCCCGGTTCAGGTTGCGAAGGCGCAGACCGGCCAGCCCGGAGCGGCTCAGCAGCCGTTGACCGATGAGGCGCAGTTGTACCAGACGCCGGTGGTGCGCGGCGTCGAAGCGGAGTACACCGATTTGGCGATCAATCTGGACAGCGCGCGCACTCATCTCGAGGCCGCACGGGGCGCCATCCAGAACAACGATCTGGCCACAGCCGAATCCGCACTTACTGCGGTTCAGAGCGACGTCATGGTGCGGAGTGCCGAGGTGGACATGCCGCTCGTCACGGCGCGCCTGAACCTCGCGCTAGCCGAGCAGCACATCAACCAGGGCAACTACGGCCAGGCCATCGCTCCGCTGCAGGAGGCCTCCGACGCGCTCGCGACGTACTCGGGGCCGCATACTCAGGAAGTCGGGCAGATTCAGAACGACCTCACCTCACTACTGCAGAACTACGACCAGCTCAGGCAGGAGGCGGCGCAGCGCGTGCATCAGATGTGGAACCAGCTCGCCGAGCTCACCACGCCGGGACAGCAGCAGGGACAGACAAGGCCGTTGACGGATGAGCAGACGCAGCAGCACTCGGCAATGTCCCAGTCCACTGGCACGCCGCACGGCTATGGCAGTCTGTACGGTTACGCGCCTTATTACAGGGGCTTTTATAACTATCGCGGGCAGCCCTACGCGTTCGCTATGCCGAAGTATACCGGTTATTACTACTACGACGGGCGCTACTATTACAGCCCGAACCACCGTGGGTACTATAGCTTCAACCGGGGCGAAATGCGCCACGATAGCGGCCGCACCAGCGGCGATCTGACATCCAGCAACGTCACTCCGTCCGTCACGTCGCCGTCCATCAGCACCAGTTCTCAGGATGAACAGGCACGGTTCGTCCCGCCGCCTGACAGCGAGCGCCACAAAGGCATTCGCAGCCGGCTCGTCGACGCGAAGCGGAGGCAGCCGGCAATATTCTTCCCGCCTCCGGATTCGGAGCGCGGAGCATCGGTGCAGTCCTACCCGTACGCGATGGGAATGGAGCCACAGACTGTGCCGTCACACGAGTACGGCCAGCCGCGTGTGGACACGCCGCAGCTTCAGGGGCAGGTTGCTCCCGGCCCCAGGCCGCTGACCGATGAGATGATGTACGGAGATACAGTAACTCCGCCCGAGTTCCAGAATAAGTCCTATGCGCCCATGTACCGCGGCTACGTGTATCGCGACAGCGCCGCATACCTTTACGTCATGCCATCATCGCCCGGATATTACTACTTCGACGGCCGCGGGTATTACAAGGACGAGATGAACGAGAACCGCTTCCGCCAGGGCACTCAACAGGCTCCCATGACCGACGAAAACCAGAATTACATGCAGCGCCGGGAGGACATGCAGGGCCAGCCGGCGCTTCCACAGACCTCGCCGCCCATCCAGCAGCGGAACGAAGGCTACTGAGTACACCGGCAGCCGAAGATCTGCGAGGCGGGCCGGAATCCCGGCCCGCCTCTTTTTTGTGCGGTCTTGGGGAGCTGGTGGAGTGGGGGCCCGGCAGCCGCTCGGGGTCCCGAGCCTTGCGCGATAGGCTACTCGGCTTCGCCCTGCCGGGCTTCACCCCGGCAAGTTGCCTGGGGTGTTCTTCGCCCTTTTCAGGGGCTGCCCCGAAAACCCTGCTTACCCAATCGGGGGGCGGGCTTCGAGCCCTGCGAATCAAGCTGCCCAGCCACAGGGGCTAAAGCCCTGTTGGAAAAGGCACCTATCGGCACGGCTGAAGCCGTGCCCTGATACGAACCACAACGCGAATTCCAGCCGGCCTGCACGGAGCTGAAGCTCCGCAGCGGACTGAAGTCCGCCCCCCTGATGTGTTCCCCAGCCGCTGCCCCGAGAGCCTCGCCCACAACTTACGGGGGCCGTACCGTTCGCCGCCGAACGCTAGAGCGCAGCCGTCCAGGTTGTCCTGGGCGGCGCGGGCCGGATGTTGTGGTTGTTTGAGAAGAGGTTGTCGGGGTCGAAGCGGAGCTTGAGCGCGCAGAGCCTGGAGTAGTTCTCCCCGTATGCCGCAGCGGCCGCTGAGCCGCCCGTCCCCGAGAAATTGATATACGCGCCCGCCGAGTGCTCCTGCAGAGCGGTGCTGAATGAGGCCGTCCAGGCGGCCATGCGCTGCTCGGAGCCGGGAGCCGAATCCGCCGCGACGACCGCGACGGCCCACCGCGCTTTCCGGCCGGCGAAGGCGGTATCTTCGTCACGGGCGCCGTGCGCCGCGCCGTCTATGGGGAAGAGCCTCACGCTTGACAGCGGCGTCGGCAGGCGAGTCCCGTGCTCTTCGAAGATGGCTAAGGTGGTTTCGCTGAGGCCGGCCAGCAGGGCGCCTCTCCAGAACTGGCGCGTGCCGCGGGGGCATAGCACGCCCGGAAGGGACTGAAGCACGGGAAACGGCATCGGGCCTGCGAGTTCAAACTCAGGCTTCGCAACGCGGCGCACCGGGCCGAACACTCCGTTGAACGAGTCCGGCGGCCCGCTGTAGCACCATGTGACGCCGCACACGGCCCGGCCGTGCAGGCGCTCGGGTATGGGCGGCCTCCGCGGAGCTATGTAGAACGAGAGTATCCCGCCCAACTCCCTCGGCGCTGCGGCGATGAAGTCACGGTAGAACCGCAAGACATCGCCGGCGCGCTCAATGGGCCACAGGGTCTGCGCGGCCACCACGACGGGCAGCGGGTGCAGGCGGAAAGTGAATGACGAGACCACACCGAAGTTTCCGCCGCCGCCGCGAATCGCCCAGAACAGGTCGGGATTGGATTCGGCGCTTGCCGTCACGATGTTCCCGCCGGAGAGAACGACTTCGGCCGCGATCAGGTTGTCGATCGAGAGGCCGAATCTGCGCGTGAGGTGGCCAACACCGCCGCCGGTCGTGACGCCGCCCACGCCCGCGGTCGAAACAGTGGCTCCGGGCGTTGCGAGGCCGAAAGCGTGCGTTGCGCGGTCCACGTCGCCCCACGTCGCGCCGCCCTCGACGCGCGCCATGCGCGTGTGCGGATTCACCTCGACACGGCGCATGCGCGAGAGGTCGATGACGATGCCGCCTTCGCACGCGCCCAGGCCGGCGCCGTGGTGTCCCCCGCCGCGCACGGCGAGTTGCAAGCCGTTCTCGCGCGCGAAGTCGACGCACGCGGCAATGCCGGCGGCGGAGGCGCAACGCGCGATGCAGGCGGGGCGGCGGTCGACAGCCCAGTTGTGGACTCTGCGCGCGCTTTCGTAGACGGCGTCACCGGGGCGAATTAGCGCGCCGGGCAGGCGCGCGGCCAGCCAGTCAAGATCGCGTGCATACATTGACGCCCTCCTGAGTAGTCCGCTGGAAGCATGATGATGCGGAGCCGTCCCGAGCGCAAGCGGGCCTCAATGTGAAGCCGGCAATCAGGGCGGTCTCGCGCGCGTCGGGTTTGACAGGGGGAGTGGGATGTTTGAGCAGTCTTTTCTGCCCGGCGGCTCCGGGCATCGGCGGTGGGCTATTCTGGGCGCCTTCGCAGGCCAATCCCTGTTCGCGCTAGGAGTTGCGGCGATTCCGCTGCTATATGTCAGGGAGGCGCCCAAGGCGAAGCTGGCGGGGCTGCTTCTCACGCCGCCGGCTCCGCCGCCGCTGCAGCGAAGCCCGCGCGTGTTGCACTTGCCGCGCAGGACGGAACAGACGCTCGCGCCTCGGCAGGCGCCATTTCGCGCACCGCTCACAGATGAGACGCCTGCGCCTGAGCGCGTCCCCGAGCCGGTCGCCGGCGAGCCCGTCAAGCCCGCGCCGAGACGCTTCGACGCGGCGCTGCTCGATGCTTCGCGAGCCGCTCCGGTTTCGGCCACGATTCTGGACGATCCGGGAGTGCCTCTATCGTGCGAGCGTGCGGGCGGAATAGGCGGTGCAGCCGACGGAGAGCTGGACGGAGTCGCTGGGGGCGTGCCGGGCGGAACGCCCGGAGGCGTGATTGGGGGAATCCCGGGTGGGTTGCCGGGTCCGCCTGTGCCACAGGACCTGCCGCCGCTGCGCATTCAACTCTCGCGTCTGGAGCGTGCACGTCTGATTCATCAGGTGATTCCGGAATACCCGATGGCGGCCAGGCAGGCCCGTGTCGAAGGCGTGGTTCACATCAGGGCCATCATCGGAATCGATGGCAAGGTGCGAGATGTCGAGGTCGTCGATGGCCACCCGCTGCTCAGAAATGCCGCCGCCAGCGCGGTCCGCAAGTGGCGGTACGAGCCGATGAAACTGAACGGCAAACCGGTCGAGGCGAAAGCCGACATCGCGGTGAAATTCAGGCTCGTTGACGCGCGCTGATACCGCTCGGCGCCTTCATGCGCGCGGCCGGCTGCGGGCCGCTGCGCTCTCCCGCGTCTTGTTGTTTATGATCGGGTGAGGAGGGCGCTTGTACATGCTCGAGATCACCTGGCTCGGACACGCAGCATTCAAGTTCCGCCTCGACACCGGCGAGGTCATCGTAACCGATCCCTGGCTGGGCAACCCGCTCTACCCGAAGGGGCACAGCTTCGACCGCATCGACACCATCCTGGTCACGCACGGCCACTCGGATCACATCGGCGACGCCGCCTCGCTGGCAAAGGAGTTCAAGGCGAGAGTTATCGCAATCTACGAGACCGCCGTCTGGCTAGGCTCGAAGGGCGTCGAGAATGTCGCCGGAATGAACAAGGGAGGCACGCAGGAAGCGGGTCACGTAAAGGTCACCATGACCAACGCCGTTCACAGCGGCGGGATCATCGACGACGACGGCCGCATGGTCTATGGCGGCGAGCCCTGCGGGTACGTGTTGCGTCTGCCGGATGGGCGCGCGCTGTATTTCGCCGGGGATACGGCGGTGTTCTCGGACATGCAACTGATCGAGCAACTGTATCACCCCGACCTCGCGCTCCTGCCGGTCGGCGATTTCTACACCATGGGTCCGCAGGAAGCGGCGCTGGCCTGCCGGCTGCTCAAGCCGAAGCAGGTGATTCCGATGCACTTCGGCACCTTTCCTGTGCTCACCGGAAGCATTGCGGAGCTGCGCGAGGCGGTAAAGCCTCTCGGCGTCTCAGTTCTCGAACTCGAACCGGGCAAGACCGTGCAGTGGTAGTGGGCTAACGCTCTTCACCGGCCGGCTGGCGCCTCTCGCGCAGGCAGCGGATTTCGCGGACGGCGTAGATGCGCCGGTCCTGGCTCTCGAAATACGTGCGCATGAGCACTTCTCCGAGCAGCCCGGTGGAGAACATCATCAGGCCGGCCATTACCATCAGCCCGCCGAGCAGCATCAGCGGCCCGTGCTGGGACATCATGCCGTGGCCGGTCATGAACTTGTGCACCAGAAGGCCCACGAAGATGCCGGTGCCGCCAAGCACGTTCAGCAGGCCCACCTTGCCGAACAGGTGCATGGGGCGGGTCAGGTAACTGAGCAGGAACTTGAGCGTGATGATGTCGAACATCACGCGAAAGGTCCGGCTGAGTCCATAGTGGGACGAGCCGCTTGGCCGCACGATGTTCTGAATCGGGACCTCGGCGATGCGCGCGCCGTAGAAGCTGGCCAGCGCGGGGATGAAGCGGTGCAGATCGCCGTAGAGATTGACATCTTGCAGGATCTCGGCCCGGTACGCCTTGAACGTAGTGCCGAAATCGTGCAGATCCACGCCTGAGACTTTTGCGATCAGCCAATTAGCGATGCGCGAAGGAAGGCGCCTGGTGAGGGCGTTATCCACACGTTCTTTGCGCCAGCCGCTCGCGATATCGTAGCCCTCGTCGATTTTGGCAAGCAGCGCCGGTATGTCCTCGGGCGCGTGCTGGAGGTCGCCGTCCAGAGAGATGATCACCTGCCCTTTAGCCTCGTTAAAGCCCGCTGCAAGAGCCGCGGTCTGCCCGAAGTTGCGGCGCAGCCGAACCACCTTCAGATGAGCATCCGTAGCCGCTAAATTCGCAAGTAGCTCGAAACTGCCGTCAGTCGATGCGTCGTCGACGAAGATGACTTCGTAGGGTTGGGCAATACCGCGCATCACTGCAGTGAGCCGGTCATACAGAGGCAACAACGACGGCTCCTCGTTGTGGACGGGGATCACGACGGAAAGCATGTACAAGACCAGTGTACATCGGCCGAAACGGCGCACACGCGAGGCAATCCGTACCGGAGCCGGTTCGGAGAAGCTCCTATTCCGGCCGCGAAGCGTTACCTAAACCATCCGGATGAGTGGCGAGCTGACGGGAAATGGTGAGTGTAAGAGGGCCAGGCGCAGGCTGCTGTCTATTGCGGCTCGGGCCTGTGTGATGCTCCCAAATTGACTGTTAACACTCTAGTTGGACGCGGGGGCCCGTGATAGACTGTCGTACAGCGGCGGCGGTGGGCCGCCAGTTTCTGCTTGCTAATTCCGCCTATTTTCCGGCCTGGACTAGCTCGCCAGTTTGAGATCAGCGCTGCCTGTGCAGCAAGGAGCATCGGAGCATCAATGACCAACATTTTTGTGGGTAACCTTTCGTATCAGACAACCCAGAACGAGCTGGAGGCCGCATTTTCCGCGTACGGCGCCGTGGAGCGGGTCAGCCTCGTTCGCGACCGCGACACCGGTCAATCGCGTGGGTTCGCATTCGTCGAGATGACCAACGCCGAGGAGGCGCAGCGGGCGATTAGCGAGTTGAACGGCCGCGAACTGAATGGACGCGCCATGAACGTGAACGAGGCGCGGCCTCGTGAAGAGCGCGGCGGAGGTGGCGGAAGCCGATTCGGTGGCGGCCGGAGTGGCAGCCGCGCCGGCGCCGGCGGCGGACGGCGTCGCGAGCCTCGCTGGTAACGGCCCTCAGTTCACTTTCGAACTTCGGTCTGGCACGCGGAACGGGTGCGATGATCTTTCGTGCCCGCTCCCGCATGCCGGGTGTGTTTTGAGCCGGCCTCGTAGAGGGCGGCCCGCGGGCGGCCGGACTGCGCCGCGAGGCCGGCAGCATTCGCCCCAACCGATACCAGCATGTCCGCAGGTTTCTTCAACGCCGGGCTGTACAATCGTTCCTGGATGCTGTGCCGCCTGTTCGCCCTGCTTGCGATCGCCGCCGTGTGTGCCCCAGCCGCGCGGGAGCCGGTGCGCGCTCGCAATGCGATGGTGGTAACCCGCGAGCCGCATGCAACTGACGCCGGGATCGCGGTTCTTAAAGCCGGAGGCAATGCGGTCGATGCAGCCGTGGCCGTGGGCTTCGCGCTCACCGTTACGCACCCCGCTTCGGGGAGCATCGGTGGCGGCGGATTCATGCTGATCCGGTTCGCGGACGGCCGCACAACCTTCATCGATTTCCGGGAGCAAGCCCCCGAAACCGCCGCCAGGGAGATGTACGCCGCCTCGCCGCGGGACAGCATCGCAGGGTGGCGCGCGTCGGGCGTGCCGGGGACGGTCCGGGGATTCGAACTGGCATCGAACAACTACGGCAGCAAGCCCTGGAGCGAGCTTGTTGCGCCGGCAATCGCGCTGGCTCGCGACGGCTTCACGGTTTCACGCGGCCTCGCGCGGAGCCTGCGGAACTCGCAAGACCTGGCGGCGTTCGAAGAATCGAAGCGCATCTTTCTTAAAGGCGGCGCTTACTGGGAGGCCGGGGAACAGTTCGTCCAGCCGGAACTCGCCGCCACGCTCGAACGGATTGCCCGCGGCGGCGCGCGAGAGTTCTATGCGGGCGAGACGGCCCGGATGATCGCGCGGGCCATGGCGGAGCACGGCGGCACGATCACGCTCGACGACCTCCGGCGCTACGAGGCCGTGGAGCGCGAGCCGCTCACGGGCCAGTGCAAAGGCTTTGAGATCATCACCGCACCGCCGCCGAGCTCCGGCGGTATCGGCCTCCTCGAGATGATGGGAATTCTCGACGGCACCGGCTACGAGAAGCACGGCCACGGATCGGCCGCGGCAATCCACTGGGTTGCCGAGGCCATGCGCCGGTTTTTCGCCGACCGCTCCGAGCACATGGGCGACCCCGATTTTGCGCGTGTGCCTGTGCGCGGTTTGATAGACCCCAAGTACGTTGCAGAGCTGCGGCGCGGGATCGATCCGGAGGTGGCAACGCCCAGCGTATCGTTGCGTCCGGGCCGTCCGCAGCGCTATGAGCCCGCCGAGACCACGCACTACTCGATAGTCGATGCGGCCGGAAACGCCGTGGCCGTCACCTATACTCTCAACGGCAGCTTCGGCAGCGGAGTGACCGTGCCAGGCGCGGGCTTCCTCCTCAACAATGAGATGGACGATTTCACCACCCGCCCCGGAGTGCCGAACATGTTCGGGCTGGTGCAGGGGGAGGCGAACGCGATCGAGCCGCGCAAGCGGCCGCTCTCCTCGATGACGCCCACCATCGTGCTGCGCGACGGCAGGCTATTCATGGTGGCCGGCTCGCCGGGAGGCCCGCGGATCATCAGCACGGTGCTGAACGTCCTCCTGAACGCGATCGATTTCGGCATGAACGCGCAGGAGGCAGTGGACGCGCCCCGCTTCCATCACCAGTGGCTTCCTGACACACTATTTGTAGAGCCAGGTATCTCGCCAGACACGCTGGAGCTGCTCAAGGCCCGCGGATACGCGGTGGAAACGGCGGCCGCGATAGGCGAGGCCGCGGTGATCATGGTGGGGCAGGACGGATGGCTCCAGGGCGCGGCGGACCTGCGCTCGGAGGGAAAGGCAGCAGGCTACTGACAACATGCAACGCGCGATCTCAACGCACTTCCACGTCAATCACCGGCTCACGACTGCACTGCTGGACAGAATCTGGAGCGCTGGGTTCTCCAAGGTGGAGATCTTCTGCGGGCGCCAGCACGTCGACTATCACAACAAGGCGCAGGTGACGGAGCTGGGTCACTGGTTTCGCGACGCCGAACTGGAATTGTGGTCGCTGCACGCCCCCATGTACAGCGACGAGGTGTGGGGGCGCTCGGGGCCGGGCGCGGTGGTGAACATCTGCGAGCGCGAGAAAGTGCGCCGCATCGCCGCGGTCGATGAGATCAAGCGCGCTATCGAGATCGCCGATTACGTGCCGTGCCGGTACCTTGTGCAGCACCTGGGGGTCCCGTTCGAGGAGTTCGACGTGCGCAGGCTCGACGCGGCGTTTTCGTCTCTCGACGAGCTGTCCGTCTTCGCGCGCCAGCGCGGCGTGGAGCTTCTGCTCGAGAACATTCCTAACGGGTTCTCCACCGCGGAGCGGCTCACCTGGTTCCTTGCGGAGACTCACCTGAACCTGGGTTTCTGCTTCGACACCGGGCACGCGAACCTGACCGGCAGCATCGCCGCCGAGTTCGAGCTGATGAAGGACCGCATCCGCTCGACTCACTTGCACGACAACAACGGCTCTGACGACATGCACCTCGCGCCGCTGGTGGACGAGGGCGGCTCGATCGACTGGGCGGAGACTATGGAGTTGCTGCGCTCGCGCGATGACCAGTTCCCGCTGCTGCTCGAACTGAAGGACGATTCCGGGAAGAAGGCGCCTCTCGATGACGCGCTGTGCTCGTTTGAACGCCTGGAGAGTATTCGATGAGTGAAGCCGCAATCCCGCGCATAACCATCCGCGAGGCCGGCAGCCATACCGGCGAGACCGTGACGATTGCGGGCTGGCTGTACAACCTGCGCCGGTCCGGCAAGATCGTATTCCCTCTGCTCAGGGACGGCACGGGAATTATGCAGTGCGTTGCCGTGAAGAGCGCGCTCCCGGAGGAGCTGTTCGAGACCATCCGCAACCTCACGCAAGAATCCTCCATCATCGTGACGGGCAAGATACGTGCTGAACAGCGCGCGCCCGGAGGGTACGAGATGGACGTCGAGGGCCTCGAGGTCGTGCAGCGCGTGCCGGAATCAGACCCGTATCCGATCACGCCGAAGGAACACGGCGTCGATTTCCTGATGGACCACCGGCACCTGTGGATCCGCAGCAAGCGCCAGCACGCGATACTCGGCGTGCGCGCGGAGGTGGTCCGCGGCATCCGCGACTACCTCGATTCGAACGGCTTCACGCTCGTTGATACGCCCATCTTTACGCCTGCGGCTTGCGAGGGCACCACCACGCTTTTCGAGGTGAACTACTTCGACGAAGAGAAGGTGTACCTCACGCAGTCCGGGCAGCTCTACAACGAGGCCACCATAGCGGCGTTTGGCAAAACGTACTGCTTCGGCCCTACGTTTCGCGCCGAGCGGTCGAAAACGCGCCGCCACCTGACAGAGTTCTGGATGGTAGAGCCTGAGATGGCCTACGCCGATCTCGAAGAGGTGAAGCGCGTGGCCGAGGAAATGGTGTGCTTCGTGGTGGACCGCGTTCTGAACAATCGCGCGCGCGAGCTGAAGGAATTGGAGCGCGACACGAGCAAGCTAGAGAAGGTTCGCGCGCCGTTCCCGCGGATCAGCTACGACGAGGCCGTCGTGCGCCTGCAGGCCAAGGGCAGCGAGATACAGTGGGGCGGCGACTTCGGCAACGCCGATGAGACGCTGCTGGCGGAGGATTTCGACCGCCCCGTTATGGTGGACCGCTACCCTACCGCCATCAAGGCGTTCTACTTCCAGCCCGCGCCGGAGCGGCCCGAAGTCGCGCTCGGCGTGGACGTACTCGCGCCCGAGGGATACGGCGAGATAATCGGCGGCGGTCAGCGCATCCACGATCTGGACCTGCTGCTGAAGCGCATCGACGAGCACGGGCTGCCGCGCGAAGCCTTCGACTGGTACATCGACCTCCGCAAGTACGGTTCGGTGCCGCACGCCGGCTTCGGCATGGGCGTCGAGCGCTTCACGGCATGGATGTGCGGCACGGAGCACGTTCGCGAGACCATCGCATTCCCGCGCATGCTCTACCGCACGCGCCCGTAGGTTTCTATGCAGCAGTCCACGGTGGTGGTGATCGGCGCGCCGCTCGACCTCGGCGCGGGGCGCCGCGGCGTCGACATGGGCGTCTCGGCGCTGCGCTTCGCGGGACTCGACGAGAAGATCGCCGCCCTCGGCTACACCGTTGAGGACTGGGGCAACGTCGCCGTGGAGCAGCCCGAGCGCGTATCGAGCGGCCCGCGGAAGAGCCGCTATCTTCCGCAGATCGCTGATGTCTGCGTGCGGCTCGCCGAACTGACCGATGAGGCCGTCAGCGCCGGGAAGCTGCCGCTCGTGCTCGGCGGCGATCATTCGGTGGCGGTGGGCACGATCTCCGGAGTCTCCAGAGGTCTGCGGCGAAAGAAGAAGAGCATGGGCGTCATCTGGATCGACGCGCACGCCGACATGAATACGCCGCAGACGAGCCCCAGCGGAAACGTGCACGGCATGCCGCTCGCGTGCGCCATCGGTTTGGGGCCGAGGGCGCTCACGCACATCTACGACTACGCGCCGAAGGTAGACCCCAAGAACGTCGCCCTGGTGGGCATCCGCGACGTGGACGCGCTCGAGAAGCCGCACGTCCGCAACTCCGGGGTGCGCGCCTTCACCATGCGCGACATCGACGAGCGCGGCATGCGCGCGGTGATGGAGGAGGCCATCCAGATAGCGCTCGCGGGAACAGACGGGCTGCACCTCTCGCTCGACCTCGACGCGTGCGACCCCGACTACGCGCCGGGCGTGGGAACGCCGGTGCCGGGCGGCCTCAGCTACCGCGAAGCGCACCTGGCGATGGAGATGATCGGCGACACCCGCAAGATGGTCTCGATGGAGGTTGTCGAAGTAAACCCGATTATCGACGAGGCGAACCGCACCGGCTTGCTGGCCGTGGAACTGGTTCTATCGGCGATGGGCAAAAGGATTCTATGAGCAAGCTGAAGGTTGCGGTGCTGTATGGCGGGCGGAGCGGCGAGCACGAGGTGTCCGTCGTATCGGCGAAGTCGGTGATGGAGGCGATGGACAGGAGGAAGTACGAAGTTCTTCCTTACTTCATCGACAAGCAGGGCAAGTGGGACCCGCGGCCCATCGTGCCCGAGCCCGGCGGCAACGGCGGCATCGACGTGGTCGTGCCCATCTTGCACGGCACCTTCGGCGAGGACGGCACCATGCAGGGCCTGCTCGAGCTCGCCGACCTTCCTTACGTGGGCTCGGGCGTGCTCGCCTCCGCCGCCGCGATGGATAAGGAGGTTTTCAAGCGGCTGTGTGCCGAGCGCGGCCTTCCCATCGTAGAGTACGTAGTGCTGCGCCGCGGCGAAACGGACGGCGTGCGGCTGCCGTTCGGATACCCGGTGTTTGTGAAACCGGCGAACATGGGGTCGTCTGTCGGCATCACGAAGGTGAACCTGCCGGAGGATCTCGAAGCCGCGATATGCGATGCGGCGAAGTATGACCGTAAGATCATCGTCGAGCGGGGTATCATCGGGCGCGAACTGGAGTGCGCGGTTCTGGGTAACGAAAAGCCCGAGGCATCGCTGCCCTGCGAGATCCTGCCCTCGAAGGATTTCTACGATTACGAAGACAAGTACCTGCTGAACCAGGCGGGGCTCGTTGTGCCCGCGCCGATCGGTGATGCGCTGACGGCGGAGATTCGCCGCCTGGCCGTTGAGTGCTACCGCGCCGTGGAGTGCGAAGGCATGGCGCGCTGCGACTTCCTCCTGGAGGAGGCCACGGGCAAGTTGTACATCAACGAGATCAACACAATCCCGGGCTTCACCTCCATCAGCATGTACCCGAAGATGTGGGAAGCGACGGGGCTGCCGTATCCCGCGCTGATCGACAGGCTGATAGAGTTGGCGCTCGAACGGCACCAGGCAAAGCGCCAGACACGGTACGAGCGTTAGCGCCGGCGGACGCGGTGAGCGCGGCGCGATGCTCGCGCCCGCCGGTTTGGAAGCTCGCAGTTACGCAGTCATTACTCTCGGCGCGCCGGTCGCTTTACGGACCTCGATCCGTCCGTTCCTGACTCTGGCCTCCAGGAGCGGCTGCGGATGCTGCGACGGCCCGTGGATGACGTGCCCGTCTTTGATCGAGTAGGTAGAGCCGTGCCACGGGCACTTGATGGTGTCCCCTTCGAGTCTTCCCTCCGACAGCGGCCCGCCGAGGTGGGCGCACTTCTCGTATATGGCGTCGATGTTGTATCCCCGGCGAACAAGCATCACGGGAGTGCCGTTTGCGTTCACCTTGCGCGGCTGGCCCTCGGGCAGGTCCTGCTCATCCATGACGGCGACCCAGTCGTCCGGCAGCGGCTGCCCGGCTGTGTGATCGACGCCGATCTTTTCGTGGTAGACCAGGTGGCCGCCGAGCCAGGCCGAGAAGCTGGCCGTCGCGTATCCGGCCAGCGCCAGCAGTTTGCCGGTTGTACGCGCACGTTTGCGGCGCATCATGTAGGATGCGGTGAACATGCCCACGCCAGCCACGTTCAGCACCGCGTGAAGCAGCCCGATGCGCCGGGCGGGCGGATCGACATCGCTCCAGTCCGCCAGGCCGGCTATGGCGGCGCCCAGCGCTCCGCCGATCCCGATGGCGATCGCCGCGCGCGCCCCGTCTTCATACGGCCCGCGATGATCGAAGGCGTCGAGGGCATCCATTGCCAGGGCGACCGTCCACGCGCCGATGGGCAGGTCGGTAATGGCCGAGTGGAGCGGATGCCCCAGCCAGGTGCCATGCAGGAAGTCCTTCGTAGTGTCGCCGGCTGCGTGGGCCGTGCGGCTCACTGCGTTTTGAGTTGCGCGTTCGACGGGCTCCATCCACTCCTGGCGCCCGAGCCAACCGTAGAATCCCCCAGCTCCCATGTCCCCTCCTTGTCTCGCGCCCGCGTTGCGGTTCTACTCAATGGGCGTGCGGCGGTCGCCGCCGCGGTCCACTTCGTCGCGCGGCTTCTTGACCGTTTCGCCGATCTCCCGGTCGGAGGCGTGCTCGCCGCCTTCCGCGCCGCGGCCGGTGGAGAGTTCAAGGTCGAGGTCTACCAGGTCCTGGTCGATGGCGCGCGCCTCGTCCCAGACGTAGTTGACGTCGTCTTCCGTCCATGCCTCCGCGCGTATGTGGAGACGGCCGTTGCGCATGCTCATCTCGTGGACGCGCACACGGCGACGGTCCATCTCCATCAATAGCGGGTGAAATTTGCGGCGCAGTTCGGCGTACGCGAACTCGTCGCCCGCGCTGGCAGCCATAGCATCCCCCTCTGGTTCAATCATTCCTCAAAGGGGGCGCGGGGGCAAGCCCGCGAATGCGCCGGCGCGCTACAGCGCGAACGACAGGATGCGGGCCGCTTCGGCCGGGCCTATATCACCGCGCTCGCCGAGCTTGTACCAGCCTCGCTTCTCGAAGCGCTCCGCCACCTTCTGCGCCACCTCCGGGCCGATGCCGTAGTCCGAAAGCCGCGTCTTCACGCCGAGCGATTCGAAAAATTTCCGCGTTGCGGCGATCGCCGCGTCGATGCGCTCGTCTTCCGTTCCGGACGTGATGCCCCACACGCGCTCGCCGTATTGCAGCAGCTTCTCGCGCTTCTGCTCGCGGCGCGCCTGGAGCAGGGCGGGGAAGACGATGGCGAGCGTCTGGCCGTGATCGAGCCCGTACATGGCCGTGATTTCGTGGCCTATGGAGTGCGTAGTCCAGTCCTGCGGAACGCCGCAGGCAAGTATGCCGTTTAGGGCCATCGTCGCCGCCCAGACCCACGCCGCGCGGGCGTCGTAGTCGGTCGGGTTTGCGAGCGTTTTCGGCCCGTACTCGACGAGCGTCAGCAGGACGCCCTCAGCGAAACGGTCCTGCACGGGCGCGGCGGCAGGGTACGTGAGGTACTGTTCGAACGTGTGGGCGAACGCGTCCACCACTCCGTTGCCGATCTGCCGCGGAGGGAGCGTGAAAGTCACCTGGGGATCGATCACGGAGAAGCGCGGGTACACGTGCTCGCTCTCGAACGCCAGCTTGTCGCCGGTGGAGTTGCGCGAGATGACGGCGAAGCGGTTCATCTCAGAGCCCGTCGCCGGAAGCGTGAGTACGCTGGCCATGGGAACGGCGCAGTTCACAGGCGCGCCCTTGGCGACGATGTCCCAGGGATCGCCCGCCGTGTACGGCACCGCCGCGGCGATGAACTTCGTTCCATCAATGACCGATCCGCCTCCGACCGCGAGCAGGTAGTTCCATCCCTCGGCGCGGATCTTCTCCACCGCCTTCATCAGAGTCTCGTACCGGGGGTTGGGCTCGATGCCGCCGAACTCGCCCACGGTGTGGCTGGAAAGCGCCGCCATCACCTGCTCGTACACGCCGTTGCGCTTGATGCTGCCGCCGCCGTAGGTGACCAGCACGCGCGCGTCGCGCGGAACCTCGTCCGCAACCGCCGCGATCTTTCCTTTTCCGAAGATGATCCGGGTTGGGTTGTAGAACGTGAAGTCTTGCATAGCCAAATAGCCAGTGTAGGACAGCCGTTCCGGGCGGCGCTTCCGCCGCTCAGGAGTTCAGCCTGTCCAGCAGCGGCTTCACCACCGCGATTCCCCGTACTCGCTGAGGCGGCTGCCCTCGTGCTCGATACCGCGTATCCGGCGTATCCCGCTTCGGCGACCATCTTTATAGCGCGCGGCACGTCGAGCGCCATCTCGTTGCCGTCCGTGCCCAAACCGTAACATTCGAAGCTAACGCCTTTCGCAAGCGGCATCAGCTTACGAATTGCGTCGTAGCGGTCATCTAGTGCACGTTCGCGCATTTGGAGTGGCAGCCCAACTAAGCCGCGACATCGACCCACTTAGAGGTGGTTGTGCGAGCTGGTTAACGAAGATATCGACCCACTTAAAGGTGGTTGTGCGCGATGCCGTACTATTCGCACGCTATGCGCGGAGACTCCATGTTAGTGATCAGGCGCGAGCGAATTGCGCGCTGCAGCGACCACTGCGCCACTGACATCTTGAAGCGGCTCGCCTGCGCGCATGCGGCCGGAACGCGTGAAAATGCGGGCACGGAGGCGAAAGCTTGAAGCAAACTGCGGCGTTTCATCGCCCAAACTATGCTCAGTCATAATGGGAGGCCGATCCGTCACGCTATAATTAATCAGACACGGGTGATTCGATGCCCAATTCCACAGGCGGTGCGCGTCCTGCAGGGCACGATTTGCCTTTCAGGAGGATTCATGGCGACGGAGAAGCCTGACCGCGGCCTCGTCCAAGTAAATGCCGAGGAATGTAAGGGCTGCGGCCTCTGCGTCGAGGCGTGCCCGCCCAAAGTGTTGCGCGTGGCCGAAGGTTTGAACCGGTACGGATACCATCCGGCCGCGTACGAAGGACACGGCTGCACTGGATGCGGTATATGTTTCTGGGCGTGCCCCGAGCCCGGCGCGATCACCGTCCTGCGTCTGGTGGTGGCTGCGTGAGGAGGGCGCGGCCGGATGCGTAAACAACTGATCAAAGGAAACGAGGCAATTGTAAAATCCGCTGTGCTGGCCGGCTGCCGCGCGTTCTACGGATATCCCATAACGCCGGCCAGCGAGATTGCCGAGGCAGCCGCCTTGTATCTTCCCCAGGTTGGCGGCGTTTTCGTGCAGGCCGAGAGCGAAGTGGCCGCAATCAACATGCTGTACGGAGCCGCCGCGGCGGGTGTGCGCGCGATGACGGCGTCGAGCGGCCCCGGCATCAGCCTCATGCAGGAAGGCCTCAGCTACATCGCCGGAGCGGAGCTGCCCTGCGTTGTCGTCGATATCATGCGCGGCGGCCCGGGCCTGGGCAACATCGGTGCGGAGCAGGGCGACTATCACCAGGTGGTGAAGTGCGGGGGCCACGGCAACTACAGGACGATCGTGCTCGCGCCGGGCTCCGCCCAGGAGATGGCGGACCTTACGGCGCTCGCATTCGATCTCGCCGACGCCTACCGCAATCCCGTCTTCGTGCTCGCGGACGGCTGCATAGGCCAGATGATGGAGCCAGTCGAGTTCCGCGCCGCGGCGTCCGTCCGGCCGTGTCCCGACTGGGCCGTCGACGGCACTGCGGAAAAGCGCAAGAACCTGATAACCTCCCTCTATCTCGAACCGGACGAGCTCGAGGCGCACGTGCGCAAGCTCGAGGCCAAATACCAGCGCGTGGAAAGGGAAGAAGTGCGCTTCGAGTCCGTGCAGACCGAAGACGCTGAGATGGTGCTGATCGGATTCGGGATTGTGGGCCGCTTGCTCAAGGCTGTGGTGGAGAACAGCCGCGCGCGCGGCATGCGGATCGGATTGCTGCGCCCCATCACGCTATATCCGTTCCCGGCGGAGGAAATCCGCCGCCTTGCCCGCACGGCCCGCATGTTCCTTACGGTGGAACTCAGTTGGGGGCAGATGCACGAGGACGTGCGTCTGGCGCTCGAAGGGCGTAGGCCGGCCGAGCTGTACACGCGCGTGGGCGGCAACGTGCCGTCCGCTGAAGAACTTCAGGAGGTGGTGGACAGACTGGCCGAACGCGTTGGGATCGTCGCCAGCGAGGAGATGGCCCATGCCTGAGTACGCCGTCATTCACAAGAAGGCCGACGCGTTCTACGAGCGCTACGAGCGCAAGGCCACCGGCAAGCACCAGACGCACTATTGCCCCGGCTGCGGGCACGGCATCGCGCACAAGCTGGTGGCGGCCGCTATTGACGACCTCGGCGTGCAGGACCGCACCATC
>JBLNBX010000112.1:0-32799 GCA_050260275.1 bacterium
AAAACCTTTCTTCAGATAGGCGAGTTGTTCGTCGATAGAAAGCGGGGACACAAATCCATTGTATTCACGCCCGCTGCGAAACGCTCACTTCGAGCGCGATCCTCTGCAGTGCCGATGAAAGCGCGCGCCATCTGCGGGGCGCGCGCTTTCTGCGGTGGAGGTTTCAGCGCGTGGCGACAGCGCCGGAAGTCACGAGTTCGGTCAGGTACTCCCGGAACGCCTCTCCGAGGTCCTGCCGCTTCAAGGCCAGCTCCACAGTAGCTTTCAGGAACCCAAGCTTGTTGCCCGCGTCGTACCGCGTGCCTTCGAAGCGGTAGCCGTAGATCGGGCGGCTGCGCAGCAGCACCTTCAGGCCATCTGTGAGTTGTATCTCGCCCAGCTTTCCGGGCTGCACTTCGTCGAGCGCATGGAAGATCTCCGGCGTCAGCACGTACCGCCCGATGATGGCCAGGTTCGAAGGTGCTTCCTGCGGCTTGGGTTTCTCGATGAGGTTTCGTATCCGGTACAGCCTGTCGCGCGCGCCGTTGTGATGCACCGGCTCCGCGTCCACGATGCCGTAAGCCGAAACTTCATCCGGGGACACCTCCATGAGCGCCACGACGGGCGCGCCGAAGAACTCGTATACGTCGAGCAGTTGTTTGATCGCGGGGATCTCGGAATCGATGACATCGTCCGACAGCACGACGGCGAACGGTTCGTTCTCCACTATCGCGCGAGCCCGCATGACGGCGTGGCCGAGGCCGAGCGCCTCGCGCTGGCGGATGTAGGCGACGTCCACCGGATCGGTGATCTCGCGCACGCTCGCGAGCTGCACATCGTTGTGCCGAGACTCGAGCAACTGCTCCAGCTCGAAGCTCTTGTCGAAATGGTCCTCGATTGCGCTCTTGCCTCGGCCCGTCACTATGATGACGTTCTGTATGCCTGAGTGAATCGCCTCCTCCACGCCGTACTGAATGAGCGGCTTGTCTACGAGCGGCAGCATCTCCTTGGGCTGCGCCTTTGTGGCTGGCAGAAACCGTGTCCCAAGGCCCGCAGCGGGGAAGACAGCTTTGCGCACTTTCGGAATCATCTCACCCTTATTGTAAGTTCCCGGGCCGCAACTTGCGCCCGTATTTCGCACAAACCGCCGCAGATCCGGCTCCTGCAAGTTCCCCTGTTACCATGATGGTTGTTGCCCCTGCGGGTAATGCGCGCGGAAACTACGCATCGTCTCGCCAGCCTGGGACGCGCGAGCGCCGGCGCTCTGCCCGAGGAAACAGCCCAACGCGCTGCCGGGCGGCTCTGCTGGGTGGCCGCCATCGCCGCGGTGATAGTTGCCGCGATGGCCGTCCTCCAGTTCTGGCTGCAGCCGGACGCGTTCGCGGCAACCGCGCGGCTGAGCGCCCTCGCTTTCGTCTTACCTTCGCTCTTCTATGCGGCCGTTAATAGGGCCGGTTGGCTCACGGTCCGTACGCTGGCCGCAATCGGACCGTTCTATGTGGTGGCCGCCGCGTTCCCGCTCGCGCTGTTCGAGCACAGCCCGCCGTGGCCCGCCGACTGGCCCGTGCGCGGCACGTCGCTGCTGTCGCTCTGGATTGTCGTGACCGGCGTCGTACTGCCGAACGGGCCGGTACGAACCCTCCTCACCGGCCTGGCTGCCGCTTCAATGGGTCCGCTCGCATACCTGGCCACGCGCTTCCTCACAGACAACCCTCCACTGCCGGGCAACCGGCTGGCGGTGTGGTCCATCGTTCCTTTCCTGATGGCCGGCTGCGCCGCGCTCATCAACTGGCGCCTGTACCGGGCCGAGGCCGACCCAGGCGAAGCCAGGGAGATGGGCAGCTATCAACTGCTATCGCTTGTGGGCCGCGGCGGCATGGGGGAGGTGTGGCGCGCGCGCCACCGCATGCTCGCGCTCAACGCCGCCGTTAAGCTCATCCGCGCCGAGGTGCTCCAGGCCCACACGGGCCGCGAGGCGGAGATCATGCGCCGCCGCTTCGAGCGCGAAGCCCGCGCCATCGCCGCCCTGCGTTCGCCTCACACCGTGGCGCTCTACGACTACGGGGTCGCGGAAGACGGCAGTTTCTACTACGCCATGGAGTTTCTCGACGGCCTCAGCCTCGAGCATCTCGTCTCGCGCTTTGGCCCCCAGCCGCCGGCGCGCGTTATCCACATCCTGCTTCAGGCCTGCGATTCCATCGGCGAAGCGCACCAGCTCGGTCTGGTTCACCGCGACCTCAAACCCACGAACATCTTTGTTTGCCGGCTCGGCCTGAACGTCGACTTCGTCAAGGTGCTCGATTTCGGGCTCGTCAAGACCATCCTCCCCGGAGAGACGCGCATGACGCTCGATGGCTTCACCGCCGGCACGCCGGCGTACATGGCCCCGGAGATCGCCACCGGCAGCGCTGGCATCGATGGGCGCGCCGACCTGTACTCGCTCGGCTGCGTCGCCTACTGGCTGCTGACCGGCCGCCTTGTGTTCGAAGAGCCGTCGCCTGTCGCGATGGCCCTGGCGCACGTGCAGAACCAGCTCGTGCCCCCGTCGGAACGCACCGAGTTGCAGATACCGCCGTGCCTGGAGCGCGCCGTTATGGCCTGCCTCGAGAAGCGGCCCGAGGACCGGCCCCGGTCCGCCATCGAGCTTGCCGCCATGCTTCGCCTTTGCGCAGACAACACCGGCCACTGGAGCGCTGCCGACGCCGAGCGCTGGTGGCAGCTCAATCTCCCCTCCGGAGCGCCCGGCTCCGCGGCTTAGGGCGATCTGAAGACGCCCGCAGCATGACACCCGCCACAAACGATACCGGCCATCAGGCCAGCCTGGCCGGGCTTGCCCCGGCCTACAGCCATTTCTTGCGCCGGAGTATCAGCAGAAGCGCGGCCATGAGAAGCAGCACTATCGAGATCACCAGCGCAAAACCGTACCGCTCGTGCGCCCACGGCAACCCATCTACGTTCATGCCGTAAACGCTCGCGATCAGGATCGCGGGCAGCACCAGCGTGCCGATCACTGCCAGCGCCTTCATCGTGCTGTTGATGCGGTTCGACACGCTTGAGAGGTAGATGTCGACAGCGCCGTTGATGAGTTCCCGCTCCATCTCGACGATCTCGAGGTAGCGCGTCACGTGGTCGTAGACGTCGCGCAGAAACGGCCACAGGTCGCTCGATATCAGCTCGCTGCCGGTCCGCTGCAGATAGCCCACCACGTCGCGCGTGTTCGCCAGCACGCGGCGAAGCTGGATCAGCCCGCGCCGGGCATTGAGCAGGCTCTGAAGCGCCTCGGGGCCGGGGTTCTGGATGACAGCGTCCTCTAGTTCGCCGATCAGGTCGCTGTATTGGTCGAGCGTTGGCAGGTAGGCATCGACAACGCCATCCAGGATGTGGTGAAGAAGCTCGTCGCCGCGCGTCCAGGTACCCCAACTCGCGCGCAGCCGCCCGAGCATTTCGTCGACTTCCGGGCATTCGCCTCCGCGCACGGTGATGACGAAGTCCTCGCCGACGAATATGTCGAGGTCGGTAAGCGAGAGCACCTGTCCGGGCAAGCACACAACCGGCTTAAGCACTATGAAGATGTACCCGCCGTGCTCCTCGGCCTTGGCGCGCTGGTTGCGATGGCGGCAGTCCTCGATGTGCAGCGGATGCAGATGGTACATGGCCGCGAGGCGGTCGAGTTCCGGGTCCTGAGGATCGCGGATATCGTGCCACTGCACGCTCGATTCTCCAATTCCGCCGGTGGCTTCGTCGTTCACAGCAGCAGCATGCAGTCCCCGTACGAGTAGAAACGATAGCGTTCCTCAACGGCGTGCCGGTACGCTTCCAGCACCAAATCCGTGCCGCCGAACGCGCATACGAGCATGAGCAGGCTGGAGCGCGGCAGATGGAAGTTGGTCAGCATCGCTCCCGTGCACGCGAACTCGAAACCGGGATAGATGTACAGGCTCGTGTCGCCGCGCAGGGCGCCCGTACGGCAGACGGTTTCGATGGTTCGCACGCTCGTGGTTCCGGCTGCCACGACCCGGCGCGCGGCGCGGATCTTCGCAGCTTCCTCCGGCGCGACATCGTAATACTCGGCGTGTAACCGATGCTCCTCTATGCGCTCCGTGCGCACCGGCTGGAACGTGCCCAGGCCGACGTGTAGCGTTACGCGCGCCACTTCCGCGCCCGCCGCGCGGCAGGCGTCCAGGACTTCGGGAGTGAAGTGCAGGCCCGCTGTTGGAGCGGCAACGGAGCCCGGCCGGGCGGCGAAGATCGTCTGGTAGCGCTCGCGGTCGGCAGGCTCGTCTCCGCGCCGGATGTAAGGAGGCAGCGGAACGTGCCCGATCTCGTCGATCTTCTCCAGCAGGTCGCCTTCGTAGTTGAAGCGAAGCGTGCGCTCGCCGAACGTTCCTCGCGAGATAATCTCAGCTTCCAGCCCGCCATCGAAGTACACCCGCTCGCCGATGTGCATCTTTCGCCCCGGATGCACCAGCGCCTGCCACACGCGCGGATCGTCGCCGTGCGGCCGCACCAGGAACACCTCCACCGTGCCCTTCAGGTACTCGTGCCGCGCCGGATTCTTCTCCCCGACCGGCAGCGCGCGGACGCCCGCCCGGCGGCCGTAGAGGCGCGAGCGGAACACCTTCGAATCATTCACCACGAGGCAGTCGCCCGGCCTGAGGAAGCGCGGCAGGTCGCGGAAGACGCAATCCTGCCAGCTCCGCTCGGCCCGGCGGACCACGAGCATACGCGAGCCCGCCCTGTCTTCCAGAGGCCGCTGCGCGATCAGCTCTTCCGGCAGGTGATAATCAAATTCGGAGAGGAGCATTCGCTCTCCTACCAACATACCGTGGCTCGCATTCTAGGCATCGAATCCTCCTGCGACGAAACGGCGGCGGCTGTCGTCGAGGACGGCGCACGTATCGTCTCGTCCGTCGTGGCATCCCAGCTCGACACGCACGCCAAGTACGGCGGCGTCGTTCCCGAACTGGCCTCGCGCGAGCACCTGCGGGCCATCGTGCCCGTGGTGCGGGAGGCCCTGGAGCGCGCTGGAACGGGCTACGGCGACCTCGCGGCCGTGGCCGCCACGTCGGGACCGGGGCTGGTGGGCTCGCTGCTGGTCGGCCTTACCTACGCCAAGGCGATCTCGTTCGCGCGCGGGCTGCCGCTTATCGGCGTGAACCACATCGAGGGCCATATCCACGCTGTGGTCTCGCAGGCGCAGGTCGAATACCCCGCGCTCGCACTCGTGGTCAGCGGCGGCCACACGCATCTTTTCGAGCTGGCTGCGGCGCGCCGCTACCGCCTGCTCGGCCGCACGCGCGACGACGCTGCCGGCGAAGCATTCGATAAGGTGGCCAAGCTGCTCGGGTTCGGGTATCCGGGCGGGCCGGTTATCGATGCTCTCGCGCCGCACGGGAACCCGCGCGCCGTCCGCTTCACGCTCGCCCGGATGAAGGGAAACGCGCTCGATTTCAGCTTCAGCGGGCTGAAGACCGCCGTCCTCAGGTGGGTGCAATCGCGCGACCTCGCCGCCGAGATCGCCGCCCGCCGCGAGCTGCTCGGCCGGTTGCGCCGCCCCTCCGTCGAGCAATGGCTCGAGGTCACCCCGCGCGAAACGCTCGATCTTGTCGCGTCGTTCCAGTACACGGTGGTCGAGGAACTTCTCAGCCGCGCCGCGGCAGCCGCCGAGCAGGTGCAGGCGCGCGCGCTGGTGGTCTCGGGCGGCGTCGCCTGCAACTCCGGGCTGCGCGCGGCAGCGGCTGCCATGCGGCTTCCCTACCCCGTCCACTTCCCGAGCGCGGCGCTCTCCACGGACAATGCCGCTATGATCGCCGCGGCAGCGTTCCCCAAGTATCAGGCCGGCGATTTCGCCGAACTCTCACTGCCTGCTTCCGCGAGTCTTCCGCTGGCCTGAATGCGGGTTTTCGGACCCGATGTTTTGCCCCACGGCATATCATGGCCGTAGGTAGTGAGGGGGGCTTAGCTTCATGCTATCCATTCAGCGCACTTATCCTCTGCTTCTGCTGATTACACTTGCTGGCTGCGGCGGAAAGCAGTATCTCGCGCCCGCTCCGGGCGCTAACATCCTGCCAGGATCGAAGTACGAAGCGGTGGCGTTCGCCGATGGCGTGCGCGTAACCGTGAACGGCAACGCCTGGAAGGGCGAGCCTTCAAATCTCCAGAACGTGATGACCCCCATCAGGGTCACCATCGTCAACAACAGCACCGAGCCGCTAAGTATCCGCTACTCCGACTTCACGCTGGTAACGGAGAACAACCTGCGCGTCAAGCCCATCGCGCCTTACAATATGCGGGGCTCTGTGCCCGGGCCTGCGCGGCCCATCACGCCGGCTTTCGGGTACAGCGGCTTCTGGATATCGCCGTACTACTCGCACTTCTACGGCCCGGCGTTCGCGCCCTGGCCGGGGTACTTCCCGTATGGCTATTACGACACGGTGTGGGTGCAATTCCCGGTCGCGCTGCCTACGGAGGATATGCTCGAATACGCGATTCCAGAGGGGGTTCTCAGGCCGGGCGGCCGTATCTCGGGATTCCTCTACTTCCCGGAACTCGGCAAAGAGGTGAAGCAACCCACTTTTGTGGCGAACCTGGTAGATGCCGAGACCCAGGGCCGGTTCGGCACAGTGAGCATACCTATGGTGCAGGGTTAGCGCTCAATCGCGGGTGCGCGCCTGCGTGTCGAGCTCGATGGCGCGCGGGAACAGGATGTTGTTCTCGAGATGGATGTGCTGATGCAGGTCCCTCTCGAGCGCGGCGAGATCGTGCATGAGGGCGCGAAAGCCCGGGCAACCGTCCTCGGGCGCCGCATAGCCATCCGAAAGCCGGCGCATCTGCGCCAGCATTGCGCCTGCG
This sequence comes from bacterium, assembly GCA_050260275.1. Classification (GTDB taxonomy): domain Bacteria; phylum Acidobacteriota; class Terriglobia; order Bryobacterales; family Bryobacteraceae; genus DATMXS01. The sequence continues at coordinate 6,832 of JBLNBX010000112.1, forward strand.
CGGCTGTGTTCCGAAAGCATGACGCGAACCGGCACCGCGACTGAGGCAAAACAGAGGCTTGCGGGCTCGCCGGCCTCAAGCGCCTTCAGGTACGGGAACAGAACCTCCTCCTCTTTTCTAAGGTGGGCGCGCAGTTCGTCGCACAACTCAAAGAAAACAGTGCGCAATTCCGCCAGCCACGGCCGGGTGGCGGAGTGGTTGGCCACCACCTTATTCAGCCTGGCCTCTATCTGGGGCAACTCGCGCTCCAGGTACGCGTGATGGCGCTCGACGACGTGCGCGGCCAGCTCCGAGACCGGCGCCGTGCTCCAATCCGTCGCCGGGGCGGCTTCGCAAGCGCTGGCGTCGCTGATCTCGGCCAGCAGATCCGCGGGCGAGACACCTGCGTCCAGGCAAGCCGCCCGGAGTGGGCGCCTGCCGTTGCAGCAGAAGTCGATCTGGTACTTCTCGAAAACCCGGACCGAAGCCGGAACGGCGATGGCGATGTCACGCACAGTCGTTTCGCGAGTCATTATCCTCTACGCATGGTACCGCTTCGTCCGGCTCCTGCTGAAATCGTTCACAGGTGTTAATTCTGTCCCTCTCCTGGGTTTTATGCCCCACCCTGTGCGGCTTTTTGCCCAGAATAGGAGCGGGGCATAACTGGTTGCATTTCGTAACAGTTGCAGGTGTATACAGGATTTTCGTACCTTTAGCTCTGGGATTGCTGGCAGAGCCGGGCAAAGCTCTTTGGACATCAAGCTGCTGTGTTCTGCTGCTACGTTTATTCGCAGTGTTCGCTTCAGAAGGAGTCACTGAATGAGAGTACCGTGTAAGACGGCGGTACGGATCGTGGTCGGGGTCGGGGTGCTGGGGGCATCCGGACTGGCGCTGTTAAGCTCCGACGACGTTCCCGCATACACGGCTCAGGACAAGGCCTATTATGCTGACGCCCTGACGCTGAACTTCATCCGGCCCGGAGTGAAGCTGACCATCCTTGGTGCCTCCATCGCCGACGACGGCACCATTCAGGTCCGGTTCAAGCTGACTGACCCAAAGGGCATCCCGCTCGATCGCGACGGCATCCAGACAGCCGGAGCGGTTTCGACGCGCTGGGTTGCCGCGTACATCCCGAACGATCAGACGAAGTACGTTGCATACACCACTCGCCAGGTCACCAGCAGCATCACCGGAACCACGGCCACGCAGGCCAACTACGACTCCGGTTCGGCCAACAGCGCGAACTATCAGAAGGTGGGCGATGGCGAGTACGTGTTCACCTTCAGCACGAAGGCTGTGAACGTGGACCGCAGCGCGACGCACACCATAGGCGGCTGGGCAGCGCGCGACCTGGCCGAGTTCGACATGGAAACCGAGCAGAACTACGACTCGGCCACGTACACCTTCGTCCCGAACGGCGCGGAGGTGACGAAAACCCGCGACATCATCCGCGATCAGACCTGCAACAAGTGCCATGACGTGCTGCAGGCACACGACGAGCGCCGCACCATCCAACTGTGCAACCTGTGCCACACGCCGCAAACCACGGATCCCGACACGGGCCACACCATGGACCTGACGGTGATGGCGCACAAGATCCACATGGGCAAGGCGCTGCCCAGCGTTCAGGCGGGAGGGAAGTACGCGATCATCGGCTTCGGCAACAGCGAGCACGACTACTCGACCGTCGCTTTCCCCACCGAAAACCAGAACTGCACCATGTGCCACGAGCAGAACACGGGCGCGGCACAGGCTGGGGCGTTCATGTCTAACCCGAGCCGCGCAGCGTGCGGCTCGTGCCACGACAACGTGAACTTCGAGACGGGCGAGAACCACCGCAATATGCCGCAGCTCAACGACAGCCGGTGCGGGCGCTGCCACCAGCCCGTGGGCTATAGCGAGTTCGACCTCTCCGTGACCGGCGCGCACACCATCGCGCGCTTCTCGCAGGAGCTGCCGGGGGTGGTGTTTGATCTCCAGGAGATCCGCGACGCCGCCCCGGGCCAGCGCCCCACGGTGGTTGTGCGCGTGACCGACAGGAACGGAACCCCGCTCAAGCCCTCTTCGCTGAGCGTGGTGATGGCCGGCCCGACCTCGACCGACTACACGAGCTACATCAGCGAGAGCATGGCCAACGCGCCGCAGGACGCCGACGGCGTCATCACTTACACAATGCAGAACGCGATCCCGGCGGATGCCAAGGGCACGTTCGCATTCGGCATTGAGGGCCGCAAGGACGTCACCATAGCGGCCGGCACGAACAAGGAGCAGGTCGTTCGCGATGTCGGCAAGAACGTGGTGATGTACGTTTCGGTCGACGGGTCGGAGGTTGCGCCACGGCGCCAGGTCGTATCGATCGACAAGTGCAACCAGTGCCACGGCGTGCTTGCGCCGCATGGCTTCAACCGCAACCAGATCGAGCAGTGCGTCCTCTGCCACAACCAGACGTTGAACGATGCGGCGTACCGCCCCGCGGATCAGAACCCACCTCGCACCGTTGAGATGGCTTACATGATCCACCGCATTCACACGGGTGAAGCGAGCGAGAGGGAGTACACCATCTACGGCTATCGCGGCTCGGTCAACGACTTCAAAGAAGTCCGGTATCCTGCCGACCGCCGCAACTGCCAGATGTGCCACGTCAACGGGTCGGAGAATCCGCCGCTTCCGGAGACGCTCGCTGAAGTCGAGGACCCGCGCGGCGTCCTGAGCCCCATGGGACAGACAACCGCTGCTTGCACCGGTTGCCATACGGAGATTTACACAGCCTCGCACGCACTCTCGAACACGACGCAGTTGGGCGAAGCATGTGCTTCGTGCCACGCGGCGAACAGGGAGTTTAGTGTCGGGAAATCCCACGCACGCTAGTTAGTAAAGGTTAATATCAAACTGTGCTGACCAACCCGTTGGACCTCGCGGTTTGGCCGCCGGAGTCAGGGCGCGGGGGGTTCCGGAAGGGCCCCCTCTGCGTATTGTTCGCCGCAGCGGCCCTGTTAGCAGTTCCTTCGCTATGCGGTCAAGCTCCTCAGCAGGCGCCGCCAGAAGAGGCCGCGGCGTTGCCCGCCGGCTACGTGGGTACAGACACGTGCGCGGCCTGCCACGAGGACGTTTATCAACGCTTCGAGAGTAGTCCTCACGCCAAGATTGGCACGGTGAGGGATAAGTGGCAGGGAATGTCGTGCGAGGCCTGCCATGGTCCTGGCGAGAAACATGCCGAGACCAACTCGCCCGCGGACATTTTCAACCCGAGCAAGGTGAAGTCGTCGAAGGCTTCCGACACGTGCCTGAACTGCCATCGCAAGGCGCCCCTGATGGCGCGCTGGCCTTCGAGCGAGCACTCGAAGAATCAGGTGAGCTGTGCGGCGTGCCACAAGGTCCACCAGGGACCGGACCGGCTGGTGCCGCGCACGGCCGAGGCCGTGAACCGCTCCTGCGCAAGTTGTCATACCGCTGTGGTGGCCCAGTTCGCGCGCCCCTACCGGCACCCGGTGCCCGAAGGCGTGATGTCGTGCAACGATTGCCACAACCCGCACGGCACGTTGAACCCGCGGCGGAACATCAGGCTCGTCGCGGCGAACGAGCCCAGTTGCCTGCGCTGCCACACGAACCTTCGCGGGCCGTTCGTATTCGAGCATCCGCCGGTGAAGCTGGAGGGCTGCACCACGTGCCATATGCCGCACGGCTCGGTCAACCCGCTGCTGCTGACGCGCTCGCGCGTCTACACGCTGTGCATGGATTGCCATACGACCGCAACCATCCCGTTGCGGCCTGACAAGACCGCGCCGCAAGGCGCAACCACTGTCGGCGTATTGGGCGGCATTCCGCCGGCTTTCCATAATGTCAACAACCCGACGTTCCAGAACTGCACCGTCTGCCACATCAAGGTGCACGGCTCGAACATCGATCCGACCCTACAGCGATAGAGCCATGAGAACCCTTGCACTGTTGTTGCTTGCGGCGCTGGCCCTCGCAGGCCAGGAAGTGATATTCTCGCCCGAGCCCGCGGCCGCGCCCCCGCCGGAGGAGGCGCCGCCCGCCGGCCTGCCGTTCCATGGCTACATCGATTTCGGCTGGCGCTTCCTGACGGATATCAACGGCAACCGGGATGTGTACAAGAGCGTCGTGAACATCGACGACGGCCCGACGCTCGTCGGCGCAAACCTGGTCTACAACTCGCAGAACAACCGCTGGCTGGACAGGCTTCGCCTGACCTCGACAACGTGGGGCGCGTACCCTTACTCCTCCGTCCGGATGATGGCCGAAAAAGACCAGAAGTACAGGCTCGATTTCGACTATCGCGACATGGAGTTTTTCAGCTTCGTGCCGACGAACGCCAACCCGCTGCTCGCATCGGGGGTGCTGGAAACCCAGTTTGGATGGGACATGGACATCAGGTCGTGGGACGTTCAGCTCACGCTGCGCCCGAACACGCGCATTGAGCCGTACCTGGCCTGGTCGCGCGGCGATGACGGCGGTAGTGGCGTCCGCAACCTAGTGCTCCCGCGCAACCAGTACACGCTTCCGTTCGACATCAGCGCATCCTCGAACAACTACCGGGGCGGCCTCCGGCTCAACTTCGAACGTTCGCAGTTCACGTTCGAAGGCGGATACCTGAAGTACCGGGAAGACACACAAGTGTTCATCCCCGAGGACACGGTGCTGCCGATATTCGGCAGCGCGACAGCCCCGGTGTTCGGAGGCAGGCTTTTCCTGACGTCCGCGAACGAGGCCCTCGGTCTGCGCGGCAACGCACCATTCGTTCGCGGGCTGATGTCGCTGCACCCGGTGCCATGGGCAACCGTTAGCGGCGCGTTTCTGTTCAGCCAGCCGGAGTCGAAGGTTGACTTCATCCGCGACCTGAACGGACAAGTTGTAAGCGGCACGTCGCTCGCCAGCGCGGAGCTTCTGCTGACTAACTCCTACGCCATCCAGCCGCACCCGACCGGCGACGTCAGCGTGGACATCCGGCCGCTGAGATGGCTGCGCATCGTCGAGTCATTCATGACGGACCGGCTGCACGTCGCGGGCACGGCATTTTCGACGGACACGTTTACAGGCGGTGCCGGCGCGGGCACCACCACCTCTACCCTCCCGGGTCTTCTGGTGGTGAACTACAACCGCAACGACCTGAACGCGTTCGTTGATCTGGGACGCCACGTGGTCGTCCGGGGCGGTTACCGGCGGAACTGGGGCGATACGGTTGTTCCCCCTTCGATTCCCGCCGCGGCTATCAACATCAACCGGGAGTTCGCCACTCTGGAACAGAACGTCGGCATCGCGGGTATCACGTACCGCCCAGGGGAACGGCTCCGGGCCACTCTCGAGTACGAGCACGCCTCCTCCGACAACACCTACTTCCGAACGAGCCTGGCCGACTACGACCGCGTGCGCAGTCTGGTGCGATACCAGCTCACGCCTTCGCTCGAGGTCGGCAGCCGGTTCAACTACCTGAACAACGTGCGCCCGCGGCCGCCCTATCCTGGCGGCCTGCCGCTGCTCGACTTCGAATACACCAACTGGGAGTACGCGGCAAACGTCGCCTGGACGCCCCAGAACGCGCGGTACATGGTGATCGCGGAGTACGGGCGCATCGGCATCAACTCGCGGACCGACTTCATCAACCCGGCGACGTTCGACACGATCCTCTCAACCTACGACGAGGACGGGAACGCAGCCGTGCTGCTAGTGGAGACGCCGCTCTGGCAGATGGGCACGCGTACGCCGAAGCTCTCCTTCGGAGGCTCTTTGTGGAAGTCGGATGGCACCCGGGACGTGAACTACTACCGGCCGCAGGCCAAGCTGTGGCTGCCGATCACACCGCGGGTTGACTTCCACCTCGACTGGCAGTGGTTCGGCTTCTCCGAGCCGATGTTCCCGTTCGAGAACTTCCACGCGCACTCGTTCGTCACGGCGCTGCGCATAAAGCTGTAGCGGACCTCAGTGACTCCCTGGTGGGGCAGGCAGCCCGCCTGCCCCATCGGAAACCTCTCCTGCTAGAACCAGTGCGCGACGGCTATCACCAGCGCCGCAAATCCAAGGAAGCTCCCGAACGGAAGCTCGTAGGTCGATGAGTCCTTGCGCGTGAGCAGGATGTAGGAAAGCCCCAGCACCGACCCGAGGATGGAGCCGAGGAGCACCGCCGCGAGCGCTCCGTGCAGTCCCAGAAACGCGCCTATCATCGCGACCATGCGCGGGTCGCCGCCGCCCAGGCCCTCGCGCCGCCGCACGCGCAGGTAGATGCGGCCCACCACCCACAGCATGCCGCCCGCGACGATGGCTCCGACCGCCGCCTCCACCACCGAAGCCGCACGCTCGCCCCACGCCGCGGGCACCAGCAGGCCGGCAAAGCCGTTTTCGAACGGGATCACCACGGCGAAGATCAGGCCGAGCGCAACTCCGGTGATGGTGAACTCGTCGGGAAGGATCCGCTCAACCAGGTCGAGGACGATCAGTCCAATCGCCAGAGCGGCGAAGGTGCAGAGCTTGAGCGCAGAAAGCGTCGGCCCGTTCAGGTAGACGATGACGAAGAACGCTGCACCGGTCAGCGCTTCGACCGCCGGATAGCGCAAAGAGATGCGGCCGCGGCATTCGCGGCACCGCCCGCCGAGCAGGATGAAGCTCAACAGGGGGATGTTGTCGTACCAGGCGATCGGCCTCCGGCACCCCGGGCAATAGGAGCGCGGCGACACGACGGAGTAGTCGTTCGGCATCCTGAATATGCAGACGTTCAGGAAGCTGCCGATCAACAGCCCGAGGAGCAAGGCAAGCAGGGCTTCTAACATCCCAATACCCGATCGTACACCGCTATCGTGGCCTGTATCATGCGATCCAGCGAGAACAGAGTTGAGGCGCGCTCCCGCCCGCGGCGGCCCATCTCGCGATTCCCCGCGGCGCGGCGTACGGCGGCGACAATCGCGGCTACCTCGTTTTCCACCAGAATGCCCGTCTCGCCGTCGGCGACCGCTTCCGGCAATCCGCCCACCCGGCTCGCCACCACCGGGATTCCGGCCGCCATCGCGACCAGAGCGGCCGAACCGAGGCCTTCTTCATGAGTGATGTAGACGAACACTGCGGCATCGTCGAGGTCCGCCGGGAGGGATGCCGAGTAGTGCACCTCGAAGCCGCCGGCTGCGGCCGCTTCGGCGAGCAGCGCCGTACCTTTCATGGGGTCGCTCGTAGCCAGCGCGACGATTTTCGAGCCGCCACGCGCGGCGGGCGCAGTGGGCACGCCGTCGTACACGACTGAAACCCGCTCCGGCGGCACGCCTGCCTTCAGCAGTCTGCGCCTGACGAACTCCGAGACGGCGATGAAGTGCGCGGCCCTGCGGTACTTCCAGGCGGAAAGCGCTCCCTTGCGCACGGGGAACGCTACCCGCCGGCTCACGACCAGAGGGCATCGGGCGACTGCTGCTGCCACCGTGTGCGAGCGGGCGTCGTGTGCGTGGAGGAGGTCCGCGGCGGGCCAGCCGAGTATTCCCCACGGGCGCGCGTCGATGCCGCGAGCGGCTGCCGCGCGGCGCAGCGGTTCGCGGGCGAGCAGGATCACCTCGTGCCCGCGCGCGGCAAGTCCCTCGCACAGGTACAGCGCCTGCCATTGCCCGCCCCGCATCTCGCGGCCGGTATCGAGGTGAAGCACCCGCATCAGGACATGTTTCGGGCTTTGGCGTACTTGAGAAACGTGTAGGCCGCCGCCATGTTGGCGATGATAAAGCCCTCGTAGCCGTCGAGAAACCCGGCCTGCAAAAAGTAGGTGCGCAGGAAGGTCCACACCGGCTCGGCGACAAGATTTACTGCCGAGACCTTGCGGCCGTTCGCGACGATTTCCTGCGCGGCAAGCGTAGTGTAGCGGTCCAGCGTGCGCAGGTGCTCGGAAAGCGAATCGCAGGTGTGGTGCAGGAGGTTGTACTTCAGGTGGCCGATGGTGCCGTTCACCTCGACGCTTTCGTGAACATATTCACCCACCCACTTGGCCTTGCGGCGGTCGTAGAGGCGAACCTTGCGGTCGGGATACCAGCCCGAGTGCAGGATCCAGCGGCCGAGGTACTTCGCCATGCGCGGCATAGTGTAGGCGTCGAAGGCGGGGCCGGTCTTCTTCAATTGCCAGATCTCGGCTTCGAGAGCCTCGCTGAGCGCCTCGTCGGCGTCGATTGAGAAGATCCAGTCGTTCTCGGCCTCGCAGGCGGCCAGGTTCTTCTGCTTCGCGTAACCCGGCCAGGGGCTTTCCACGACGCGCGCGCCCAGGTTGCGGGCGATCTCGACGGTGCGGTCGGACGACCCGCTGTCCACCACGACAATTTCGTCGCAACAGCGGAGGCTCTCGATGGCGCGGGCGATCTTGAGTTCCTCGTTGACGGCGATGATCGTGGCGGAGATCTTCATTGGGCGGTGGTATAGACCGGCGTCGGCATGAAACAGAGCAGGAATATAGCCAGCGCAAGCCAGCCCAGGCGCGTGCGGCCTTTGCCCAGCTTGGAACTATCGAAAATCGCGGGGTGGCGGAGACCTATCCAGAGCATCACGACGGCCCAGACCAGCCACGCGTAGAACCCGGTGAACAGGGCCAATGGAATCATGGCGAAGGCCACGATAGTCGAAAGCAGCCGATGCCGGCGCGGGAAAAACGAATACAGAATGTGTCCTCCATCTAGTTGGCCCATGGGCAACAGGTTGAAAGCGGTGCAGAATGCGCCTGCCCACGCCGCGCGCGCGACGGGATGAAGGTACAGATCGGCAGCATGGACGCCGGGGTAGATGACGGCGGTGAGCAGATGTACCAGAGGCGGCATGCCGAACACGAGATCGCCGGCCTGCTCCACGCCGGGCAGCACTTTCGAGTACGCGAGGCCGATCCCGAGCGCCGGCAACAGAAAAACAAAGCCGGCCAGCGGACCGGCGATGCCGATGTCGAACAGCACGCGCTTGGAGTAGATGGGGGACCGGATCCGTATGAAAGCCCCGAAAGTGCCAATAACGGTGGGCGCGGGCAGAAAATACGGAAGGCTCGCGTCGACGGAATAGTGCCGGCATGCCAGGTAGTGGCCGAACTCGTGCGCCAGTAGCAGGGTCATTAGCGTAAGCGAGAACGGCAGCCCAGTGAGCAATGCCACCGGGTCGAGCAGCGAGCGGGCGAATACAGCCGCGTCACGCCCGAGCTCGAAAACGGGGCGGTTCAGCCGGAAGTTCTCCGCCATCACCGCGCCCCACGCGGATGTGGTCAGTAGTGTCGCCCCGAGGAGCAGTGAATGCAGCCAATATCGCGGAGCGGGGATACTCGGAGCCACCTTGAACTGGGCGCTCCGCCCGTTGGTCGGAAGCGGGACAGCGGCCCCCGGACTGTACCCCTCGGGTGACACGAACTCAGACTACTGCAACGACTGGAGTTCTTTCCCAGGTTTGAAACGCACCGCTTTGCCTGGCGGGATCGAGACCTCCGCGCCGGTGCGCGGGTTGCGCCCGATACCGGTCTTGCGCGGCCGGACATTGAAGATGCCGAACCCCCTCAACTCGATCCGCTCGCCCTGGCCCAGTGCCTTTTTCATGCTCTCGAAGACCGTTTCGACGGCCATCTCGGCCTTTGTCTTCGTGATCCCCGTTCGATTCACGACCTCATTAATGATGTCGAGCTTGATCAAAACAGCCTCCTAGCAGCAAACCACATGATATGAATAGGGTTACAGTCTTGTCAAGGACGTTGCGGCGCGATCTTGGACGGCTGCCGATCGGAGCCGGGGCTGTTCAGAGAACTGGAGATCTTATCGAGCAGGACCCGCATATTAAGCGGTTTTGTAACGTAATCGTCCATACCGGCTTCGAGGCAGCGCTCGCGATCGCCCTTCAGAGCGTGCGCCGTGAGGGCGATGATGGGGGTCCGGCGCCCTGAGTCTTGTTCGATGTCCCGAATCTTCTGGGTAGCCTCGATGCCGCCCATCTTGGGCATCTGGAGATCCATTAGAACCAGGTCGAACTCGTTCTCGCGGGCGGCTTCCACCGCCGCCGCCCCGTCGGCCACCGCGGTGACCTGAAACCCGTGCTTTTCTAGCAGGCGGACAGCGAGCTTACGGCTGATGGCGTTGTCCTCGGCAAGCAGAATGCGTGCGCCGCCGTGGCCGTTGCCATCCACAGGTCCGCTGACAGCGCGCGCAACTGCTATCGGGGGCGCGGCTGGAGTGAGGGACGTAGCGTAGTGCCTGCCCAGCGTTCTCAGGATCGCGCCCATCAACTCCGATTGTGAAACCGGTTTGATGAGGTACGAGTCTACGCCGAGGAGCCGGCAACGGCTCGCCTCCGTGCCGAGGTCGAGCGAACTCAGCATCATGATGGTGGCGCCGGCGAGTTGCGGATCATCGCGTATGTGCGATGCGACGACGAACCCATCCATTTCCGGCATCTGAGCGTCGAGGATCACCAGCCTGTAGGCTTGCCCGGCGGCGGCGGCCGCGCGCAGCAGAGCAAGCGCGTCCTGGCCGTTGGCCACGCTGGTGGGGCGCATGCGCCAGCGCAGCAGCATGTCCTCCAGAAGCCGGCGGTTCGCGGCGTTGTCGTCTACTACCATAACTTTCATATCGCGAACAGCGGAGGGTGGCGCCTCCACCGCAAGCGAGGGCATGCCCGATGCCGGCGCGAACGGGATGGTGACGTGGAAGGTCGAACCGGCGCCAGGGACGCTCTCCACCCAGATCCGTCCCGACATTAGGGCAACGAGTCTGGATGAGATCGCCAGGCCCAGGCCGGTGCCGCCGTAACGGCGCGATGTGGACCCGTCCGCCTGCACGAACGCCTCGAAGATCGACTTCTGCTTGTCCTCCGGTATGCCTATGCCGGTGTCGGAAAAGGCCAAGTGCAACGACGGCGTGGGGCCGTCTTCGAGCGTGACCCTCACGACGACCTCGCCGCGCTCGGTGAATTTTATGGCATTGCCGGCGAGGTTTAGGGCAATCTGCCGCAGGCGGCCGGGATCGGCCGAGACGAACTGCGGCACATCAGGCGCAACGTCGAGCAGAAGTTCCAGGCCCTTCTCATGCGCGCGGACCGCGACGGTTTTCAGCGCCGACTCAAGCACCGAACGGAGGTCGATGTCTATCGGGCTCAACGTCATACGCCGGGCCTCGATTTTGGAGAAATCGAGGATGTCATTAACAATGGTCAGCAGCGCTTCCGCCGAGAACCGTATCAGGTTCACGTATTCACGCTGCTCGGGGGCGAGGTTGGTATCCAGGACCAGTTCGGCGGTGCCAAGGATGCCGTTCATAGGCGTGCGGATCTCGTGGCTGATGTTGGCCAGAAACTCGTCCTTGGCCCGGCTGGCCGCCTCGGCTTGGGCGCGGGCGCGCTCTAGCTCTTCGCGAGTGCGGCAGTCTGCCGTGATGTCCCACCCTGTCGCGTCGATTCGCACGATTCCACCGCGGCGGCGCACGAGCCAGGCGTTCATCTCGAGGATGGCCCGCCCGCCATCAGCGGTGGCGATGTACAACTGACGGCGCACCACCGCTCCGCCCTTCGCCACATCCGCGAGCGCCTCGGCCACGCACTCGCGGTGCTCCGGTGCGGCGAGGTCGCCTATGGTCATCTCGAGAAGCCGTTCGCGCGGATAGCCCGTGATGCTCTCGGCAGCGGGATTGACGAACAAGAAGCGCCCGGACAGGTCTAGCGAGCAGATCAGCGCCGAGGCGTTCTCCATGAGTTCACGGAACCGGCGCTCGCGCCGCAGCTCCGCTTCGACGCAGGCCCTGAGATCGCCAGATCGCCACCGTAGTAGCATCCAGCCAGCCGCGAAGAAGAGGGCGAGCGCCGCCAGGGCCGCGCACGCCAGTTCCGCAGCCGATCGCATCTGCGTCGCAGCCAGCGCGCAAACGACAGCGGCTGCAGCGGTCAAAATTGCGGCCCGGCCCGCCCATTTTGCGGCCAGACGCGGGACCGACTGCGTGAACATATTCGTCTACCTAACTATCGGCTGAATAGTGCGATTCCGACAGTGGCACCCGAAATTCGAGGTTCCGCATAGGCCGCTATACTGCTGAGTATAGGGATGAATTTGGGGGCAAATTAGAGTGAGCGCTGATAAGAAAGACCGCCGCCGGTGGCTCGGTTACCTGCAGGACGAGCGGGAAACAGCCGCACTCTACCGGGCGCTCGCCGAGGCTGAAACCAGGCCCGAGGTGGCCGAGGTCTACCGCCGGCTGGCCGAGGTGGAGGAAAGGCACGCCCGCTACTGGGAGGACAAGCTCAGGGCTCCCGACGGCAGCCTGCCCGCGATCAGTCCCAGCCTGCGCTCGCGCGTCCTCGGCTGGCTTGCGCGGCGCTTCGGCCCGGATTTCGTTCTCCCTGCCCTGGTGGCGGGCGAGCGCAAGGACGGCACCGGGTACCGCGCCGAGCCGGGCGTGCGCGGCTTCCAGGCCGAAGAGGACTCCCACGCAAGAGTGCTCAGCGCTCTGGCCGGCTCCGGAGCCGGCCTCGAAGGCGGTATGGTGGCGCGTCTCGAGGGCAGGCACCGCACGATCGGCGGCAACGCGATGAGAGCCGCGGTTTTGGGAGTGAACGACGGCCTGGTGTCGAACCTAAGCCTCGTGATGGGCGTCGCGGGTGCGGCGCTGTCATCTCAGACCATCCTTATCACCGGGCTTGCGGGCCTGCTGGCGGGCGCATGCTCGATGGCGATGGGCGAGTGGCTCTCGGTTCGCAGCTCCAGCGAACTGGCGCAGCGCCAGCTCGACATCGAGGCTGAGGAGCTTCGGGAGAAGCCCGAAGAGGAAGCCGAAGAACTGGCTCTCATCTACCAGGCCAAGGGTCTGCCTGAGGCTGACGCGCGGCAGCTTGCGCGCAGCCTGATGGCGGATCCGAAGACAGCGCTCGACACGCTCGCGAGGGAGGAACTCGGGCTGAACCCCGAGGAGCACGGCGGCGCGGCATGGGAAGCGGCGGGCGCCTCCTTTGCGCTATTTGTTATCGGCGCGATCGTGCCGGTATTGCCGTTTGCGTTCATGACGGGACAGGCAGCGGTGATCATCAGCCTGGCGTCGAGCGCGTTGGCGCTGTTCCTGATAGGAGCGGCCACGACGCTGATGACGGGCCGCGGCGTGCTCTTCTCGGGCATGCGGCAGTTGTTGATTGGGCTGGGCGCGGCCGCGATCACGTACGGCACGGGCCGGCTGCTGGGCGTGACACTGTCCTGAACAAGAGGCCGGTCCCGAAGGCCGGAGCGGGACCAGCCGTAAGTGATACAAACTGAGCGCCATACCCGGGAACACCGGCGGGCCAGCAAGCAGCGCTATCCATCACAAGAGGCGGAACGCCGCTCGAATTGCGCCTTGTGGACGCCCCGCGCCGTCTGTCCCGGTATCCTGAAAGCAGATTCGCCACTCGAGGGGCAATACATGAGCTGGAGACCACTCCTGGCGCGCGCCTGTGCCGTGTGCGCGTCCACAGCGCTGCTGTTCGCCCAACAACAAGCTATCGCCGTTCCCGCCGGCGGCCCCGTTCTACCAAGGTTTCGCGGAAATAACGTCCCGCCGGTGCGTTTCGCGGAATCCGCGCGCCTGGCGCCGCTGATCCGAGCTGGGAACCTGTACTTGCCGCTCCGGGAGGCCATCGCGCTGGCGCTCGAAAACAACCTGGACGTCGAACTGCAGCGCCTGTCACCCATCTCCGCCGAAGCCGAGCTGCTGGCTGCGAGGGCGGGCGGCGCTGTGCCGTCGCTCGCTCCCACAATACGGGGAGGGCCTTCGGGAGTGGGGCCAGCGAGAACGCTGGACGTCATTAGCCTGGGCGGGACGGAGGGCGCAATCAGCCCGCAGATCAACACGGGCGCGTCTCAGGGCAACCTGCAGGTGGGCGCGGCCTCTATCGCGGGTGGACCGGCCCGGCCCCTCTTCGACCCCATCGTGACGGCCGCCGCCGGCTGGGAGCATTTCAGCCAACCCCAGGCCAGCCCCGTTCTGTCCGGCACGACAACGCTGAAGACTACCGATTGGTTCGGCGATGCCGGCATCACCACGGGATTCGTCACCGGCACCAGTGTCTCGGCATCCTTCAACACGACCCGCACCAACGTTAACAGCCTGCGGACACTCATCAATCCCAGCTTCAGCTCGGGTCTCAACTTCACCTTCCGGCAGCCGCTTCTGGAGGGCTTCGGGATAGCGGTGAACAACCGCTTCATACGCATCGCTAACAACAACATCCGGTCCGCCGGCCTCAGCTTTGAAATCCAGCTCTTCGCCACGGTGTTCACCGTGATCCAGCTCTATTGGGACCTGGTCAGCCTGCTCGAAGAACGCAACGTCCGCACGCAGACGCTGGCAGCCTCTGAATTGCAGCTCAAGAACACCGAGGCGCAGGAGAGGCTAGGCGCGGTTGCTCCGCTGGAGGTTTACCGTGCACGGGCGGAGGTGGCGGCCAACCGCCGCGACCTGGCTGTCAACGAGACGCGCATACGCCAGCAGGAAATCATCCTCAAGGACTACCTGATCTCACGGACGCTCGGGAACAGCGTCCTTGCAAACGTCCATGTCATTCCCACCGACACGGTTCCCGTTCCGCCCGCCATTCTGCCCGCAACGCCGATGCGGGACATGGTGGACACCGCGCTCTCACTCAGGCCGGACGTGGCGCAGGGCGTCATCCAGCTCACGAACGCGCGCATCGGCCTCACCGGAGCGCGGAGCGCCCTTCTGCCGACGCTCGACCTGGTAGGAAGCGTCGGCAGCAACGCGCTGGTGGGCACCGCGGTTCCGTTCGCGCCCGGGGATGTGCCTGTAAACCCGACGCTCGTCGGCGGCTTCGGTTCCGGCCTGTCGCAGCTCTTCGGCTTCAACTTCCCGAATTACACCGTGCAGCTCCAGTTGGCCATACCGGTCTTCAACCGCGCGGCGCGATCCGATTACATCAACGCACAAGTCTCTGTGCGCCAGCAGGAAGTCCGGCTGCAGCAGATAAGAAAACAGGTGGAAGTGGACCTCGCGACATCCCTGGTTGCGGTGGAGCAGGCTGCGGAGGCATACCGCGCCTCAACAGAACAGGTGGCTTTTGAGGAAAGGACCGTTGCCGCCGTTGAGAAGAGGTACGAACTTGGCGTTGCGACGCTGTACGACGTGATCACAGCCCGCCGTGACCTGGAGAGCGCGCGGCTGACAGCGGTGATCGCAGCGACGGATTACGCCAAGGCCGAGGCGGGGCTTGAACGGTCGCTTGGGACTCTGCTGCAGGCCTGGGGTATTTCGGTGGTCAACGCCTACGCGGGCACGCCGACGGTTGGGCCGAGGAAGCCGTAGGCGTTCTTACACCCCTTGCAGGGGCTTACTGCATTCGATGGGGTTCCCATGGCTTGCGCCATGGTTCGCCCTGACGGGCTTGGGTCCCGGCCCCTGCTGCCCCGCTACGTGGGCTGCCGAAGGACCTCAACTGGGGAGCGGACTTCAGTCCGCTGCGGAGCTTCAGCTCCGCACACTTCGACTGGCCGTCTCCTGGCAGGGCTGAAGCCCTGTGCCGGGTGGAAGCCCGCCCCCCAAGGGGGTTCCCATGGCTACGCCAGAGCGTTTCGGCCAAGCATCCCGCATGCAAGCACCAACGTTTGCTCCGGCGAGCCTAAGGCAGGCGTCAGCCCGGATGTCCACGCTCCAGCTCGTACCTAAGCGCTTCTAGCCCAGCTGCTTACTCGTACCTCAGCGCTTCTATCGGATCCAACGCCGCCGCTTTGCGGGCCGGATAGTAACCGAAGAACACTCCGATTGCCACCGAGAACCCGACCGAGGCCACGATGGCGAAGGCGGAGATGGCCTGCGGCCAGTCGAAGACGTGGGCCATCACCAGCGATGTTCCGACACCTGCGGCGATGCCCACAATGCCCCCGGCTACGCCGAGGACGATAGCCTCGATCAGAAACTGCAGCCGGACGTGCGCCGCGCGCGCGCCCACGGCCATGCGGATGCCGATCTCGCGCGTTCGCTCCGTCACGGAGACCAACATGATGTTCATGATTCCGATGCCGCCCACCAGCAGCGAGACGCCGGCGATGCTGCCGAGGAGCATCGTCATCACCTTCGTCGTCTCTTGGGCCATCTCGGCGATATCGGTGAGGTTGCGGATGTTGAAGTCGTCGTCCTGGCCGGGGCGGATGTTGTGCCGCTGGCGGAGCAGGTCGGTCATCTCGCGCTGCGCCTCGAAGGTGGCCTCCGGACTGCGTGCGGAAACGAACGCGATGGGGATGCGCGTGACGGACAGGAGTTTCTTCATCGCCGTCGTGTAGGGGATGACTATGGTGTCGTCCTGGTCCTGGCCCCAGTTGCTCTGGCCCTTGGCCTCGAGCACGCCGACGATGCGGAACGGCAGGTTGCGGACGCGGATAGTCTGTCCCACCGGGTCCATGCCGGGAAACAACTGGTCGGAAACGGTGCGTCCCACCACGGCGACGCGCGCAGCGAGGCGCACATCGTTGGGGGTGAAGAACTCGCCGGCCTCGACGCCGCGGTTGCGTATGAGCGGGTAGTCCTCGTCTACACCCTCGGCGCGTGTGGACCAGTTCTGATTGCCGAAGACGACCGTCACCGGTGCGTTCACGCTCGGAGTCGCCGCGGCGACGGCATACACGTCGCGCTCGATGGCCTCGACGTCCTCGACAGTCAAGGTGTTCGTGGTGCCCGCCGCGCCCTGAAGCCCGCGCACCCGCTCGCTCCCGGAGGCGATGATCAGCATGTTCGTGCCGAGGCTCTCGATGCGCGCCTGCACCTGTTGCTGCGCGCCTTGTCCGAGGCTCACCATCGCGATCACCGATCCGACGCCGATGATGATCCCGAGCGCGGTGAGGAACGAGCGCGCCTTGTTGCGCGCCAGCGCGCGAAGGGCAATTCTGACGATGGGAAGAACGGTCATGCGGCGTCCTCCTCGTCCGGAGGCGGCAGGTTTGCAAGCTCGTAGGCGGCGTCGCGCCTGCGCTCCACGGCGTAGTCGCGGAGAATACGGCCGTCGCGCACGACAATGATTCGCCCGGCGTAGCTCGCTATATCGGCCTCGTGCGTGACCAGAACGATGGTGATGCCGCGCTCGCGATTGAGCGACTGGAAGATGCTCATGATCTCGATCGATGTGCGCGTGTCCAGGTTGCCGGTGGGCTCGTCCGCGAGCAGGAGAGCCGGATCGTTGACCAGGGAACGCGCGATCGCGACGCGCTGCTGCTGTCCTCCGGAGAGCTGGTTGGGATGGCTGCTCTCGCGCTTTGCCAACCCGACAAGCGCGAGCGCGCGCCGGCTCCTCAACTCCCTCTCGCGCGCCGGCAGATGCGTGTAGAGGAGTGGAAGCTCGACGTTTTCCAGCGCGCTGGTGCGAGGCAGCAGATTGAACCCCTGAAACACGAATCCGATCTTGCGGTTTCGGATATCGGCGCGCTCGTCCCTGTTGAGCCTCGAAGCGTCGATGCCGTCGAGGAGGTAGCGGCCGCGAGTGGGGCGGTCCAGGCACCCCAGGATGTTCATCAGCGTCGACTTGCCTGATCCGGACGCGCCCATGATGGCCACGAACTCGCCGCGCTCAACGGTGAGCGAGACGTCGCGGAGCGCGTGCACCGGCGTTGAGCCCGTGGCGTACACCTTGTGAATGTGTTCCAGCGCGATCACCGGCGTCGCCAGTCCGCGCGCCCCGGCTTCAACGGCCGTGCTTTGTTGCCCGTTGCGCCAGATCATCGCCGGCCTCCCCTGCCGCCGAACGGCGACATCGGATTCGGGCGGCCGGCCTCGGTCTTCTGGGCGAGAACCACGCGGTCGCCTTCCTTGAGGCCGGAGATGACCTCGGAGTTGACGCCGTCGGTGATCCCGATCTTCACTGGCGTGGCTTTGATCTCACCTGCGCCTGCCTCGGTCCAGACAACCTGTCCCTGGCCCTTCCTTACGGCCTGTGTGGGTACAGCGCCGTCCGTAGAGGGACGGAAACGCAGGGCGGCGTTCGGGATCGTGAGGACGTTTTCGCGGTGCGCCACCGTCGCCGTGACGTTCGCCGTCATGCCCGGCCTTAGTTTGAGTTCGGGATTCTGCACGTCGATTACGGCCGTGTAGGTGACTACATTCTGCTCGGTCACCGGGTTCAGGCGTATCTGCGAGATGGAGCCTTTGAAGGTGTCGCGCGGAAATGCATCGACGGTAAAGGTGACGGGGCTGGAAGGCTCGAGTTGGCCTACGTCGGCCTCGTCGACGTCTGCGAGCACCTGCATCTGCGTGAGGTCGTTCGCGATGAGGAAGAGGATGGGGGCCTGAAAGCTGGCAGCGACCGTCTGGCCGACGTCCACATTGCGCGCCACAACGACGCCGTCGATGGGAGCCCGGATCACCGTGTAGCCGAGGTTCACCTGCGCGAGATCCACCTGTGCCTGCGCCTGGCTCACGCTGGCCCTCGCCTGCTGGAGCTGCGACTCAGCCGATTGTGCCTGCGCCCTGGCCTGATCCACCTCCGCCGCGGACTGCTGGTACTGCGCCTTGGCCTGCGAGAGCGTGACCTCGGCGGCTTCTACATCGCGCCTCGACGCCGCTCCGGCTTCCGCCAGCTCGATCGCGCGGGCGTACTGGCGCTCGGCGTCGGACTGCGCCACCCGCAGCCGTTCCACATTCGCCTGAGCGGCTGCAACGTTCGCGCGCGCGCTGGCCACCGCGCTCTGGGAAGTCTGAACGGCGGCCTGCGCGTTGATGAGGTTGGCCCGGGCCTGCTGAAGCTGCGCTTCAAACATGGAAGGGTCAAGCCTGGCTATGATCTGGCCTTTTCTGACGCGGTCGTTGAAATCGACAAGGATCTCTGAGATGCGCCCGGAAGCCTGGCTGCCCACCTGTACGGTCACGAGCGCCTGAAGCTTGCCTGTAGCGCTGATGGTGCGGGTGATGTCGCCGCGCGAGACGGTGGCGTACTCGTACGCGGGGCCGTCGGCTCCGCCCCACAACCGCCAGGCCGCGAGAGCGCCTGCGGCGAGCACCGCCGCGAGCAGCACAGCGATGAGAGCGCGACGGCGCGGATGCCAGCGGTGGCGCTGGTCCGCCTCGACGCCGGCCCATTCCAGTTCGTTTTCGCGAACAGGGCGGCTCTCGTCCAGCGCGGCTTCTGCGCCGTTGCGCTTCCGCAACTTCATACAACCCCTCACTCTTTGTGACGGCTCGGGCGGCTAACGCAGTGCAAAGATTTGCGGACGGGAACCGGACTGAAGAGGCTGCACCGCTGCTGGTTGAGCGGAATCCGGTCAGGCCAGCGAAGCCAGAACCCTCAACATCTCTGCGTGGGCGAGAACGACATTCGGATCGCGCTGCAGCGCCTCGAAGTAGTATCGTTCGAAGCCCGCGCCGCCCTCGTCCGGCACGAGAAGGCTGCGGGCGCGGACAATGAACCACTCAGCGTCGGAATGCGTTGCCGGATCGTGGGAGGCCAGCCGCTCATCAATCTCCGCTACCAGACCGGAGAGCTGCCTGAGCCACGCGAACCAGGGATCGTTCATAACGAGCCCCAGCATCTCCCACGGTGAATTCACAGGCTGGACATCGCGTTCGTAGACGTGCCGTTCGGATTCGAGCAAGGTCTTGTGCAGGCGCAACAAGCCGTTACGGAGAATGATCAGACGTTGCCCGTGCGCCTGATGCTGGACCTTACGCACCGCCACACTATTCTAGATGGTCCGGCGCGCGCTGCGGTTACGAGAGTCGAGCTCTGGAACTGTCTGGGTTCAGGCGGCCGTCCGGGCGCCCCCAGGAACCGGTGCAGACCAGGCGCCCACGCCACATCAGATCGGTGCTCCGGATGCCCACACCGCCGCGCCCGGAAGCAGGTATGCGCGCCGGTTTACGCCCGCATCTTCCGGAATGCCGCGAGGCACTTCTCGACGGCCTCGATAGTGGGTATGTCCGCGACTTCCTGCTCGATGATGTAGTCCTCAACGCCGCCGGTTTTCTCCGCGGCTGCGAAGATCTTCTTCCAGGGAGAGGCGCCCTCGCCGAACAGCGCCTTGTAGCCCTTCTCGGGCGACCACTCCTTGCAGTGAACCGAACGGATGCGGCCGGGGTTGGCTTCGATCCACGCCACCGGGTCCTGGCCCACCTCGACGCAGGTGCCGATGTCGAGTTGCAGCACGACATCTTTCATCGTGTTCTTCGCGATCACCTCGATGGGACGCGTGCCCTCGACCGACCGGAATTCAAGCTGGTGATTGTGATATCCGGCGGACATTTTGGCTTTCCTGAACGCCTCGGCGCCCGCGTTCAGCGTGTCCGCTACTTTCTTCCAGCCGTCGATACCCTGAACGCGCCCGGCGCTCGCCATCACGATGAGCCTGCTGCCGAGTATGCCGTTCAGGTCGATGGCCTTCTGATAGTTCGCGGGGGCAAAGGACTCAGGGCCGTTATGCGTGGAGCGGCAAGTGATGCCGAGATCGTCGAGCAGCTTTCGGACCTCCTTCGCGCGGTCCAGAGTCCATGAGAAATACGGAGAGTAGAACTCTACGTTCTCGTAACCCATCCTGGCGACGGCGGTAACCGTGCCCTCGAGATCCTTCGAAAGTTCGTTGCGGACCGAGTACAATTCCAGGCCGACGGGTATCTTTCGAGACTGCGCCACAGCCGGGACAAGAGGAATTGCCGCGGCCGTGGACAAGAAAGTCCGGCGCGAGATATTGGTGCCCATACCGTACCAAAGGAATACCACAACCCGGGTACGGCCGGGCTCAGGCGCTTCGGGAAGTGCGGGCGGCGGAATCGGCGAGGATGACCGCCTCGGCAATCTCGCGCAAGCGGCGGCGCGTTCTGCGGCTTTCCGCGCGCAGGCGGAGATAGGCCTCTTCCTCGCTTATCCCGTAATCGCGCTGGACGATGCCCTTGGCGCGCTCGAGCAGTTTTCGCGTTTCGAGCTCAGATTGCAGCCTGAGTGTCTCCTCGCGCAGGCGCGATGCCTCGCAGGCAAGGAGGGATGCCGAGATCGCAAGCCCGAGCTGCTCTCCCACGAACGTCAGCATCGCGACCTCTGCCGGCGTATAGGCCCGCGGTTCGCGATCGTGAACGTTCACCAGCCCCAGGGCAGTGCCGCCGGCGGCCAGCGGAACAGAGAGAAGCGCCTCGTGGCCGGCATCGACAAAGCCTTCGACGGGCCTGAAGCGGGCGTCGCCAGACGCACGCCGTTCGATGGCCAGCACGGCCGGCGGCGCCGCCATCCAGGCGGGCTCGCAATCGGTGGCTGCGAGGACAACACGCGCCGGCTCGGATTCGTGCGGAGCACGGGACGCGTAGATGGTCACATCGCCTCCTTCCGCGGCGCTCTGGAATACGACGCACGCGTCGCAGGCGGCCGCTTTCGCAACGAGGCAGATAACCTGTGAAACGATCCGGTCGAGTGCCGCGCTCGAACTGACAATCGCGCTGACACGGTAAGCGAGTTCGAGCGCCGGCGATTCAGTAGACATATACGCTGAGTGCGCGACGCCTCCCAGGTCCGATGATGAGGCAGGCCGTCCCGGAAACAAAGCGGAACGTTTTTATCGGCGGGATAGAAAATGGCTATTCTGCGGAAGGCTATTGGGACCGAAGAACCGCTTCGATGGTGCTGATGTTCTTGCGCGCGTACTCGGCTTCGGCCAGGTCCGGATTCAGCGCAAGCATGGCGTTGAAGTGCTTTTCGGCCGCAGGCAACATCTCCACAGCGCCGGTCTCCTGCGCCTTGCGCATGTAGCAGAGGCCGAGCGCGTAATGGACGAACGGATCGTCAGCAGAGTAGTTGAGGGATCGGCGGCAGAACGATATGGCGCTGTCGTAGTTGCCCAGTTTGCGGTCCGCGTCGCACATTCCGAAGTAGGCGAGGCTGCGCAGGTCCTTCCAGATGTCCGTCTGCGCGGCCCGCTTCTTCTTGCCCATACCCGCGAGGAAGCCCACGACATAGTAATTGAGCTTGCCTGCGAGCTTGCTGTCGAAGTCGCTCAGCCGCAGATACTCGGCGTACTCGCGCCTCGCTTCCTCGTATGCGCCGCTCAGCCGCAGGCTCTCGGCGAGCCAGAAGTGGGCCTCCGCGTTGCCGGGTTGAAGCGCGATCGAGGCGCGCGCAGCCTCGATCGATTGCTGGTACTCGCCCTTCATCCGGAACGCCTGCGCGAGCAGATACTGGGCCATGGCGTGCTTCTTGTCGCGCTGCACGACGGCGGTGAGCTGCCGGATGGCCTCGTCCGTATCGCCGATGTCGAGAAGCATACCGGCGTAGCTGGCCCGCGCTTCGAGATAGTCGGGGTCGATTTCGATGGCGCGGCGGAAGTTCTTCGCGGCGTTCTCCCCGTCGTAGAGCGCGTTCTGCGCGCGCGCAAGATAGAGCGCGGCCTGCGAGAACGTGGGATCCGCGGCCAGCGCCCGTTCGAGCAGCTCCACCGCGCGGCGGTAGTTTTTCTCGTATCCCTTGTTGTAAGCCTCAAGGGCTTCGTCGAAGAGGTCGAGCGCGGCCTTGTTACGGCGCCGAGGGATCAGAATGCGGAACGTGACTGTCCGCTCCTGTCCCGGGTAGACCATTTCCTCGCGCGGCCCGTCCGGCTCGTAGCCCATCTTCACGGCCTTCACGGTGTGCGTCCCCGGCGTCAGGCCGGGCATGCGCAGCGGCTTTCCGCGATCGACGACTCCAGCCGACTTGCCGTCGATGAACACCTCGACGCCGTCCATGTTCACCTCGAAGATGAACGTCCCTTCCTTCGGCGGCGGCGGCGTGCCGGCGGCGGCGTTGCTCGGCACATACGCCAGCAGCATGTTGGGATCGAAGCTGCCGCGCTCGGAGGTCGGGTTCTGCTGCCCGCCGGTGGCCTCGCGGACATTGCGACGAGTGTACTCGGCCAGCTCGTCGGCTGTTACGATGCCATCGCGGTTCTCGTCGGCGGTGCCTTCGAGACCCTTCACCACGTAGTAAGTGAAGATGCCGTGCCCGCCGCCCCAGTCGGGGCTCTCGAAGGAGCGTTCGCGGTCGCGGCTGGCGGTGAGAGAGAACAAAGACCGGTTGAGGTCTAGCAGGCTGCGGTTGAGCTGCGCGTTCTCCTCGGGAGTGATCGCCCCGCTATGGCAGGAATCCGTGAGCAGCACCTTCCACTTCGCGCGTACCTTCGACCCGATCACCGTGCCCAGCCGGTCCATCGGGTACCCGGTCCCGGGGATATCAGCGGCGTCGAAGTCCCAGGGCGCGAGGTAACCCTTGCCCTGGTAGATAAAGCCGTGGCCGGCGAAGTAGATGAGCACGCGGTCGTCGTCGCCCGCAACGCTGGGCAGCCATTCCTCTAATTCGCGGCGCAGGTTCGCGAGCGTCGCCTTGGGGCCCACCAGCCGCCGCACGTTCTCTGCGGGGAAGTTCCCGCCCTCGGCGCTTATGAGAACTGAGTAGATGGCCTCGGCGTCGCGCTCAGAGTACCGGAGCTGGAGGTTCTCGGGAAGGTTCTTGTACGCGCCGATGCCAACCACGAGCGCGTAGCTGCGCGGAATTGTGGGAGCGGCCGGAATAGCGGCCGGCGGAGTATCTTTCTCCAGGCGCAGGTCGCGCCCGGTCTGCTGTGCGGCGGAGACGGCCGCAAACGCGGCTATCAGAATGGCAACTCTCATGGCATCACCGGTGCGCCAGTCGGAATTCGTAGATAACAGGGCCGTCGATCGGCGACGGAGACGACAGCACGGTCTGGTTCGCGCGGCGCATGATGACCAGCTCGCGCGAGCGCACGCCGGGCAGGCCGGCGAGGTTTTCCGGAAGCGGCTCCGAGGCGTCCGGCTGCCGCGGCCCGGCAGATGAATCTATGCACAGGCTGCGCGCGCGCAGCATGGACTCGTCGCAGCGCGGCATAAGGTTCTCCGGCGGAGGCGGCGAAGCCGGGGGCGGCGGCAGCGGAACGTACTCCTGACGCCGTCCATCGCCCATCGCCACGGGCGACATCACCCAGTAGACAACATCGTGGCCCGGCGGGCCGGCGATCCGGAAATACGCCTGCGTCGCCGGGATCAGGTACTCGCGCGCCGCGGAGATGTTGTTGTCGCGGCCGGTTTCATCGCGCGGGAACAGCAGCGTGTAGGACCCGCTGGTTCCGCGGTTCATCACGTACAGGTAGCCGTCGAAGTTGGAGCGGAAACGGAAGCGCACGCGGTCGTCGCGTTCGAGAACGAGCCCCGGCGGCACGGCGCGCCAGGCGGAGCCCTCCAGGCGCTCAAGCGTGATCTCGACGCGGTGGGCCGGTCCGGACTGCGCCCAGGCGGCGGCCGGAAGCATCCCAAGGAAGACTCGGCGGTTCATCTCACTCGTGGTTGAGCGTGATGTCCGCGATGACGCGCGCGTCCGGACGCCCGCTCGGGTTGACTGCATACACGGCCTTCTCCGCCCGGGGCCCGGGCGTCGTTTCGTCCACCTTCTCGATGATGAGGTCGCGCGCGTAGGTTCTGCGGAGCCGGCCTACCAGCATGTCGTCGATAGGCGTGATGTTGGCGGCGAGCAGGAGTTTACTTCTATCCGGCTTCGCCGCGGGTCTCCCGCCGCCTTCGCCGAGCGAGTAGATGAGGCGCTCGAGATCGGCCTCGGGCTGCCGCGACAGCACGATGAAAAGCTTCTCCTCGCCCGCGCGCTCGTCGAACGTAAACGTGTAACCCGAGGGTATCTCGTACCGCACGCCGGGCCGCACGCGGTTATCGCCCCCGGCTATCTCGGGTGATGGGAAAAGCACGTTCCATGCGCCGCTCGATCCGCGGTTGACGATATACAGATATCCCGGATCGTTGACCTCGATGCTAAGCCGTATGCGATCGCCGGCGCGGAATACGGCGCCGGGGTCAACTTCCTCCTGCCCCGTTGGGGTGCGCTTGAGAATGCCGTATCTCAATCCGAGCGGCTTACCGGGCGAGTCAGATACAAGCCTTATTTCCGGCGAGGACGGCGCGGGCGCCGCCGCGAGCTCAGGCGCCGATGCAACCTCCTGCGCCGCCGCGGTTTCCGGCGCTTTGGCGCGCTCCTGCGGAGCAGCCTTCGCTACGTTACGGTTCCGAGCCGCGGCAGGCTTGGCCGCCGCAGGCTTGGCCGCGGGCGGCGGGGCGTAAAATAGCTCGCGCGGGCTGAGCTTACGCTCCTGCGGTAAGGCAATCGCGCAGCCGAGCGCAACAAACGCGATCCAGCGCATCAACACACCTCCGGATGTGGAATCAGAATACCACCGCTAAGGCCAATTATGTTGAAAAATATCGCATTTAGCCCTTGTCTGAGTTCGCGCGGAGGATTAGTCTAGTGCGAGGAGAATTACCCCTGTGCGATCCCGTAACTCAATGAGATCATGCGCGCAGCCGTTCGCGGCCGCGCTCGCCTGCCTGCTGGCCCTGCAATCCGTGCCCGTCCGGGCGCAGGAGCCCGCCGCAAAGAAACTCAATATCGTCGTGATCGAGGGTGAGGGCGCCATCAATAACATCCGCCAGCGGACGGCGCGCGAACCCATCGTTCAGGTGGAAGACGAGAATCGCCGGCCCGTCGCCGGAGCAACTGTAACATTTCTGCTGCCGAACGACGGACCAGGCGCGGTCCTGCGCGACGGAACCCGTTCGTTCACAGCGGTAACAGACCAGAACGGCCGCGCGGTGCTTCGCGGGATCAGGCCTAACTCAACGCCCGGGCAGTTCCAGATACAGGTGAACGCGTCGTTCCAGGGAGCTACCGGAAGCGCGACTATCGCACAGACTAACGTACTCGCCGCAGCGGCCGTGGGAGCCGGTGCCGGCGCGGCGGGCGGCATCTCGGCGAAGCTCATCGCCATTCTTGCCGTCGTTGGCGGGGCGGCTGCCGCGGGCGGCATTTACGCGGCAACGCGCGACGACAGCCCTGCTTCCGCCCCGATCACGATCACGCCGGGAAGTCCCACAATCGGCGTGCCGGGGAGGTAGGAGATCATGGCGAGAACGAAAGCTGTTCTTGTGCTGCTCGCCGCCGCCCTGGTCCCGGCAGGCGCTGTAAATGGGCGCGTGGCGGGCCCGTCACTCGGTTACTCCGTCGAAAGCTCGGGCGTGC